>NZ_JBBLYU010000001.1:1949592-2274524 GCF_037911135.1 Phaeobacter sp. A36a-5a | reverse complement strand
ATGGCGCCCCAAGGGGCGCTTCTGGCGTTCGTAGCACTGGATGTGTGGAAACACAGATTTGGCCCGAGAAATATGGACAGTTGAGCTAGGTGGATTTCCCGCTCCTGATCCGGCAGCGTGCCGGGACGAAGGAGCGACGATGGCCAGACGACCCAGACGGAACCACAGCCCTGCATTCAAGGCGAAAGTCGCATTGGCAGCTTTGAAGGGCGACAAAGCGATGAGCGAATTGGCGACGCAGTTTGACGTTCATCCGAACGAGGTCGAGCAATGGAAAGACCAGCCCCTAGGCCGCGTGACAGACGTTTTTTGACGACAAGCCGAAGGCGTCGAAGGAGCCCGAGATCGATGTCAAATCGTTGCACGCGAAGATAGGCCAGTTGACGCTGGAAAACGTTTTTTTGGGCGAAGTGCTCGCCAAGGCCAGTCTGTTGAGAACGCTTGCGGGGTCTCACGGCAGACGCAATGCTCCAGCCCTTGTCGCTCCCAGTCCTGCCAGCCGACAACCACCATCCCTTTCGTCCTTCCTCATGTGAGCTGTCTTGAAATCGTAGGCTGCATCTCTTTGACCATAAAGGACGAGGGACTGTGAACCGTTCTGGTGATGTGGCTTTTGTGGGCGGGCGGTTTCTGTTAACGTTGGTTTAACAACAATACCGCCAGAGACAGGCAGTCGAGCATATGCAAACAGGCTTTCGAGGCACCTACGTCATTTCGTGGGGGCAGACCGAAGTGGATGGTCTGCCGGGGGCGCCGGTGTCGGCACTGGCCGCCGGGGCAAGCTGGCGCTGGCGCGGGGCGCCGCTGCGGGTCGACGGGCCTGGCAATCTCCTGGAGCTGGAACCTGGCGATGCGGAGCGGGATCTGCGGCGCAACGCGGCGCGGTCCGTGCGCCGGTTGGTCGGGCTGGCGATCGAACTCGGACCGCAGGGGCGGGACCGCCCGGCTGCCCGGCCGGAGGAGGACCGCCCGGAGACGGTGCTGCGGGATCGTTATTTCGTGGTGACCGACGGGCGGCGCAATTACACGGTGACGCTGATTGATGTCGGGCCCGTGCAGCGGCCGCTGTTGATGTTTGTCGATTCTCAACCTCCGAGCGACAGGGATCTGTGGGTCGTCGATGTGCGGATGGACACAGGCGACCGACGCGATGTGCGGTCGCATACCGGCGTGATCTGTTTTACCCCCGGAACCATGCTGCGCACCCCTGCAGGGGCGACACCCGTTGAACAGCTGCAGGAAGGCGACTGGATCCAGACCCGCGACAGCGGCGCCCAGCAGATCCAGTGGATTGGCGCGCGGCGGATGACCGGCGCACGGCTGTTCGTCGCGCCTGAGCTGCGCCCGGTGCGGATCAGGGGAGGGGCGCTTGGCATCGAGCGGCCCGATGCGGATCTGCTGGTCTCGCCGAGCCATCGCATGCTGCTGCGGGGGCCGCATGTGCAAAGCCTGTTCAACACGCCCGAGGTGCTGGTTGCGGCGCGCGATCTGATCAATGGTCGCGAGATTACGGTCGATACGCAGCTGCGCGAGGTCACCTATATTCATGTCTTGTTGGCGGAGCATCAGGTGCTGTGGGCCAATGGGGTCGAGACGGAGAGCTTTCACCCCGCCCAGGCGGCGCTGAGCGCGCTGCGCGATGAGGATCGCGCCCGGCTGTTGCAGCAACTGCCGGATCTGGAAGTCGATGCGATGCGCTATGGCGAATTCGCGCGCCGCAATCTCAGCCAGCCGGAGGCGGCAATCCTGCGACATGCAGCAGCCTGACCGCCTGTCGGCCGCGCGCTGAGACCGTGCGACCGCGCGGCTGGCGGAGCCGTTTTTCCCTCTGCCTTTGGCAAGGCGCGATAGGGGCGGAAAAGCTGGTTGACTCTCTCTCGCCCTCGTCTATACACGCGGCTTCATTGGTGTTGGCGGCTCCCGCAAGGGAATGCCTGTCATGCCCGAAGAGCGCAAGGATCACCCGGTCCTTCGCGACACGGAGCAAGAGGACAACGCCCTTCGATGCAGCCCTTTGGGGTGCGACCAAAACTGAAGGAGATCAGCCGTGACCAAACGCACGTCTGCCAAGTACAAAATTGACCGCCGTATGGGCGAAAACATCTGGGGCCGTCCGAAGTCCCCGGTGAACCGTCGTGAATACGGCCCCGGCCAGCACGGCCAGCGCCGCAAGGGCAAACTGTCCGATTTCGGTATCCAGCTGCGCGCCAAGCAGAAGCTCAAGGGCTACTACGGCGACCTGACCGAGAAGCAGTTCCGTCGCATCTACGCCGAAGCTGAGCGTGTTAAAGGCGACACCGGTGAAAACCTCATTGGTCTGTTGGAGCGCCGCCTGGACGCGGTTGTGTACCGTGCCAAATTCGTTGCAACCGTTTTTGCGGCCCGTCAGTTCGTGAACCACGGTCACGTTCTGGTCAACGGCAAGCGCGTGAACATCCCCTCCTACCGCGTTAAGGAAGGCGATGTGATCGAGGTTCGCGAGAAGTCCAAGCAAATGACCGCACTGCTGGAAGCTGTTCAGCTGGCAGAGCGTGACGTTCCTGACTACGTCGAAGCCGACCACTCCAAGATGACCGCCACTTTCGTGCGCGCACCGGGCCTGTCCGACGTGCCGTACCCGGTTGTGATGGAACCGAACCTGGTCGTCGAATTCTACGCCAAGAACTAAGTCCTGTCCGAACCGGACACGACAGAAAGGGGCTGCCATCTGGCGGCCCCTTTTTCATTTGCTACCGCAGCGGAGGGTCACTGGTGATCGCCTGGGGTGACAGGTGCCGCCCGCCGCTGCCGCCATTTGCGATTGCCAGCTGCCCCTTTGCGGACCTATCCTTTTTGCAGACGCCCGCTCAGAGGTGATGAACAGGAAGGTAGACGATGAAAATGACCCGTATTCTGGGGATGGCTGCAATGGCAGCTGTCACCGCAACACTCACAGCAACACTCTCATGGGCGGCGCCCCTGCGCCTGACCCCGGCAAACCCGCAACCGACGGGGCTGAAGCCGGGTCTGTCGGTGCGCTATGCCTATCCCGACGACGTCAAGACGCTGCGCGCCGCTGCCAAGGCGCTGGAGGCCGGAGCCGAGGTCGGACCGCCGCTCAAGGGGCTTGACTATCGCGATACCAGCATCGGGCAGAATGCCCTCACCTCCAAACGCTCGGAGCATGTCGCGGCTGACATCCGTGGCTATGTGCGTTTTGATGCGCCGGGCATCTATACGATTGATTTCCTCACCAATGATGGCATCCGGGCGACGATCGGCGGCAAGGTGGTCGGCAAATTCGATGGTCGGCAGACCTGTCAGGAGACCTTTGCCCAGCAGGTGGAGGTGCCGCAAGCCGGCTGGTATCCGATCCATGTGCTGTATTTTCAGCGGCTGAATACCTCCTGCCTGCATATGCGCATGGGGCCAAAGGGCAGCCGTGTCACCTGGATGCCGAACAAGGCTTTTGGCCGCTGACAGGACTGCGGATTAGCGGTGACCGGTTGCGGGCGCCTGCGGCTATAGCGGCAGCGGGCGTCCTTCGGCGATGGCTTCCATGGCGAAATACGACGTGACGCTGTCCAGCTCGACACCTTCGATCAGGCGCTGGTAGACCTTGTCGTAACTGGCCATATCCTCGGTCACGACCTTCAGCTGGTAATCGTAATCGCCGCCGATGCGGTGGAAATCGACCACCTCGGGGATGGTCAGCACATGGCGGCGAAAGGTCTGCAACCATTCCGCCGAATGGTGACGTGTGCGCAGCATCACAAAGACCACCAGATCCAGCCCCAGCTGCTTGCGGTCCAGACGGGCGGTGGTGCCCTGCATCAGGCCGCTTTCGCTCAGGGTTTTCAGGCGTCTCCAGCAGGCGTTCTGCGACAGGCCGACCTGCTCTGCCAGATCGCGCTGCGAGAGGCTGGCGTCACGCTGCAGGGCGCGCAGCAGGGCCAGGTCGATGTTATCCAGCTTATGGGTCATGGCCCCATCATGGCGGCGGGCATGGCGGAGTTCAATCACTCAGTGCAGCCAACGGACGGGACCGGGACATTGCAATCCGGCAAGAGGCGTCTTGCCGCTTTCCCATTGCTGCCAAGGCGGTTATTACGAGGCGGCATCAAGGAGCATCTACCATGACCCACATCGCGCCGCAGCCTGGCATATTGGACATCGCCCTTTATGAGGGCGGGGCTGCCCATGTGAAAGGGGTGAGCAATGTGACCAAGCTCTCCTCCAATGAAAACCCATTGGGGCCAAGCCCGAAAGCCATTGAGGCAATGCAGGCGGCGGTCTCTCAGATGCACCGGTATCCGAGTTCCGATCACAGCGCCCTGCGTCAGGCGATTGGCGAGGTCTACGGCCTGCCGGCGGAGCAGATCATCTGCGGGGCGGGCAGTGACGAGATTATCACCTTTCTCTGTCAGGCCTATGCGGGGCCGGGGGATGAGGTTCTGTTCACCGAGCATGGCTTTGCCATGTATCGCATCAGCGCCCTGGCGGCCGGGGCGACCCCGGTCGAGGTGGCGGAACGCGAACGCGTCACCGATGTCGATGCGCTGCTGGCCGGATGCAGCGAGCGCACGCGGCTGGTGTTCATCGCCAATCCCAACAATCCTACCGGCACGATGATCGGCACCGCTGATCTGGCCCGGCTCGCCGATGGTCTGCCACGGGGGGCACTGCTGGTGCTGGATGGCGCCTATGCGGAATATGTCGAAGATTATGACGCCGGGGCCGAGCTGGTGGCCAGCCGCGACAATGTGGTGATGACGCGCACCTTCTCCAAGATCTACGGGCTGGGTGGCGCTCGGGTCGGCTGGGGCTATGCGCCGAAAGTTATCATTGACGTGCTGAACCGGGTGCGCGGTCCGTTCAATCTGTCGTCCACCGCTCTTGCCGGGGCGGAGGCAGCGGTGCGGGATACGGAGTATACCGAACATTGCCGTCAGGAAAACGCCAGGTGGCGCGGCTGGCTGGCCGAGGCGCTGGCGGAGTTGGGTGTGCCTTCAGACACCTCCTGTGCGAATTTCATTCTGGCGCGCTTTGCCAGCCCGGAAGAAGCGGGCGCCTGCGATGCCTTCCTTCAGTCGCGCGGGCTGATCGTGCGCCGGGTGAGCGGATACAAGCTGCCCGCAGCGCTGCGGATCACCGTGGGCGATGAGACCGCATGCAAGCAACTGGTTGCGGCTGTGAAGGCGTTCAAGGATGGCGCGGCATGAGCGCGCCGATCTACAACCGCATCGCGCTGATTGGTCTTGGCCTGATCGCCTCCTCCATGGCACATGCCATTCGCCGTGGCGGGCTGGCAGGCGAGATCACCGGCTATGCCCGCAGCGCACAGACCCGCGACACCGCGCGCCGGATCAACCTGTGTGATCGTGTCTGCGAGACGGCTGCGGAGGCAGCGCAGGACGCTGATCTGGTCGTGCTCTGTGTGCCTGTGGGGGCGATGGATGCTGTGATGGCGGAGATTGCACCGGTGCTGAAACCCGGTGCCACGGTTTCCGACGTGGGGTCGGTCAAACGCCATGTGATCGACGCGGTGTTGCCGCATATCCCCGACGGGGTGCATTTCGTGCCGGCCCACCCATTGGCGGGCACCGAACATTCCGGGCCCGAGGCCGGGTTTGCCGAGCTTTATGACAACCGCTGGTGCCTGCTGGTGCCGGTAGAGGGCTGCGAGCGCGCCCCGGTGGACCGGTTGCGCCGGCTCTGGGAGGGGATGGGCTCCAACGTCGATGAGATGGACGCGGATCACCATGATCTGGTTCTGGCGGTGACCTCGCATGCGCCGCATCTGATTGCCTATACGATGGTTGGCGTGGCTGATGACCTGCGCCGGGTGACCGATAGCGAGGTGATCAAATACTCGGCTGCGGGATTTCGTGACTTCACCCGAATTGCCGCCTCCGATCCGACGATGTGGCGGGATGTATTCCTGACCAACAAGGATGCGACGCTGGAAATTCTGGGACGTTTCACCGAGGAGCTGTTTGCCCTGCAACGGGCCATCCGCACCGGGGATGGGGAGCATCTGCACCAGTATTTCACCCGCACCCGGGCCATCCGCCGGGGCATTATCGAGGCCGGGCAGGACACGGCGGCGCCGAACTTCGGCCGCGAGACCAAGTCATGAGGCGCGGCTGGCGGTCGGGGGCGCAAGCGGTTGCGACGGCAGCCGGGCTGATCGTCATGATCGCCGTCAGCGCCGGGGCCACTGCGGCCAATGCGCCTGACCGCTCGCTGCGGCCCAATGCGCGCCCGGATCCGGCGGCTGTCGCCGCTTTGACGCCGACGCCCGCCGCTGCTGCGGTCACCGTTTCATCGGATCTGCGCCCGCAAGGGCGACCGCCGTCTGAACAGGCCGTCGCCATGGCTGCGCTGCGCCTGCCGATGATGCCGACCGGTCCAGAGGCCTCTCTGCGTCCGCATCTGCGGCCCGGCGATCTGGCGGAGAAAATCCTGTTCGGCAAACGCAAACGCCGCAAGACCTCGGTCTGCGGTGATATCGACATTCAGGGAGCAGAGGTGGGTGCCGTACCGGGGCGTCTGAACGGCTGCGGCGCAAAGAATGCGGTGCGGGTGCGCTCGGTTGCCGGGGTGACGCTCAGCCAGCAGTCGGTGATGACCTGCGACACCGCCCGCGCGCTCAAGAAATGGGTGGAGCGGGATGTGGTCAAGGCCTTTGGCCGGCGTGACAAGGTGGTGGCCCTGAGGGTGGCGGCGCATTATTCCTGCCGCACCCGGAACAACCGGCCGGGCGCAAAGATCTCAGAACATGGTCGGGCCAAGGCGATTGATATCTCGGGCTTCGTTCTGGAGAGCGGCAAGGTGATCACGGTGCTGAAAGGCTGGACCGCGCGCGCCACGCGCAAGGGGCTGCGGAAGATGTGGAAAGGTGCCTGTGGCCCGTTTGGCACCGTGCTGGGGCCGCTTTCGGACCGGTACCATCTGGATCATTTCCATCTGGACGTCGCCCGCCATCGCGGTGGTCCTTATTGCCGCTAGCGCAGGATCAGACGGGGCGCTGGACCGATCGGCAGCGGACCGAGTGTGACATAGCCGGAGCGCAAAGTCAGCGGCAGATCAAGGTCGCGATGGTTGCCGCCAAGCCCGGCAAAGACCCGCAAAACCCGCTCAATCCCGGAGCGCGCAGTCGGGTGCAGGCTGCCTGAGGCTTCGGCCATTTGCAGGATGTCCTGCCAGTTTTCAACCTGAAGCGCGAGATCGCCCTCTGGCAGGCCGGTCTCATCCAGACGCAGCTCGCCTGTCGCCTTGATGCGCATCGGGCCCCAGCGGGCCTCGGCCAGATGCAGCGAAATCTGGCGCGGCTGCGGGCGGCGCAGCTCAATCGCGCTGCGGTTCCAGCTGGTGTCGAACCCCACATTCATGTCGAGCGTGACCGTCTCCAGCCGCTCGGGAAGCCCCTCGGTCGCCGCTAACCGCTGGCGCAACAGCGGGTGAGGGGACACACCCTGCGCATCGGCGTGGATCTGGTAGTGGTTCTGCGCATCGGTCCGCGTCATCTCCAGCAGGACCGCCTGACCGCTCAGCTCGGGTTTGCCATTGCTCTGTATCGTCCAGTTTCTGGCCATCATGTGCAGCTGTTCCAGGTCCAGCGCGGATCCCGGTGCCAGTTGCAGCTCGGCCCGCAGCCCCTCGGCGTGCAGGATCGCGGTGCTGTCGAAATAGGAGAACCGTTGTGGTGTCGGCGGCAGCAGAAGCGTCACGGTGCCGGGCCAGAGTGCAAGGCTGCGGATGTCGAGCCAATCGGCACGCCATGCGGTGCCGGTGCCCGGATCGGCGAGGGCCGGGGTGGTGATCCGGTGATGGTGATAGAGTGGATAGCCGGAGGTGCGCAGCGTGGCATAATCGGCCTGCCAACCCTGCCGCTGCTGCTCGGCAAACCAGCCATCCAGCCCCTGACGCAGGCCCCAGGCGGCAACCGCCCAGTAAAGGCTCCAGACGGAGACCGAAATGAGCAGCATTTTTGTCCAACGGATCATCATTCGGCCTCTTTTCTGGACGTGGGATTTGATGTTTATAGACCGCGATCAAAAAAGGGCCAGCGTCATGACCATGTGGGTATTTGGATACGGATCTTTGTTGTGGAATCCAGGTTTTCCGGTGGCCCGCCGCGAAGTTGCGACCCTGCCGGGCTATGCGCGGTCCTTCTGCATGAAGTCGATCCATCATCGCGGCAGCGAGGAGAAACCCGGTCTTGTGCTGGCGCTGGATGCCATCGAAGGGGCGGCCTGTACCGGAATCGCGCTGGCGGTCGAGGCTGGCCACGAAGAGCAGACCTTGCTGGAACTGCGGGCGCGGGAGCTGATTTCCTCGGCCTATGTGGAGAAGGATCTGACGGTGCAGCTGGCCAGCGGCGGGGAAGTTACCGCCGTGACCTATGTGATTGATCCCGATCATATCCAATATTGCGGCGGCATTAGCCTCGAAACTCAGGCGCAGATCATTGCCGAAGCGGTTGGGGGACGTGGCCCCAATACCGAATATCTGTTCAATACGGCCGAGCATCTGGCGGAGATCGGGCTGCGCGACGCTGATTTGGATTGGCTTGCGGCGCGTGTGCGGGATCTTGCGTCATAAAGCCTTGGCTCTTTTGAGGATTTGCCTATAGGCTCCGGTTCTGCAAGAGCACCAAAAAAAAGTGTCAGGAGCCACAGCTATGGCGCAGCCAGACCGCGAAAGCAGACCGCAGTTTTCCCAACCGGTACGCCAGATTATCATGATGCTGATCGCTCTCGGGCTGTCAGGGTTCGGGGCCTTTGTGGCGCTGCCGCGCGTTTTGCCGGTGTTTGAAGCCAACCCCTGGCTCAACGGGTTTATCGGTCTGGTGTTTGTTTTCGGCGTGATGGCCTGTTTCTGGCAGGTGCTGCAACTGATCGGGTCGGTACGCTGGATCGAGGCTTTCGCTGCCGGGGTCGCCAGAGAGGATGTTCGCCCACCGTCGATGCTGGCACCGCTGGCGTCACTGTTGCGGTCGCGGGGCGCGCGGATGCAGCTTGGCTCATCCTCGACCCGCTCGATCCTCGATTCCGTTGCGACCCGGATCGACGAAGAGCGTGAAATTACACGCTATATCGTTAACCTGCTGATTTTCCTTGGCCTTCTGGGGACGTTCTATGGTCTTGCGACCACGGTGCCAGCGGTGGTCGATACCATCCGCAGCCTCGCCCCGCAGGAAGGTGAGGAAGGGATCGCAGTGTTCAACCGGCTGATGACCGGGCTTGAGGCGCAGCTGGGCGGCATGGGCGTTGCCTTTGCCTCGTCTTTGCTGGGGTTGGCGGGATCGCTGATCGTCGGGCTGCTTGAGCTGTTCGCAGGCCATGGTCAGAACCGGTTCTACCGTGAGCTTGAAGAATGGCTGTCGTCTTTTACCCGCGTCAGCTTTTCTTCAGGCGAGGAGACAGGCGGCGGTGAAAACACGGCACTTGCAGGTGTGCTGGACAGCATGACCGAGCAGATGGACGCGTTGCAGTCGATGTTTGTGCAAACCTCCGAAGCCCGCGCCGGGGTGGATCAGAAACTGTCCGAGCTGGTGGATGCGATTACAGATATGAACCGGCGGCAGGACCAAACCGAAGGCACGGCCCGGGCGCTGGAGCGGGTCGCAGTGGGGCAGGAGGCCCTGACCGAACTGATGCGCGCCCATGGCGACGTCGGGCTGGATGCCGAAAGCCGGATGCGGCTGCGCTCTATCGACGTCCAGATGCTGCGCATCCTCGAAGAAATCTCCGCCGGCCGTCAGGAGAGCCTGGCGGAGCTGCGCAAGGATATCGACCTCCTGGTCAAGGCCTTTGCCCGACCGCGTGGATTGGGTCGCACCGCACGCGGCTCCGAGGACTAAGCGATGGCCCTGTCACGTCGCACCGGACAGCGTTTTCAGGCCTCGATATGGCCGGGGTTCGTGGATGCGATGACGGGTCTGTTGCTGGTCCTGATGTTTCTTCTGACCATCTTCATGGTGGTTCAATTTGTGCTGCGCGAGACGATTTCGGGGCAGGAAAGCCAGCTGGATGAGCTGGCCGCGGAAGTCGGGGCGCTGGCGGATGCGCTTGGGCTGGAGGAGCGGGCCAACAGCCAGTTGCAGGCCCGTCTTGGCGCCTTGTCGGCGACGCTCGGCACCACGCAGGGCGCACTTGAGGCTGCCGAGGCGGAGCTGTCGGCGGCGCGCGGAGAGATCAGCGATTTTGAGGCGCAGGTTGCGCAGCTGTTGCTTCGCCAGGAGGAGGCCAATGCCACGATCAGTGATCTGACCGCACAGCGCGCGGCGTTGCAGGCCTCGCAGTCTGAACTGGAAGGCGAGCGTGACGCGCTCTCGCAGGCGCTGGCTGCCAGCCGCAGTGAAATCGACGCCCAGACGGAGGCGGCCCGGCTGGCTGCGGCCAAACGCGAGGCGCTGGAGGCACTGGTTGCCGATCTGGAGACTACGGCGGCGGATGCCACGGCAGCGGCGCAGCAGCTGGAAACGGAGCTCACCTCTGCCGAGGCAGCGCGCCTTGCGGAGGCGGCTGCCGCCGAGGCGCTGCGCAACCGGCTGCAAGATGCGGATGCCGAATTGACCGCCATGACCCTCGCGCTTGAGGCGCAGCGGCAGGCCGCCGAGGATACGCTGACATTGCTTGCCGCTGCTGAAACGGCCAAGGACCAGCTGGATGCGCGGCTGGCCGAGGTTCTGGACGCGCTCGACAGCGCACAGGCAGCGAGCGCGGACCGGGATGTTCTGGCCGAGCGTCTGACCCGTGTCTTGGCGCAGCTCGATGCCACACAGACACGCGCCGACAGCGAGGTCGCGGCATTGCAGGAAGAGCTGGACCGGCTGCGGCAGAGCCGTGACACCGCGCAATCGGATCTTGAAACCACCACGGCGGCGCAGGCCGAATTGGAACAGCGCCTGCTGGAGGCGCTGGGCAAATTGGAACAGGCCAATGCAGCTGCTGCGGACCGGGATCTGTTGCAGCAGCGATTGCTGGCGGCCCTGAGCGACGGCAAGGATCAGGCCGCCGAAAGCGCCGAGCTGGCGAGCCTTGCAGAGCAGCGTGCCGCCCTGCTGGCACAGGCCCGCGAGAGCCTGAACGCCGAGCAGGCCATATCCGAGGAGGCGCGGCGTCAGACCGCACTGCTGAACCAGCAGGTCGCCGCCCTGCGCGAACAGCTTGGCGGTTTGCAGGCTCTGCTGGACGATTACAAAGCCCGTGATGCAGCACAGTCGGTGCAGATGCAGAACCTTGGTCAGGATCTGAACGCTGCCCTGGCCCGGGCCGCCGCCGAGGAACGCCGACGTCGGCTTCTGGAAGAGAGTGAGCGCAAGCGACTGGAGGCTGAGGCAGAGCAGCTCAGCTCCAAGGCGCAGGATCTTGAGCAGTATCGTTCAGAGTTCTTTGGCAGGCTGCGCGATGTGCTGGGTAATCAGGAAGGGGTGCGGATCGAAGGCGACCGTTTTGTCTTTGCCTCGGAAGTGCTGTTTGCCCCCGGAAGCGCCGATCTTTCGCTGGAAGGGCGGGCTGAAATCGCCAAGGTCGCAGGGATCCTGCAGACCGTGGCAGCGGCCATTCCGCCGGAAATCAACTGGATCATCCGGGTTGATGGGCACACCGATGACACCCCGCTGGGGGTGCACCCGAAATTTGCCGATAACTGGGAGCTGAGCCAGGGCCGCGCGCTGTCGGTGGTGCGCTACATGGTGCAGGCGCTGGGCATCCCGCCCGAGCGCCTGTCTGCCAATGGATTTGGTGAATATCAGCCGGTGAATCCAGCCCCGACTGCGGCTGCAAGGGCGCAGAACCGCCGGATCGAGCTGAAATTCACCGAGCGCTGAGGTGCCATTGCCGGTGCTACCGGCGCGTGATCTGCGCTTCTGCCTGGGTGCGCTGTTTGCGGCGGGCTGCCAGTCGCGAAATCAGTGCTTTGGCTTCGGCGGTGGGCTCCTGTTCGATACGCCTGTAGTCGCTGCCATCGCGTTGCCGGGTCAGCAATCCACAGGAAATCATGGTGCGCCGCAGGGTTGCGGGATCCCTGAAGCGATGTTCGCCGATCAGCAGCGCATTCACCTGCGCCTCCTGCAACGCCCTGTCGGCCGGAAAGACCGACCAGAGCCCAAACAGCGCAAGCGTCTGCACGGCGCGTTTTGACGGCCAACGCAGCAGCCGCCCCTGATCATCGAAATGGCCCAGCGTGCGCTCGATCAGCCGATGATCAGCCGCCGGCGCCATTGTGGTTTTCGTCAGCCGTCGGGCCGCTGCCTGTATGGCGCGCTGGTGTTGCAGGTTCTGAAAACCGGCGGCGCGGGCGAGCATGTTCATCAGTGTCAGATGCGAGGGGCTGGCCTCGCCCAGTTGCCGGGACAGGGCGCGGGAGAAATGGGACAGGTCATCCACCTGTAGGGGAAGCGGTTTTCGGGTCATATTGCATCCAATCGGCGCCTGTGCGGGTCGTTGGTCGCTGTCCTGACGACGCGGCGCCATCTGCGATGGAAACCGTTCGGTGATATGGCAGGTTTAGCTCTCCCATGCGGGAGCAGCGACGCCTCGGTGTCTGCCGACCGTGGCAGCAGATTAGCCGCTGAGAGCGGCAAGGCCAAGAGGGCTTGGCCCCGCCGTGTCGGTGAAGCCCTATTTCACCGTCATTTCCTGGCGCTGATCATCTACGAGCTGGCCGTCGCGCAGCAGTGTCGCGGTTGCGATGTAGCGGCCGGGTTGCAGCCCCGATCCACGGATCCGTTTGCCCGCGGCGCGGAAGAGCTGCGCTTGGGTTTTTTCCAGCGGTTCTGTCTGCTCCAGCAGGGTGCCCTGCGGCCCGTCGATACGCAGCACCAGCTGGTCACCGCTGCGGGCGCCGAAGGCATAGGCCCAGAACACGATTGCGCCGCTGCCGGTTGCCAGTGGCGACTGATCGGCGATCCCGGCCTTGATCGCTGCAAATTTCGGAACATGGTCGGCAAAGCCGCTGCCCAGAAAGCCGCCGGCCTGATAGGTGATCTCCTCGGCCCAGAGCGGCGCGCCGATGTCGGCACCGCAGCCCTGCTCCATCCGGGGGCCAAAGGGGTCTATGGTGATACCATCCTTGCGCACGGAAAGATGCAGATGGGGAAACTGGGTGTTGCCGGAGAGGCCGATTTCCCCAAGCGGTGTGCCGGCCGTGACCCTGTCGCCGGAGCTGACCTGGATGGACCCACGTTTCATGTGGCAATACTGAGTTTCCCAGCCGCCGCCGTGGCGCAGCAGAACCCCGTTTCCACATTCCCGCCCCTCGATCGCGGGGTCGTCCGGCCCGCTGGAATAGCGGTCCTCCATCCCGTCGCGGCTGCCGACCACGGTGCCATCCGCCGCGGCAAAGACAGTGACGCCGACCTCCATGTCGCTGAGATAGGGCAGGGCGATATCCGTACCCTTGTGGCCGTCATAGGTGAGGGGATTGCAGGTGAAATCCTGTGTCGCCGGTCCGATGGCGCGATCGACATATTGCTGGATCTGGCAGCTGTCGCCTAGGGTGCAATCGACCGGCCAGTCCAGAACGAGATCGCTCGCCGCGACGGGCGCGGCGAGCGAGGAGAGAAATGCCAGGGGCAAAAGACGCATTGCTGTTACTCGGCCGTAAGCAGCGGCGGCCTGTCCCCCGAGATGCGAGGCTTGGCCGGGCCTTCGATCCTGAGATCCAGTTTGCCATCCTTGATGCCGACCTTGACCAGGCCCCCCTTGGAGAGTTTGCCAAACAGCAGCTCTTCCGCCAGCGGTTTCTTGATGTGCTCCTGAATGACACGGCCCAGAGGACGCGCGCCCATGCGGTCGTCGTAGCCTTTGTCAGCCAGCCATTCTGCCGCCTTGCGGGTGAGTTCGATCGAGACATTGCGGTCCATCAGCTGGGCTTCCAGTTGCAGGACAAATTTCTCGACCACCTGCAGGATGACGTCCTTGGGCAGCGGTGCAAAGGAGATCACCGCGTCCAGACGGTTGCGGAACTCCGGGGTGAACGTGCGTTCGATGGCGGCTGTATCCTCGCCTTCGCGGCGATCACGACCAAAGCCGATGGCGGCCTTTGCCTGCTCGGATGCGCCGGCATTCGAGGTCATGATAAGCACGACATTGCGGAAGTTCACGGTGCGGCCGTTGTGATCGGTCAGCTGGCCATTATCCATGACCTGCAACAGGATGTTGAACACATCCGGGTGCGCCTTCTCGATTTCATCCAGCAGCAGCACGCAGTGGGGATGCTGGTCAACACCATCGGTCAACAGCCCGCCCTGATCAAAACCGACATAGCCCGGAGGCGCACCGATCAGGCGGGAAACCGCGTGTTTCTCCATGTATTCGGACATGTCAAACCGCAGAAGCTCCACACCCAGCGTATCGGCGAGCTGTTTGGCGACCTCTGTCTTGCCGACGCCGGTGGGGCCTGCAAAGAGATAGTTGCCGATGGGTTTTTCCGGTTCGCGCAGACCGGCACGGGCCAGTTTGATGGCGCTGGACAGCGCCTCGATCGCGTTGTCCTGACCAAAGACCACCCGTTTCAGCGAGCGCTCCAGATCCTTCAGCACCTCGGCGTCGTCCTTGGAGACGTTTTTGGGCGGGATGCGGGCGATCTTGGCGACAACCGCTTCGATCTCCTTCACACCGATGGTCTTGCGGCGTTTGCTTTCGACCACCAGATGCTGTGCGGCACCGGCCTCGTCGATGACGTCAATCGCCTTGTCCGGCAGTTTGCGATCATTGATGTAGCGGGCGGAGAGCTCCACCGCAGATTTGATCGCATCGCTGGTAAAGCGGATGCCGTGATGGTCCTCGAAATAGGGTTTCAGCCCTTTCAGGATCTCGATGGAATCCTCGACCGACGGTTCATTCACATCAATTTTCTGGAACCGGCGGGACAGCGCGCGGTCCTTCTCGAAATGCTGGCGGAACTCCTTGTAGGTGGTGGAGCCCATGGTGCGCAGCTTGCCGCCCTGAAGCGCGGGCTTCAGCAGGTTGGACGCGTCCATGGCCCCGCCGGAGGTGGCGCCTGCGCCGATCACCGTGTGGATTTCGTCAATGAACAGAACTGCATCGGGGTGATCTTCCAGCTCGGTAACGACGGCTTTCAGACGTTCCTCGAAATCGCCGCGGTAGCGGGTGCCCGCCAGCAGCGCGCCCATATCCAGCGAATAGATGGTGGTTTCCGACAGAACCTCGGGCGTTTCACCGGCGACAATCTTGCGCGCCAGACCTTCGGCGATGGCGGTCTTGCCAACGCCGGGATCGCCAACCAGAAGCGGGTTGTTCTTGCGGCGGCGGCACAGAACCTGGATGCAGCGCTCAACCTCGTGGCTGCGCCCGATCAGCGGGTCAATGTCGCCCTCGCGCGATTTTTCATTGAGATCGACGCAGTATTTCGCCAGCGCGCTCTCTTTCTTGTCGCCCTCGGTGGTGGGCTGGGGCTCTTCTTCGACTTCGGGGGAGCCGGTGACGGGCCGGGACTCACCAAAGGCCGGATCCTTGGCCACGCCATGGGCGATGAAATTCACCGCGTCATAGCGGGTCATGTCCTGATCCTGCAGGAAGTAGGCCGCGTCGCTCTCGCGCTCGGCGAAGATGGCGACCAGCACATTGGCGCCCGTCACCTCGGTCCGGCCGGAGCTTTGAACATGGATGGCGGCGCGCTGGATCACGCGCTGGAAGGCAGCGGTCGGTACCGCTTCGGAGCCGTCGATGTCGGTGACCAGATTGGCGAGATCCTCATCGACAAATTCGACAAGGGTTGCACGCAATTCGGTGAGGTCGACACTGCAGGCGCGCATGACGCGGGCCGCGTCCGGCTCATCCAGCAGGGCCAGAAGCAGATGCTCCAGGGTTGCGAATTCGTGACGCCGTTCGTTTGCCAGCGCAAGCGCGGCGTGAATGGCCTGTTCCAAAGTGCTCGAGAATGAAGGCACGGGCGTGCTCCTCTTGGTCTTGGGTTGGCGTTGAGGCTGTGGGACGGATGCCTAGCCTTCCACAGTCCAACCATGTCCTGATAGTATTAGAGTTTGGTTGATACGTGCCCGGCTTCAAGTTCTTTCTTGCAATTTCTTGTCACATTTCTCGTGACTGTGCCGTGAAACGGCAGCCGGGGCGCCTAAAACTTGTCCTTTCGCGCCCGGATTTCAGCAAAGACCTTGGTCGCCGGCGCCCCGCCCATGCCAAGGGCATCCTTGACGCTGTCGAGATGGGCCCGCAGGAACGGGTTGGTGTCCAGCTCCTCTTGCAGGCGTGACGGGACTGTTGGCCGCCCTTCTGCACGGTCCGCATCAATCGCCGCGCAGCGCTGTTGCAGAGCCGGGTTGTCCGGGTCGATGGTGAGCGCGAAGCGGGCATTGGACTGGGTGTATTCATGGCCGGAATAGACCGTGGTGTCGCGGGGCAGGGCGGCGAGTTTCTGCAGGCTCTGCCACATCTGGTCGGCAGTCCCTTCAAACAGGCGGCCACATCCCAGCGCCATCAGGCTGTCGGCTGTGAAAACCGCTGAGGACGCCGGGAGGTGAAAGGCAATATGGCAGAGGGTATGGCCGGAGACATCCAGCACATGGACCTCCTCGCCGAGGCAGCTGAAGGTCTCTCCCTCGGCCACCGCCAGATCTAGATCCGGCAGGCGATGGGCATCGGCGCGCGCGCCGACGATCTGGCAGTCATAGGATGCACGCAGGTCGGCGACCCCGTCGATATGATCCCAGTGGTGGTGAGTCAGCAGGATCTGATCCAGCCCCCAGCCGCGCCTGTCTAGCTCCGACTTGATGGCCTCCGCTTCCGGCGCATCAACCAGCGCGGTCTGACCGGTGGCGGCATTGTGCAGCAAAAAGGCATAGTTGTCGGACAGGCAGGGCAGGGTGACGATTTCAAGGGGCATGGTCATTCGCTTCTCGATGGGTAAACTGACGGCGACTGGCCTCAGATTGGCCCAAGCAACGGACGCCCGCAATGCATGTTGATGTTCAGGATCTGAGGAATTTCTACTATCGCAGCACCCTAGGGCGGGCGGCGCAGGCGTCGATCCGCGGTCGGCTGCTGGAACTATGGCCCGAGGCGGCCGGGCTGACGGTCGCGGGGTTTGGGTTTGCGGCACCGCTGCTGCGCCCCTATCTGGCAGAGGCGCGGCGGGTGATTGCGCTGATGCCCGGGCCGCAGGGGGTGATGCAATGGCCGGCCGGGCTGCCCAATGTTTCGGTGCTCTGCGAAGAGACCTCCTGGCCGATTGAAACCGGGCATGTGGATCGGCTGGTGCTGCTGCACGGGCTGGAGACCTCGGACCGGCCGTCGCATCTGCTGGAGGAATGCTGGCGGGTGCTGGGACCGGGGGGGCGCGCCGTCTTTGTGGTGCCCAACCGTGCCGGTCTCTGGGCGCGCTCGGATGTGACCCCGTTTGGCTTTGGCCGCCCCTATACGCTGAGCCAGGTGGAAAATCAGCTGCGCCTGCATCAGTTCACCGTCGAGCGGCACTCAGCCGCGCTTTATCTGCCGCCCAGTCAGCGCCGCTTCTGGCTGAAGTCCGGGCCTTTGTTTGAGCGGATGGGGGATCGTCTTCCGGCGATGCTGGGGGGCGGTGCGTTTCTGGTGGAGGTCAGCAAGCAAGTGCATGTCCAGCGCGGCGAGATGACCCGCCTGCGCCGTCCCAACCCGATCCGGGTGCTGGAAGGGTTGTCCAATCCGATGCCCGAACCGGCGTGACGGGGGCGATTTCAAGGGCGGGCGGATGCGTCCGGGCGGTCGTCGATGTCGTTTGCGGCGTATGCACAGGGTGACGGCAGGTCGCCTGCAAACGACGCCGCGTCGCGGCGTCTGCGGGCTGGACAGGTGGCGCAAAATGGGGCGCGATGAGAGGCTATGAAATAGGCGGTTCTTAATCTTTGGCAGGTGGCGCAGGGTGACCTTGCGGAAGGCGGCTTCGGGTGCTCTGGTGCTTGATTCCCCGCATATGGTTCAAAATCGCGCTTTCAGTGCTCGTTTTCGACGGTTTGGAGGTTTTTTTGTCCTCAGGGCGTGATTTTTGCTGATTTGGAATCGCAAAATTGACGCCTAAAGTCGGTTTTTTTGACGCATGTTCTGTCGTTTCATCGAGTGTTATTGCCTAATCACTTGAAAACGCTTGAAACTTCCTTTTTTACCTCGCTGTCCAAGGCAGTTGATAGGTTGCCAACGCTCTGCTACATCCACGCTGATTTTGACGCCCCACCAGATTGTGGGGAGACCTCACGCCCCCGGACGCCACCTGCAAGGGTTAGCCAACCGGGGCCAATATCGGAAGGGTGGACGTGTCCGAACCAGCTTCGATCTCCGCAGGCATTGCCGCGCGCTATGCCACCGCGATCTTTGAGATCGCCGAAGAGAGCAAGGCGCTTGATAGCCTTGAAACCAGCATCAATGACCTGTCTGCCGCTCTGGCGGATAGTGAAGATCTCCGCGACCTGATCACGTCACCCCTGGTGTCGCGTCAGGAGCAGGGGGCTGCGATCACCGCAATTGCCAAGAAAATGGGCCTGGCCCCGGTTCTGGCAAATGCGCTGTCGCTGATGGCCGAAAAGCGCCGCCTGTTTGTGGTGCCTGCGCTGCTTGAGGCTCTGCGCGCACGCCTGGCCGAAACCCGTGGTGAGATTACCGCCGATGTCACATCGGCAAAGGCGCTGACCAAGACCCAGAGCGAAAAGCTGGCCAAGACACTGGCCGAACGCACCGGGAAAAAGGTCGTGATCAATGCAACCGTCGATGAAAGCATCATTGGCGGTCTTGTCGTTAAAGTGGGCTCGAAGATGATCGACAGCTCGATCCGCTCCAAGCTCAACTCCCTACAGAACGCAATGAAAGAGGTCGGATAAATGGGTATCCAAGCAGCAGAAATTTCTGCGATCCTGAAAGACCAGATCAAGAATTTTGGTCAAGAAGCCGAGGTGGCAGAAATTGGCCGCGTGCTGTCCGTTGGTGACGGTATTGCCCGCGTCTACGGTCTCGACAATGTCCAGGCCGGCGAGATGGTCGAATTCCCCGGCGGCATCATGGGCATGGCGCTGAACCTCGAATCCGACAACGTCGGTATCGTTATCTTCGGCTCCGACCGTGACATCAAAGAAGGTGACACCGTCAAGCGCACCAACTCCATCGTGGACGTTCCCGCTGGCCCCGAGCTCCTCGGCCGCGTAGTCGACGGTCTGGGCAACCCGCTGGACGGCAAGGGTCCGATCAACGCATCCGAGCGCAAGGTTGCCGACGTGAAGGCACCGGGCATCATCCCGCGTAAATCGGTTCACGAGCCGATGGCAACCGGCCTGAAATCGGTTGACGCGATGATCCCGATTGGCCGTGGCCAGCGAGAGCTGATCATTGGTGACCGTCAGACCGGTAAAACCGCCGTTGCGCTGGACGCCATCCTGAACCAGAAAGTCTACAACGACGCCGCTGGTGATGATGAATCCAAGAAACTGTACTGTGTTTACGTCGCGATCGGCCAGAAGCGCTCGACCGTGGCCCAGCTGGTGAAGAAGCTGGAAGAAACCGGTGCGATGGAATACTCGATCGTGGTTGCCGCAACCGCGTCCGAACCGGCTCCGATGCAGTTCCTGGCGCCTTACGCCGCGACCGCGATGGCCGAATACTTCCGCGACAGCGGCAAGCACGCGCTGATCGTTTATGATGACCTCTCCAAGCAGGCCGTCGCCTATCGCCAGATGTCGCTGCTGCTGCGTCGTCCGCCGGGCCGTGAAGCCTATCCTGGTGACGTTTTCTACCTGCACTCCCGCCTGCTGGAGCGTTCCGCGAAGCTGAACGAAGAATTTGGTGCCGGCTCGCTGACCGCGCTGCCCGTGATCGAAACCCAGGGCGGCGACGTGTCCGCGTTTATTCCGACCAACGTGATCTCGATCACCGACGGTCAGATCTTCCTGGAAACCGAACTGTTCTACCAGGGCATCCGTCCTGCTGTGAACACCGGTCTGTCGGTGTCGCGTGTGGGCTCCTCGGCTCAGACCAATGCAATGAAATCCGTTGCTGGTCCGGTTAAGCTGGAACTGGCTCAGTACCGCGAAATGGCAGCCTTTGCACAGTTCGGCTCCGATCTGGACGCCGCGACCCAGCAGCTGCTGAATCGTGGTGCCCGCCTGACCGAGCTGATGAAACAGCCGCAGTACGCACCGCTGACCAACGCCGAGATCGTTTGTGTGATCTTTGCAGGTACCAACGGTTACCTCGACAAAGTCGACGTGAAAGCAGTCGGCCGTTACGAGGCTGGCCTGCTGGCGCATCTGCGCAGCAAGCACCAGGACCTGCTGGATTGGATCACCAACGAAGACCCGAAGATCAAGGGTGATGCAGCCGACAAGATCAAAGCAGCTCTGGACGCGTTCGCAGCTGACTTCGCTTAAGGGGGGATCAGGCGTTGCCTAACCTTAAAGACCTTAAAAACAGGATCGCGTCGGTCAAATCGACCCGCAAGATCACCAAGGCCATGCAGATGGTCGCGGCCGCAAAACTGCGCCGCGCCCAAGAGGCCGCCGAAGATGCACGTCCCTATGCCGAACGGTTCAACGCCGTTATGGCCGGGCTCGCCGCATCTGTCGGTGGCAGCGATTCTGCACCCAAACTGCTTGCCGGCACCGGTAGCGACCAGGTTCATCTCCTGGTCGTGCTGACCGCCGAACGCGGGCTGTGCGGGGGCTTCAATTCCAACATCGCCAAGCTGGCCCGGGTGGAAGCCCAGGCGCTGAAGGCGGCGGGTAAGACTGTCAAGATCCTGACAGTCGGCAAAAAAGGCCGGGACGCGATGAAGCGCGACCTTGGAGAATATTTTGTCGGCCACGTGGATCTGAGCGACGTCAAACGTGTTGGCTATGCCAATGCGCAGGACATCGCCAAGGACGTTCTGGCCCGCTTTGATGCCGGGGAATTCGACGTTGCGACGCTCTTTTATGCGCGGTTCGTGAACGTTGTGACCCAGGTGCCGACAGCCCAGCAGGTGATCCCGGCGTCGTTCGATGCCACGGAAGACGCGGCTGCGACCAGTTCTGCGGTTTATGACTACGAGCCCAGCGAAGAGGCCATTCTGGCCGACCTGCTGCCGCGCGGCGTCGCAACGCAGATCTTTGCAGCGCTGCTGGAAAACGGGGCCTCCGAACAGGGTGCCCGGATGAGCGCGATGGACAACGCGACCCGCAACGCGGGCGAGATGATCGACAAGCTGACCATCGAGTTCAACCGCTCGCGTCAGGCCGTGATCACCAACGAGCTGATTGAAATTATTTCGGGCGCCGAGGCGCTCTAAAAGAAAACCGGAGACGAAACATGGCAAATGCAAAAGGCAAGGTGACCCAGATCATCGGCGCCGTTGTGGACGTGCAATTCGACGGCCACCTGCCGGCGATCTTGAACGCGCTGACCACCGACAACAATGGTAAGACCCTGGTTCTGGAAGTTGCCCAGCACCTCGGTGAAAACACCGTCCGTACGATCGCGATGGACGCGACCGAAGGTCTGGTTCGCGGTCAGGCTGTTGCCGACACCGGCGCACCGATCTCGATCCCCGTCGGCAACGCGACCCTGGGCCGCATCCTGAACGTCGTGGGTGAGCCCGTGGACGAGCAGGGCCCGGTGAACGCAGCGGAGACCCGTTCGATCCACCAGCCCGCACCCGAGTTCAGCGACCAGTCCACCGAATCCGAAGTGCTGGTAACCGGCATCAAGGTGATCGACCTGCTGGCCCCCTACGCCAAGGGTGGTAAAATTGGTCTGTTCGGCGGCGCCGGCGTTGGCAAAACCGTTCTGATCATGGAACTGATCAACAACATCGCAAAAGTGCACTCGGGCTTCTCCGTGTTCGCCGGTGTTGGTGAGCGGACCCGTGAAGGCAACGACCTCTACCACGAGATGATCGAATCCAACGTTATCAAGCCCGATAACCTGGAAGAATCGCAGGTGGCCCTGGTTTACGGCCAGATGAACGAGCCTCCGGGTGCGCGTGCCCGTGTTGCTCTGACCGGTCTGACCCTGGCGGAACAGTTCCGTGACCAGTCGGGCACCGACGTTCTGTTCTTCGTGGACAACATCTTCCGCTTCACCCAGGCGGGTTCCGAGGTTTCGGCTCTGCTCGGCCGTATTCCTTCGGCTGTGGGCTACCAGCCGACGCTGGCCACCGACATGGGTGCGATGCAGGAACGCATTACCTCCACCAAGAACGGTTCGATCACCTCGATCCAGGCTGTGTATGTTCCCGCGGACGACCTTACCGACCCGGCACCGGCAACCACCTTTGCCCACCTGGACGCGACCACCGTTCTCAACCGTTCGATCTCGGAACTGGGTATCTACCCGGCTGTTGACCCGCTCGACTCCACATCGCGCCTGATGGACCCGTCCATCGTGGGCGAAGAGCATTATGCTGTGGCCTCCGACGTTCAGCAGATCCTTCAGCGCTACAAGTCGCTGCAGGACATCATCGCGATCCTCGGCATGGACGAACTGTCCGAAGAGGACAAGCTGACCGTGACCCGTGCGCGTAAGATCCAGCGCTTCCTGTCCCAGCCGTTCGACGTTGCAAAGGTCTTTACCGGCGCAGACGGCAAGCAGGTTCCGCTTGAGGACACGATCGCGTCGTTCAAAGCCGTTGTGGCTGGCGAATACGACCACCTGCCCGAAGGCGCCTTCTACATGGTTGGCGGCATCGACGAGGTGATCGCTAAAGCCGAGAAAATGGCTGCTGACGCGGCCTAAGGAGGGCCCTGATGGCTGATACGATGCAATTCGACCTCGTGAGCCCGGAGCGCCGCCTGGCGTCGCTCCCGGTGACCGCGGTAATGATCCCCGGCGCGGAAGGCGACATGACGGCTATGGCCAACCATGCGCCGACCATCACCACGCTGCGTCCGGGTGTCCTGCGGGTTGAAGGCCCGCAAGGCACATCGGAATATCTGGTCACCGGTGGCTTTGCTGAAATCGGCGCTGACGGTCTGTCTGTCCTTGCTGAAAAGGCAATCCCCATGGACCAGCTGACGCGCGCGCAATTGGACGAGCTGATTGAAGAGGCCCGCACGACCTACAAGACCGTGCAGGAAACCGATCAACCGCATGGTCTCGTCGAAGACGCGGCCAAGCTGCTCGCTGACATGGAAGCCCTGGGCACCCACATGAGCCTCTGATCCGTCAGAGCCATGGCAAAACACGATAAACCGGCCCCTTGCGGGCCGGTTTTGTTTTTTGGCAGAGTTGCAGGACAGGCGGCGCACTCGCCCGCGCCCTGTGCGCCAGGCTTTGCGCAGGTCGGGCGGTGCGCAGAGCGGGCAGGGAAGAGATCGGGCAGGGGTTCAGGGGGCGGAAACAGTATGAAACGTGTACAGAGCCCCCGCCTTGGGGTGGATCAGGGCGATATCGAGATCTTCTCGGAGTTCGAGAATGGCGGCAGCATGTGGACCGGAACCGGCCCGCGCGAACGCCGTCGCGAGGTGCGCTTTTCCGAGCCCTTTGCCGAGCTGCCTGCGGTGCATCTCTCCAGCTCGCTGGTGGATATCGATTCAGGGGCCGCCATCCGGGCGGAGCTGGTCGCCGAGAAGATCACCCACCAAGGATTTGACGTGGTGTTTCGCACCTGGAATGACAGCCGCGTCGCGCGGATCCGGGCCTCCTGGCTGGCGATCGGTACGCTGCCCTTTGCCGATGACTGGGACGTGCCCTAACTCGGGTCTCTGTCGCGGTCAAAACGGGTCAGACCCGGAAACGCGGGCAGCCAGCTCTCGCGGCGCAGGCACCAGCCTTCATAGCTTGGCAGCAGCCCGTCCGTGGTTTCGAGCGCACCCAGATGCAGCTCGATCTCATCGCCGCTTCGGGCAAAAACCGACGAGCCGCAGATACCACAGAAATGGCGCCCCCTGTAATGCTGCGGCCTGCCATCAACAGTGACAGCCGATGCCGGGAAAATCGCAGCCGCGTAGAACAACGCGCCATGGTGCTTGCGACAGTCGCTGCAATGGCAGATGCCAACCCGGAGCGGCGCACCGGAGGCGCTGATACGGATGGCGCCGCACAGGCAGCTGCCCTGATGGTGCTGCATCCTCCTGCCTCCCCGCTTTAAGCCACGCGCCAAGCCTAACGTGCTGGGCGGCGTGCCGTCGATAGCGGCAAGACGAAAAACCCCACGCGCTGGGTTCCGGGCGTGGGGTCAAAGAGCTTGGCCGATTGGCGGCGCTGTTTAGCCGTTGCGCGACAGCGACTCGTAGATCGGAACCAGCGTCTTGTCCTCGAACAGAGAGGACACGGAGGTGCCGTGCCAGATATTGAGAATGGCCTGAGTGAACAAGGGCGCGGTCGGCAGGATGCGAATATTCGGCGCGCCAAGGACCGCTTCGGTCGGCTGAATGGTGTCGGTCAGCACCAGCGATTTCATCACCGAGTTTGTCACGCGCTCAACAGCCGGGCCGCTCATCACACCATGGGTGATATAGGCGTGGACCTCCTTGGCCCCATTGTCGAGCAGCACCTGCGCCGCCTTGCACAGGGTGCCGGCTGTGTCGCACATGTCGTCGATGATCAGGCAGATCTTGTCGGTGACATCGCCAATCACGGTCATTTCGGCAACCTCGCCCGCTTTCTCGCGGCGTTTGTCGACGATCGACAGAGGCGCGTTGATGCGCTTTGCCAGTTCACGGGCGCGGGCCACACCGCCGACGTCCGGTGACACGACCATGAGTTCGTCCATGCTGTCCTTGAACTGGTTTTTCACATCCAGAGCAAAAATCGGCGAAGCATAGAGGTTGTCGACGGGGATATCGAAGAAGCCCTGGATCTGGGCCGCGTGCAGGTCCATTGTCAGAACCCGTTCGATGCCCGCACCGGTCAGCATATTCGCCACCAGCTTGGCCGAGATCGGCGTGCGGGCCTTGGTGCGGCGGTCCTGGCGGGCATAGCCGAAATAGGGGATCACGGCGGTGATACGCTGGGCAGAGGAGCGGCGCAGGGCATCTGCGATGATCAAGAGCTCCATCAGGTTGTCATTGGCCGGGTTCGAGGTCGGCTGAATGATGAACATGTCCTCACCGCGGACGTTCTCATAAACCTCGACGAAGATTTCGCCGTCGTTGAACCGCTCGACCCGGGCATCTACGAGGCCCTGATCAACGCCGCGGTGCATCGACATGCGGCGGGTAATGGTTTCGGCAAGCGGAAGATTGGCGTTCCCAGCAATCAGCTTGGGTTCGTTCAAAGTCGGCATTGGCTGTTATCCCCAGGCAGCAATGGCAGTGTGACAGATTCGTGATGTTGAACCCCGCTTAGCATGGGCGTACCGTCGCGCCTAGATTTAATGCGGGAGAACAGGCCCATGGTGGCAAACGACAGGGCAGGGGAAACCTGCTGGAGTTGCGCAGAGGAGCAGCGAAGAAGGACCTTGGTTGACGGTGGCATCGCGACCGCAAAAGGGCAGTCATGATGGCGGAAATCTCGGCCGGGCTGGCGCAGCCCGTGGTCACCCATTCCTTTGGTCGCGGCAATCGGCAGGTTCTGGGAGTCCATTGCTCCCTTGCCCATTCCGGTGCCTGGCGTGGTCTGGCGACCATTCTGGAAGAACATGTGACGATCTCAAGTTTCGACATGCTGTCGCACGGGCGCAGTCCCGATTGGGACGGTGAGGGGCTTTTGCAACTGCGCAATGCCGAGGCCGGTCTGGCCCTGATCGAGTCGAAAAACCTTGCCAAGGACGGGCCGATTGACCTGCTGGGCCATTCCTTTGGTGCCACGGTGGCGCTGGCAATGGCGCAGATGCGGCCTGACCTGGTGCGCTCTCTGGTGATGATCGAACCTGTGTTTTTTTCGCTGGGGACAGCGACGACGACCGATCCCGAGGCGCTTGAGGCGCTGCGCCGGGACCACATGACCGTTCGCGAAACCTATCTCAACGGTGATGTGGAGCAGGCGACTCGCCTGTTCAACCGGGCCTGGGGAGCAGGCCATCCGAAATGGCCAGATTTGCCCGAAAGCGCCCGCAGCGCCATGGTCCGCAGTTTTCCGGCGGTGATGGCCTGCGATACGCAGATCTACGACGATATGCTGGGCGTGCTGGAACCGGATAAGCTGGCGCTGCTGACGATGCCCTGTCTGCTGATTGATGGCGGCAAAAGCCAGCCCATCATGCATGAGGTCATTCGCGCTCTTGCCGCACGACTGCCGGAGGTGACCTGCCGAAGGGTCGAGGCGGCGGGACATATGCTGCCGATCACACATCCGGCCGAGACGGCGGCTCTGCTGCAAAGCTTCTGGCCGGACGTGGCGCTGACGCATGCCTAGGCCCTAGCCGATGCTGCGCGGCCCCGAGCGGGCGTTCCCGTAGCAAGAACCCGAAGCGCGCCAGAGGCGGCTTCGGGTTTTTCAGCTTGCGACGTCAGGGCGCGTGAGTTGGCCTCAGAGATCGGTCACCGTGGTGACGGTTTCGCGGAAATAGTCAATCTTGCCGTCCTTCTGGTGGGACAGGATGAAGGTCACGCTTTCCACCATACGATCCCGCACCGCGTAGTGATAGCGCTGCTGGAACCGGGTGTTATACCAGCCATCCCCCAGATCCTGTGATGTCAGATCCACGATTTTTGTTCCCTGAGGGAAAACCTCGGGGCCAAGCCGGGACAGGATCACGCCAAAGCCCTCGATATCGGTGGCCTGTTGCCAGCTGACGTCGACGCCATCGCTGTCGCGGTAATGGTCGATGCGAAAATCGATATCCGGCGCGATAAAGCCCATCAGGGCGGGGTCGCCTGCCTCGAACAGGCGCAGCAACTGCTCGATTTCGGGGGCGGTTGTGGCTTGGGGCGCGGGGGCGAGGGTGGTTGCGGACATGATGCTCTCCTGTTGAGTGGTGCCGACAGGATGGCAAAGATACCGACTATAGGGAATTGCTCTGGAGGCTATCCATGTTATAGTTTGAAGCTATGGATGATCTGACACCGCTACGATATTTCCGGGCTGCCTATGAAATGGGAACCTTCAGTGCTGCGGCACGGGCCTGCGATGTGCGCCAGCCCTCGGTCTCGGCGGCAATTGCCCGACTTGAGCAACGGTATGGCGGCCCGGTGTTTCGGCGCGGTCGGGATGGTCTGACGCCAACCGCGCTCGGGCATGAACTCTATCAGCAGGCAGGCGGGGTGCTGGCGCAGATGAGCCAGCTTGAGGCGCGGCTAAAGGGGCATGTCGCGCAAACGGTAAGGGTGTTCTGCGCGCCCGACGTCTTGATGGCGGCATTTGAGGATGGGCTGGCCCGGATCCGGCGGGCGGAACCACAGGCGCAGTTTCAGTTCAGCGAGGATCCCACGCAGGCGGATCTGCATTTTGCGGCTGAGAGCTGCCTGCCACGGGGCTGCGGTTTTCATCCGCTCTGGCAGGAGCGCTATGGTCTCGGTCTGCCCTCTGGGCATCCTCTGGTGGCAAAACCGCAGCTGACGCTGGCAGATCTTGCGGATGAGGCCCTGATTGCGCGCCCCTATTGCCCCAGCGCGGACCGGTATCTGGCTGAACTGGCGCGGGATGACGGCGGGACGGGGCTGCGGGTGGCGGCCAGCGCGATACATGATGCCCAGCTGATGGATCTGGTGGCTGCCGGTTTGGGAATGGCGCTGATGCCAATGTCCCATGGCGATGCTCACAGGGGCATTGTGCTGCGGGAGATTTCGGACGTCGACCCGGTAACGCGGGTGGTTGGTGTCGGCTATCGCAAAACAGGATTTGCCGACGCCATGGCGCGGCATTTCCTGAGCCGCCAGAGCTTCATGGGTGCTGGCGCCGGGGGTGGCAGCGCTCCGGGTGGCGGGCCCGCGATGACCGCCGAGCCGATGTGACCGGGAGCCGCCGGTGGGCGGCAAACCGGCGTCCCATTAGAAGGTGGCGGCCCAACCGCGATATGTGTCAGAGAAGCGCGAGAAACGCGTCTATCTGGTCGTCTTCTATGGACCAGTCGCAGACGAACCGCGCGGTGACCTCTTCGTCCGCTGCGCCTTCCAGGCCGCCGTCCCAAAGGTGATAGACCGCGCCGGCGTCGAACAGCCGCTGGTGGGTGGCGCGTGGAAGGGCGGCAAAGATCATGTTGGCCTGCGGATCATGGCTGAACCGGGCGCCTTTGCTGCGCAACCCTGCCGCCAGACGCGCTGCCTTGGCATTTGCCGCGCGGGCGTTGTGCAGCCAGAGATCATCGGTCAGATAGGCCAGCATCTGCGCTGACAGATAGCGATGCTTGGAGAACAGATGCGCCCCGCGTTTGCGGCGATATTCGAACTCCTGCGCTTTGGCAGGGTCAAAGAAGATCACCGCCTCAACCCCCATGCAGCCGTTTTTGGTGCCGCCAAAAGACACCGCATCCACGCCTGCTTTCCAGGTCATCTCGGCGGCGGTGCAGCCCAGCGTCACCAGCGCATTGGTGAAACGTGCACCATCCAGATGCACCGGCAGACCGTAGGATTTTGCAACCTCGCAGAGCGCGCGCAGCTCTTCGACCGAATAGACCGTGCCAAATTCCGTCACCTGCGTGATCGAGACGGGACCGCGCTGCGGCCCGTGGACGCCGCGATTTTCCTCGCCCTCAAGGGCTTGGCGCAGATCGGCGGGGGTCATCTTGTCAGCATCGGTCACCAGCGTCAGCTTGGCGCCGCCGGTGTAGAACTCAGGCCCGTTGCATTCATCGACGTTGATATGGGCCTGTCGGGTGCAGAACAGCGTCTGCCAGGGCTGCGACAGGGTCGAAAGGGCCAGTACATTGGCGGCCGTGCCGGTTGCGACGAGGTAGACCGCTGCGCCGGGGGCGTCAAAGATCTCGCGGATGCGGGTGGTGACCTGTGCCATCTCGTCATCTGCACCGTAGCCCATGGCATAGCCGGTGTTGGCCGTTGCAAGGGCTGCCAGAATTTCAGGATTGGCCGGACCGGAGTTGTCAGAGGCGAAATGCATTTAGAGCGGCTCCTCGATTATATGCTCTTCCCAGTCTTCTTCGGGAGTGTCGAATTCCGATACGGTCCAGCCCCGCACCGAGACACCGGCCTCATGCACGCTTGCGGGATCACCGGTGATCAGCGGGTGCCAGTCGGGCAGCGGCTTGCCTTCCCAGAGCAGCCGATAGGCGCAGGTCTGTGGCATCCAATAGGCGTGGGTGTCCAGATTGTCGGGCTTCAGCACGATACATTCGGGGACAAACTGATGGCGGTTCTCGTAATGGGCGCAGCGGCAGGTGGCATCATCCAGCAGACGGCAGGCAACCCGGGTCAGCGCCACTTCGCCGCTGTCTTCATCCTCCAGCTTGTTCAGGCAGCATTTGCCACAGCCATCGCAGAGCGCTTCCCACTCGCGGTTGTTGAGCTTTGTCAGCGGCTTCTTTTCCCAGAAGCGCTTGCCCAGCCCGTTGCGGTCAATGCCCTGGCTCATAGCGCCGCCAACAGCTGGCGCGCCGTGATGCAATCAGCGTCCATCTGGGCCAGCAGCCCCTCCAGCCCGTCGAAGGTCATTTCCGGGCGCAGGTATTCGACCAGCCCCACAGACAGCGTCGCGCCATAGAGGTTGCCGGTGAAATCGAACAGGAAGGTTTCAATATTGGGATGGCTGCCATCGAACATCGGGCGCACTCCGACGGAGGCGGCGCCATGATAGCTGCCCCGATAAGGGCCATCCAGCACATCGACCAGCACGGCATAGACGCCAAAGGCGGGCTGATGCAGCCCGTCGATCGACATGTTCGCCGTGGGATAGCCCAATTCGCGGCCGCGTTGTTCGCCGCCAATGACCTCGCCTTCGATCCGGTGCCAATGGCCGAGCATATTGGCGGCATCGCGCGGCCGCCCGTCGCTGAGCGCGCGGCGGATGGCGGTGGAGGAGACCGTGTCCTCGGAATATTCCATCAGCGGCGCCACGGTGACGCCGAACCCCATCTGGTCGCCAAAACGCTGGAGATCGTCGGCAGAGCCGGCGCGACCCTTGCCGAAACAGAAATCCGAGCCGACGACGACATGGCGCAGGCCTAGACCGTCGGCAATCACCTTGCGGGCAAAGCCCTCGGGCGTGAGACCGGAGAGGGCGGCATTGAAATTCAACTGGTAGAGACGCTCCACCCCCAGTTTTTCCAGCCGCGATGCCCGGGCTTCGGCCGACATCAGGCGAAACGGCGGGGCATCGGGGGCGAAGAACTCCCGCGGGTGAGGTTCGAAGGTCAGGACCCCGAGCGGCGCCTCGGGCACAGCGTCGCGGGCCAGGTCGATGACCGATTGATGGCCGCGATGGACACCATCGAAATTGCCGATGGCGGCAGAGGCCCCACGATCCTTTGGATCTACGAATTGAAAGTCACGGATAATGCGCATGGCCACTGCCTAGCTGCGCCGGGGCGCGCTTGCAAGAGCCATGCCACGGGGCGCCACAGCTTGGCGGCCATCGCGTCAGTCGAACTTGCGTGACGGCGCCATCACCATGGCTTCGCCGACCAGCACCTTCTTGCCCTCCACCATGCAGCGGCAATCCAGCTTGACCCGGCGTTTGTCGATCTCGATGCCGGTCACCTCGACCTCCGCAAGCACGAGATCGCCGGGGCGGACGGGGGCAAGAAACTTCAGGGACTGGCTCATGTAGATGGCGCCATGGCCGGGCAGTTGCTCGCCAATTACGGCAGAGATCAACCCGGCAGTCAGCATCCCATGGGCGATGCGCCCCTGAAACATGGTGTCCTGCGCGTAATCTTCATCCAGATGCACCGGGTTGTGGTCCGTTGAGACCTCGGCAAACATCTCGATATCCTTGTCCGTCACCTCTTTGCGCAGATAGCGGACCATCCCCATTTCGATATCTTCGATGCAGATCGTTCCGCGCGGAAAATTGTCCAACATATGCCTCTCCTGTTGCCGTTGCTCTGCGAAAAATTGCGCGGTGCTGTCTACGGGTCGCGGGTCGAACCTGAAACAATCGGGCAAATGCAGACTTGTTACGGCAACTTTATTACTTTGCAGTCGCAGAAAGGCAAGTGTTTTCTCCGTTAGCGCAATCTGCCGATAGAATAGGTCGGTGCAGATTTTTCCTTTTCCAAATAGGTGCTTAGCGCGGCTTCATCGGGCTGGTGGTCGGTTTTGGTCTCTTTTGCTGCAAGTCCACCTGTAATGAAGAGTGAGTCCAGACCTTCGCCCATTGCGCCCGAGATATCGGTGTGGGGGCCGTCACCGATCGCCAATATGTCACGGTCGGCGATATCCAGGCCCAGCTCCGCCAGACGCCGCCGCGCCAGATCGTAGATCGGCGGGTGGGGCTTGCCGAAGTACAGGCTCTCGCCGCCCATTTCCGTATAAAGCCGCGCCAGCGCCCCGGCGCACCATTCGCGCGTCTCGCCGCGATCAACCACGATATCGGGATTGGCGCAGAGTAGTTTCAGCCCCATCTGCTTGGCATAAAGGAAATCCGGGCGGTTCACATCCGGGTCGGCCTGCGTATCGAAGGGGCCGCAGCAGACAATGCCTTCGGCCTCCTTCAACGGAACGCGGGTCACATCAATCGGATCGTCCAGCATCTTCAGCGGCTCAAAGAAGCCGGCATCGCGCTCCCATTCACCCATGAAATAGACCTTGCGGCCAACGGCACCGCTGAACATGGCGGCGCGTGCGGAATCGCCGGAGGTGGCAATGGTGTCATAGGCATCCTGAGGGACGCCGAAGTCGCCAAGCTGTGCCGCAACCCCCGCCCTTGGCTTGGGCGAGTTGGTCACCAGCACAACAACACCGCCTGCCGCGCGATAGGCCTGCAAGGCAGCCACGGCCTCGGGGTAGGCGGTGATACCGTTGTGCACACAGCCCCAAAGATCGACAAACAGGGCTTTGTACTGGCTTGAGACCTCGGCGAGGGAGGCAATGAGTCGGGTCATGGGACAGGTCTTTCACATGGGATTTCGGCAGTTCAAGCTATGCCAGAGCCTGCGGAATTTGACCAGATCGGCGATGTTTCCGGTTTTTTAACAACAGAGGCGTAGAACAGGTCGAGGCTACAACCCAGAGGTGTGCGGTAATGTTTCGAACGATGTCAACAAAAACCCGATTTATTATTTCGGGTGCGGTATCCGTTTTTGCGATTGTTATATTGGCTCTGATATCTGTCTACAGCCTGTGGCAAAGCGAACTGGAGCTTGAGCGGCAGATTGATGTAACCAAAACGGTGCGCCACGAGCTGAAGGTCGACCTCCTGCATGAAGAGTTGCACGCGGAAGTGATCTATCTCGTGTTTGCCGGGGATCATGCGACCGCAGCCGAGAAAGAGGCGCTGCGCGCACGAGTGGTCCAGGCCAGCGAGGAGCTTCGCAAGAATCTGGAATTGCTGAAAAACGATTCCTTGCCACCAAAGGCGCTGGCGCAGGTCGAGGGGATGGTGGCGGAGGTTGATACCTTTGTCGGTCAGGGCGTCGCCCTGGCAGAGCTGGCCGTCACCGACCCGGTCGCCGCGGAGGCTGCTGTTGATGCCTTTCAGGACAGTTACGCGGCCCTCAATGAGAAATTGCACCCGTTGAGTGACTGGATTGAAACCTCGGCGGTCGAAACCGCAAAGGCGGCGCGGGCACATGACATGCTTCTGCTTTATGTCCTCTTGGGAACATCCGCCCTGTTGGTCTTGGTGACGCTCTATAACGCGCGCAAGATGACCATGAACATTGTGCGCCCGATTGATCGGCTGCGCGAAGCCCTGCGCGAAGTCGCAGAAGGGGATTTTGGCATCAAGGTCGCTGAGCGGATGCGCGGTGACGATTTTGGCGAGATTGCCCGCGATATCGACCGTGTGTCGGCCCGGGTCATCAGCGAGCTGGAGAAACAGAATACCCTGCGTGTGGAGGGTGAGCATGTCATCGACCGGCTGCGTCAGGGCCTGCAGGCGCTGGCGTCCGGGAACTTCAGCGTTCGCATCGCAGAGAGCTTTGGCGAGGCCTATGATCCGCTGCGGATGAATTATAACGAAACGGTCGATAAACTGAATGAGGTGATGGCCCAGGTGGTCAAGGCAAGCGCCGCGATCCAGGCGCAATCCGATGAAATCCGGTCCGGTGCTGAAGACATGTCTGCCCGCACCGAAAGCCAGGCGGCCACGCTAGAGCAAACGGCTGCCGCACTGGAAGAAATGACGGTCAGTGTCAACAACTCCGCCCAGAACGCCAAAGCCGTCGAAAGCGCTGTGGATTCCGCGCGCAAGGATGTTGAAAACAGCGGCCGGGTCGTGGAGGGCGCGATCGAGGCGATGAATGAGATCGAACGCTCGTCCGGGCAGATTTCGCAGATCATCGGCGTGATCGACGACATTGCCTTCCAGACCAACCTGCTGGCATTGAACGCTGGTGTCGAGGCGGCGCGGGCAGGTGAGGTCGGGCGCGGTTTTGCCGTCGTCGCCTCCGAGGTGCGCGCTTTGGCGCAACGGTCATCGGATGCCGCCAATGAGATCAAGTCGCTGATTTCGGCCAGCACCAGAACAGTGGAAGAGGGCGTGGAGAAGGTCGATAGCGCCGGCAAGGCCCTGTCGCAGGTTGTCGGCGAGGTGGTCAATATCGCCACGCTTGTCTCTGGTATCTCTTCGGAATCCGGTGAGCAGGCGCAGGGGCTGAACGAAATCAACATCGGTGTTGCCCAGCTGGACAATGTCACCCAGCAGAATGCCGCGATGGTTGAGGAATCCGGCGCTGCCATCCTGAAGATGAACAGCGAGACCTATGGTCTGAACCAGATCGTCAGCCAGTTTGTCCTGCTCTCAGCAGATGGTGCCGCAGGCCGCGCACCCTCAGCGGCGGAGCGCGCAGCGGCCGTTGTCGAGGCAGGTCACCCGGATGAGGAGCGTTGGGAAGACTATAACGAAGTCTCCGCCCATGGGCCTGTTTCCGGCGACGGTATCGATGATTGGGACACCGACCGCGCATCGCTGCACAAGTCCGTGGGGTCGAAAGCAGGGGATGCCGGTGACGATTGGGCGGATCGGGATGCGGTTGCCAATTTCGCCTGACGGCCTGAGCGCCTGATAGTCGTCTGTGGGGCACGGTAGGCAGCTGACCACGCGCCGGTTTCAGGCTTGCCGCCTGCCGCGCGTGGCGGCCTGTCACCTGGGATCGGGCGTCAACTTCGCCCGGTGCAATCTGAACCGACCGGCCTCGGTCAGCCGATGCCTGTAAGCGCATCGGGCGCCCGCGACTTTATGGCGGGATTGCCTGCGCCAATGCCTTTGCATGACGGAAATGCCAATGCCGGTCGATAGATCCACGTCACCTCTGGCGGTGCTGTCTCCTTTGCCGAGGCGCTGACGCCGGTCGCGGCGCTTTGGCCCCTTTTGCACCGGGGCGGGCTGGGATGACTTAGGTATCCGTGACTTACTTTCGCCCTGAGGCGTGATTTGCTGGAGTGTCATCCGGGGACCGCGACACGGGCAACCACAGCAATTGGTCAATGCGCACCGCAGATGCGGCAAACAGAGGTCCGGGGGGATCCGCAAGAGGGTGGCGATCGCTCTGCGCGTGCTACCAGCACCTGGTTGCCGGTCGATCGAAACACGCGGTGGTATCACCCGAAGATCGGACCGCCGGCTACTGCAGGTCCATCATAAAAGATGCGGGCCTCCTTAGAAGACCCGCATCTTTCGCATTTCATAGGCTCGAAGGCGCCGGGCCTTAGATTGTCAGATTGGGGATGATCTGTTTCTTGCGGCTCATGATCCCCGGCAGCACAACGCTATCGCCCTCCGCTGTGGCGCCAAAGCTCTTGGCCGCGAGGGTTTTCACCAGGTCGTTGGGCACCAGAAGGGTGGCTTCTTCCTTCAGGATATCCACCACAAAGAGCAGAACCTGATCAACGCCATCTTCGGCAGCGACGGTTGTCATGGTTTCCATCAGCGACGCCTTGCGATCCAGCACAACGGCGGGAGCGGTGGTTTCCAGAACCGAGACCCGGAATTTGGTGCCTTCGACCGCGTATTCCTTGGAATCCATCCGCAGCAGCTCTGCGTCGGAGAAGGCCGAAACATCGGATTTCGCGGCAAACATCTCGGCGGCATAGGTGGCGATATCGACGCCGAGATCTTCGGCCAGGCTATAGGCCACGGCTTTGTCTTCCTGAGTGGTGGTCGGCGAGCGGAATTCCAGCGTGTCGCTCAGAATGCAGGTCAGCATCGCGCCTTTGATCTCGCGTGGTGCCTGCGCCAGATCGCTGCCGATCATTTTCCACATGATGGTCGCGGTGCAGGCGACCGGCTCGATGCGGATGTCGATGGGGCCTTTGGTTTCCAACCCGCCGACCAGTTTATGATGGTCGATGATCGCACGAACGTCAGCGCCATTGATATTGGCGGGCAGTTCAGCCGGGTTGTTGGTGTCGACGATGACGACAGGCTGATCATCGGCCACATCGCTGATGATCTCCGGCTTTTCCAGCCCCCAGTGTTGCAGCATGAAGGCCGCTTCGGTGTTGGGCTCGCCCAGCAATTTCGGAGCGGCTTCGACGCCTTTGATCTGGTTCAGATACCACGACCAGATGATGGCGGAGCCGGTGGAATCGGTATCGGGGGATTTATGGCCGAAGACGAAGGTAGTCATTGAAGTGTGTCCTATGCAGATGCCGGAATTTTGCGCGTCTTATAGGTGGGGGCGGCGATCTTGTCACCCCGGCCCGTTGTCTCGTCAATGCAGCTATGCCGTCCGTGCAGACCAGGGCAGCGCAGGCGCGCCAGGGGAGCCAATGGCTGCGGATCATTGCCCTGATTTGGCGAATGGCTTTTCCTCTGCTGCGGCTAGGGGTAGCATTGCGCCATGACCCGCGAAGATCAGCTTTATCCGCCCGTGAAGGCCCTGTTGGAACAGCAGGGGTATACCGTGAAGGGGGAGGTGGGGGCCGCTGATGTGGTTGCCTGCCGGGGCGATGAGCCACCGGTCATTGTCGAGCTGAAGTTGCGGTTTTCACTGTCGCTGTTCCATCAGGCGATCACGCGGCTTGCGCTGAGCGACCTCGTTTATATCGCTGTGCCGAAACCCGCTGGCCGCCAGGCGCGGCGGTTGCTGAAGGACAATCTGGCGATGTGTCGGCGTCTGGGGCTGGGGCTGATCACGGTTCTGCCGGATGGTCGGACGGAGGTCCAGTGTGATCCGGGGCCTTATGCGCCGCGAAAATCGGCCAAGAAACAGGCGCGGCTGCTGCGCGAATTTCAGCGCCTGCAGGGGGATCCGAATGCCGGTGGGGCCACCCGCCACGGGATCGTGACCGCCTATCGCCAGGACGCCCTGCGCTGTGCCGCCCATCTGGCAGACCACGGGCCGAGCAAGGGGGCCGCCGTGGCCAGGGCAGCGGGCGTCCCGCAGGCCACCCGGATCATGGCGAGCAATCACTATGGCTGGTTCATGCGGGTCGCCACCGGCATTTATCAACTGACCGAGGCCGGTCAGGCGGGGCTGGTTCATTGGGCGCATAGCTGGGAAGCGCTGGGGGCCGACGATGGGACAGCGGTCGAGGTGGGCCCTGCGTGATGGCCGCGGCAGAATATTGCCATAAAATTTCCCAACCAACCTGTTGACAGGACCGCACGCCCTGCCTAGCTATTCGTTCGTTAGCACTCGACAGTATTGAGTGCTAACACCCTCTGCGGGGAGCAGGGGGGCGAGACAACAACCTTTGAGCCTTTAAGGAGCTACAAAGATGGCATTGAAACCGCTTCATGACCGCGTGCTGGTCCGTCGCACCGAAAGCGAAGAAAAAACCGCCGGTGGTCTGATCATCCCTGATTCCGCCAAGGAAAAGCCGAGCGAAGGCGTTGTCGTCGCAACCGGCGAAGGCGCACGCAAGGACAGCGGCGAGCTGATCGCAATGGCTGTTTCGGCTGGCGACAAGATCCTGTTCGGCAAATGGTCCGGCACCGAGGTCACCGTCGACGGCGAAGAGCTGCTGATGATGAAGGAAAGCGACATCATGGGCATCATCGAGTAAGACACCGGGTTTTTCCCAAGTCTGCTCTGATCCCTGATCGCTTAAACCCACAGAATTTCTCTAGGAGAGTAAAAAATGGCTGCTAAGGACGTCAAATTCGACACCGATGCCCGCAACCGTATGCTGCGTGGCGTCAACATTCTGGCCGACGCCGTGAAAGTGACCCTGGGCCCGAAAGGCCGCAATGTGGTTCTGGACAAATCCTTCGGCGCACCGCGCATCACCAAGGACGGCGTGTCCGTGGCGAAGGAAATCGAACTGGAAGACAAGTTCGAGAACATGGGCGCCCAGATGGTGAAGGAAGTTGCTTCCCGCACCAACGACGAAGCCGGTGACGGCACCACCACCGCAACCGTTCTGGCCCAGGCCATCGTCAAAGAAGGCCTGAAGCAGGTTGCAGCCGGTCTGAACCCGATGGACCTGAAGCGCGGCATCGACCTGGCAACCTCCAAGGTTGTTGAAGCGATCAAAGCCTCGGCCCGCGACGTGAAAGACAGCGACGAAGTTGCGCAGGTTGGCACCATCTCCGCTAACGGTGAAGCAGAAATCGGCCGTCAGATTGCTGACGCGATGCAGAAAGTCGGCAACGAAGGTGTTATCACCGTCGAAGAAAACAAGGGTCTGGAAACCGAGACCACTGTTGTCGAAGGTATGCAGTTCGACCGCGGCTACCTGTCGCCCTATTTCGTCACCAACCCCGACAAGATGGTTGCAGAACTCGACGACTGCATGATCCTGCTGCACGAGAAGAAACTGTCGTCGCTGCAGGCAATGGTTCCGCTGCTTGAGCAGGTGATCCAGTCGCAGAAACCGCTGCTGATCATCGCTGAGGACGTCGAAGGCGAAGCGCTGGCAACCCTGGTTGTCAACAAGCTGCGCGGCGGTCTGAAAATTGCTGCTGTCAAGGCACCGGGCTTCGGTGATCGCCGCAAGGCCATGCTGCAGGACATCGCAATCCTGACCGGCGGCCAGGTCATCTCCGAAGATCTGGGCATGAAGCTCGAGTCCGTCACCATGGACATGCTGGGCACCGCCAAGAAAATCGAAATCACCAAAGACGAAACCACCATCGTTGACGGCGCTGGCGAGAAGGCCGAGATCGAAGCACGCGTTGCCCAGATCCGCACCCAGATCGAAGAGACCACCTCTGACTACGACCGTGAGAAGCTGCAAGAGCGCGTTGCCAAACTGGCAGGCGGTGTTGCCGTGATCCGCGTCGGCGGCATGACCGAAGTGGAAGTGAAAGAGCGCAAAGACCGCGTCGACGATGCTCTGAACGCAACCCGCGCAGCCGTGCAGGAAGGCGTCATCGTTGGTGGTGGTGTTGCTCTGGTTCAGGCCGGCAAGGCACTGGACGGTCTGGAAGGTGCAAACTCCGACCAGAACGCCGGTATCATGATCGTTCGCAAGGCCATCGAAGCGCCGCTGCGCCAGATCGCCGAGAACGCCGGTGTTGACGGTGCCGTGGTTGCGGGCAAGATCCGTGAATCCTCTGACACCAGCTTTGGCTACAACGCCCAGACTGATGAATATGGTGACATGTTCTCCTTCGGCGTGATCGACCCCGCCAAAGTGACCCGCACCGCGCTGGAAGATGCAGCCTCGGTCGCAGGCCTGCTGATCACCACCGAAGCCATGGTTGCCGACAAGCCCGCCAAAGAAGGCGCGGCAGGTGGCGGCATGCCCGACATGGGCGGCATGGGCGGCATGGGCGGCATGATGTAATCACAAATCCCCTTGGGATTTGGGATGAGGCAAAAGGCGATTGGCTGCAGGTTTGTTATCTGGGCCAATTCGCCGGAAGCCCACCGCTGATGACTGGAAGAATTAGGGGCTGCCTTCGGGCGGCCCCTTTTCGTTTCGGCGGGGAGAGAGAAGGCCCGCCTTGCGGGCCTGCCTCCGGCGGGAGTATTTTTGGAAAGGTGAATGAGGGGGGGCGTCGCAGCGTCGGCATATTTGGCCAGAAAGAGGGGATGATGCCTCTTGTCTCTTCTCTTTTCGTTTTCGAAACAAAGACCTAAAGTTTCCGCCATGGTCAAAGCAGTTTTTATTCAGTCCTCGCATTCGGGTTATGACGACCAGCCTGGAAAAGCGTATCATTTCCCGAAGAAGCTCTATTTGAGCCGGGTCGAGCAAACCGTGGGCGACTGGGTCATCTTCTACGAGGGGCGGCGCGGCGGCGGTAAAGGGTACCATGCTGTACAGCGTGTCCTGAAGGTGCAGGATGACCCTGAGGACCCAGCATTGGCCTATGCGCTGCTGGACACAGGCAGTGAGCTGTCCTTTGAGAATTTTGTTCCCCGATGGGTAGAGGGGCAGGGACCCTATGAAACCGGGCTGCCACGGTCGCGCGGCAGCAACACAAGCGCGGTGCGGCTGATCTCCGACGCGGATTTTGCGCGCATTATCAATGCCGGCCTGACTGCGCGCGAAGAGCCGAATGCCATTCCGCGAACCGGGGATTTCACCGCGGAACCTGGTTTTGCCGAAGCACAGGTCGCTTTTGAAACCCCAAATGGACCTCGCGAAACGCTGCTGTCCCAGCGGGCCTTCCGGGATAGTAGTTTTGCAAGACAGGTCAAACATGCCTATGGCGGCCGCTGTTCGGTGTCGGGGCTGGAGTTGCGCAATGGCGGCGGGCGGCCGGAGGTCGAGGCCGCCCATATCGTGCCGGTTTCGGAATCTGGTCCGGACACGGTGCGCAATGGGCTGGCCCTGTCGGGAACGGTACATTGGATGTTTGACCGAGGTCTTCTGTCGATCAGTGACGACCATGAGGTGCTTGTTGCGAAGAAGGCGGTGGATGACGCGACGCTGGATCGTTTGCTGCTGCCGGACCGGCGATTGATTGAGCCTGTGAACCCCGCATTCAAACCACACAGATCATATCTCCGCTGGCATCGGGAGAATGTCTTTAAGGGTTAGAGGCGCTTCGGGGCACATGTTCAGTCGAAGATAGATCTCTGACCCGAAAATATCACTGGTCCCAAGTTGGTTTGCGCGATAGCAGCCAGTTCATGCGCCTGTTTCTTCTTGTCTTCCTCACCATGGTGGCCTTTGCCGCCAATTCCATCCTCAGCCGACTGGCGATCGGAGGCGGGCATATGGAGGCTACAAGCTTTGGCCTTTTGCGCGTGCTGTCCGGGGCGGTCACGCTGGTTGGGCTCTGTGCCCTCAGCGGGCTGTCGCTGAGACGTGATCGACGCCAGACCTTCTGGGGGGCGGCGGCGCTTACGACCTATATCGTCGGGTTCTCCATCGCCTATGAGGACCTGGATGCAGGGCTTGGCGCGCTGATCCTGTTCGGCGTGGTGCAGGTGTCGATGTTCCTGTGGGGGGCGCTGCGGGGCAGTCCGGTCGCGCCGGGGCAGGTCGCTGGCGCGGCAATTGCTCTGGTCGGGCTTGCTGCGGTGGTCTGGCCGACCGACGGTGTGCCAGCGGCGCCGCTGGGGGCCTCATGCCTGATGGCGCTGGGCGGTCTTGGATGGGCGGGCTACAGTCTGCTCGGACGGGGCGCAAAGGCACCACTGGCGGCAACGGCTGTGAATTTCGCGGCGGCGAGCGTGATCATGGTGCCCGCGGTGCTGATCTTCGGCGCGGACATCGTCATCTCTCCATGGGGCGTGGTGCTGGCCATTGTGTCCGGCGCAGTAACCTCGGGCCTTGGCTATGCGCTCTGGTATCACGTCTTGCCACAGCTTGCGCCCGCCGTGGCTGCCACGGTTCAGCTGTCGGTGCCGGTGATCGCGATCCTCGCCGGTGCGGTTGTGCTGGGAGAGGTGATTGGCCTGCAGCTGACCATTGGCGCGATCGCTGTTCTGGCCGGTATTGCAATCGTCGTCCTGTCTGGGCCGGGGCGCAGGCGGGCGGCGGGCATCCCGGCGGGCAAAGAGGGCTAAGGCGCCGCGTCACGGCTCCGGGAATCGCGGTCTGCTCTTTCCGTTGAGGTGAAATGCCCCTATCTGCGGTGTCACGACCCCTTGAGACCGCGAGCACAATGACCCGACATTCCACCACCTTCTTAGCCAGTATTTCGGCATGTGTCGCCGCGATCCTGTGTCTTGCTCCGGGATTGGCCCGTGCAGATTGCGCGATCCTGCTGCACGGTCTGGCGCGCAGCGAAATCTCGCTGGCGGTTATGGGGCAGGTGCTGGAGGCGCGCGGCGTCAAGGTCGTGACACCCGGGTACCCGTCAACCGACAAACCGGTGGCGGTGCTTGCCGCGGAGACGCTGCCGGATGCGGTCGGGCAATGTGCGGAGCAGATATCGCAAGGCGAGCAGATCCACTTTATCACCCATTCGATGGGCGGCATCCTGCTGCGCCACTGGTTGCGGGAAAACCGGCCAGAGGCGCTGGGGCGGGTGGTTATGCTGGCTCCTCCCAACCACGGCAGCGAATTGGTGGACGAACTGGGCGACTGGGAGGTCTTTGGCCTGTTGAACGGGCCTGCGGGGCTGCAGCTGGGAACCGGCGAGGACAGCCTGCCCAACCAGCTGCCTGCTGCCAGTTTCCCGGTTGGGGTCATCGCCGGGCGCTTCTCGCTCAACCCGGTGTTTTCGGCCATCATTCCGGGGCCGGATGACGGCAAGGTGTCGGTGCAGAGCACATATCTGGAGGGCATGGCGGATCACATCGTGTTGCCCGTGACCCATACTTTCATGATGAATAATCCGCAGGTCATTGCGCAGGCGTTGCATTTCCTCGACAGGGGGCGCTTTGACCCCGATCTGACATGGTTTGAGTCCATCACGGGTGAGATAGAGGAGGCCTGTGCCGGTGGTCGGTGCAGCGCCGATGGGGATCAGCTGCAAGGGGAGGCCCGGCCATGAGCACGCTTGAACTGACATTGACCGGTGCAGATGTACTGCGCCCGGACGGGATGGAGCGCGCTGGTGTGCTGGCGCTGGCAGCAGGTCGGATCCAGGCCGAGCGGGCGGGGCGGCAGATTGACCTGACCGGATATCGGATCCTTCCGGGGATCGTTGACTGTCACGGCGATGGGTTCGAACGTCACCTCGCGCCCCGGCGCGGTGCCATGAAACAGATGGTCGAAGGGGTGATCGCCGCAGAGGCAGAACTGGCGGCAAACGGCATCACAACCGGTGTTCTTGCCCAGTTCTACTCCTGGGAGGGGGGGCTGCGCGGTCCCGACTTTGCAGATCAGGTCTTTGAAGGGATCAAATCCGCAAAACCCCGTGTCGTTACCGATCTGATTCCGCAGCTGCGGTTTGAAATCCACCTGCTGGAGGCCTACGATGATCTGCCGGCACAGATCGCGGGGTGGCAGGTCCCCTATGTCGTCTTCAACGATCACCTACCTCATGACCGGCTTGCGCAAGGAAAAAAACCCCCCCGGTTGACCGGCCAGGCGCTCAAGGCAGGGCGTAATCCGGAGGTTCACTGGCAGATGTTGCAGCAGATGCATGCCCGCAGACCCGAAGTGCCCGCGGCGCTGGATCAGCTGGCCGCAAAGCTTCAGGCCGCAGGCGTCTGTTTGGGCAGCCATGATGACCATACAGCGGATGACCGCATCACCTGGCGCCACCGCGGCGCGCGGATCTCCGAGTTTCCCGAAACAATGGAGGCTGCAGAGGCCGCGACATCAGCGGGCGACCCTGTCATCCTCGGCTCACCCAATGTGGTGCGCGGAGGCTCACACAAGGGCAATGCCTCGGCGCTTGATCTGATCGCCATGGGGCTCTGCGATGCGCTCGCCTCCGACTATCACTACCCCAGTCCGCGCCGGGCGGCTCTGATGCTTGAGAAAACCGGTGTTCTGGATTTTGCCTCAGCCTGGAGGCTGGTTTCAGCAGGCCCGGCGCGTATCCTCGGGCTGGAGGATCGCGGAGAGCTAAGGCCCGGACAACGCGCCGATCTCGTGATCCTTGACGCCCAGGGTGGTGTTGCAGCCACGCTCTCGGGCGGCAGGGTCAGCTATATGAACGGCGATGTGGCAGGCCGCTTTCTGGTCTGACAGATCCGCCGCGTCGCCGGGAGGGGAGCGCCGCGCATCAGGCCGGATGGCCCTCTTTGCGGCGCGTAAAACCGGCGGGGCCGCTTTTACTGCCCTGCCGCCATCTTCTGGCTCAAAATATCCCGGGGTTTGGGGCAGAGCCCCAATTAGTCAGGTCTGTGGCAGCTGCACCCGGTTCACATGGCCCATCTTGCGGCCCGGCTTGGCTTCGGTCTTGCCGTAGAGATGGATGGCGCAGCGGGTTTCCTGAGCCAGCTCAGGGATCCGGTCCACATCGGCACCGATCAGGTTCTCCATCACCACATCGCTGTGCCGCTGCCCATCGCCAAGGCTCCAGCCAACAATTGCGCGGATGTGTTGTTCAAACTGATCCACGGCGCAGCCATTCTGCGTCCAATGGCCGGAATTATGCACCCGGGGAGCGATTTCATTCACGATCAACCCCTGTGGCGTGACAAAGAGTTCGACCCCGAGGACGCCCACATATTCCAGCGCGTTCAGGATCTTGCCTGCCATCAGGACCGCGTCCATACGCTGTCCGGCGCTGAGGCGCGCGGGCACTGTCGTTGTATGAAGAATGCCGTCGCGGTGAACATTCTCACCGGGATCAAAACAGGCGATCTCGCCGCTGACGCCGCGCGCGGCGATCACTGAAATCTCATGGCTGAAGGTGACAAACCCTTCCAGGATCGAAGGGGCGCCTCCCATCTCGCTCAGCGCGGTGGCTGCGTCATCAGGCGCCTTGATCCGGGCCTGCCCCTTGCCGTCATAACCGAAGCGGCGGGTTTTCAGGATCGAAGGGGTGCCGATTGTTGCCAGCGCCGCGTCGAGGCTGGCCTGATCGGCAATATCGGCGAAAGCTGCGGTGCTCAGGCCGAGATCCTGCAGAAAGGTCTTTTCGGTCAACCGGTCCTGGCTGATCCGCAGGGCCTCACGGCCGGGGCGGATGGGTTTGTGCTGTTCCAGCAGGTCCAGCGCCGACGTCGGGATGTTCTCGAACTCATAGGTGATCACATCAACAGAGGCGGCAAAGCCTGCCAGCGCGTCCGCGTCCTCATAGCTCGCGGTTGTCACCTTATGGGCGACATCTGCGGCCGGGGGATTTGCACTCGGCTCGAAGATATGCGTGCGAAAGCCGAGACGGGAGGCGGCGACCGACAACATGCGGCCCAGCTGGCCACCACCGAGAATGCCGATGGTGGCGCCTGTGTTCAAACGATCAGTCATCAACCGGTTCCTCTGGGATCGAAGCGGAAAGAGCCGCGCGCCAGTCGTCGAGACGCCGGGCAAGTTCGGGATCCTGCAAGGCCAGAATTCCGGCGGCCATCAATCCGGCATTTGCTGCACCGGCGGCGCCGATGGCCATGGTCGCAACCGGGAAGCCCTTGGGCATCTGCACGATGGAATAAAGCGAATCAACACCGGAGAGGGCGCGGGTCTGAACCGGCACACCAACCACCGGAACGCGGGTTTTCGACGCGACCATACCGGGGAGGTGGGCGGCCCCGCCGGCGCCTGCGATGATCACCTGCAGACCACGTTCGGCGGCAGATTTGCCATAGCTCCACAGCCGGTCCGGGGTGCGATGGGCCGAGACGATCTTGGCCTCATAAGGCACGCCCAGTTCGTCGAGGAGGGTGGCGGCTTCTTTCATGGTTGGCCAGTCGGACTGACTGCCCATGATGATGCCCACTTTGATGTCGGCGGTATGCTCTGGCATAGGCTCGGATCCTGTCATGCCGCGGGCCTGCGAACCCGCTGGGTTGGAGGAAGCGCGCACTATAGAGAACCCTGTGCATCGCGCAATGCGGCATTGGAGCTGTCGGGCGCGTTGGCTGGATGGGGGATCAGGCGATGATATCCGGTGTCAGCCGGTCTTCGATCAAGGCAATCTTGTCTTTCAGGATCAGCTTCTGCTTCTTCAATCGCTGAATGGTCAGCTGATCGCTGGTCCCGCGCTCCTGCAGGGCCACGATTGCTTCGTCCAGATCGCGGTGTTGCCTGCGAAAGACCTCCAGCTCCACCTGTAAAACATCATCGGTTTTCATGGAGATATCGGTTGGTGCGTTCATTGGCGACTCGTCGGCTGGCGGGTTAATCTTTGGCGAATATTACGCTTTTAGAGGCTTTTGCGCCAGCGCCGCGGTGCCTTGGGCTTGTGAAAACAGATAAAACATCCATATTCTTAGGGAAGCGGTCGCCATAATGGGGCCGTCGCCATACGTCGCTTTAGAATCAAGGACGAAACCCGTGTCTAAACTCACACTTGGCTCGTATCCGCATATGTTGGGATTTGAGCAGCTGGAACGCCTCTTGGAACGCTCGGCCAAATCCGGGAACGAGGGCTACCCTCCCTATAATATCGAACAAACCTCAGATCATTCCTATCGCATCACGCTGGCGGTGGCCGGCTTCGGCGAGGCGGATCTGGCGATCACTGTCGAGGACCGTCAACTGGTCATCCGGGGACGCCAGAGCGATGACAGCGATGGCCGGGTGTTTTTGCACCGGGGCATTGCCGCGCGGCAGTTTCAGCGCATGTTTGTGCTGGCGGATGGGGTCGAGGTGGGGGAGGCCATTATGGAAAATGGCCTCTTGCATGTCGACCTGACCCGATCGCGGCCCGAAACCGTGGTTCAGACGATCAATATCAAGAAGGGGTAAGACAGATGCATACAGCCTATCAGTTCAACGATGCCGACAGCCGCATTGTCTATGTCAAGGCGGTTGATGTCGCGGATCTCCCTGCGGAGGTTCAGGCCGGTGCCGCCGGGCGCAGCCACCTCTATGCGGTGCATGATGCCGCTGGTGAACAGCTGGCCCTGGTCAGCGACCGGAAAATGGCCTTTGTTCTGGCGCGGCAGCATGATTATGCGCCGGTGCCGGTGCACTAATAGATATTGCCGCACGGCGTGAGCAACGCCCGCGCAGGTGATTGCAAGCGGATCGGGCGCCATATCCATGGCGCCCTTTTTGTTGGGTGGGTGACAGCTGCGGCGGGGCTCTCAGGCTGTCCGGCAGGCGCTGCGCGCAGGTGCAATCAAAGGGGCAGGCGGCAACTCCGGGCCCAAATCCGCTTGCGATGCCGCGTGCGGCGTGATCTTGCTGACGCAGGACCGTGATCACGCCGGGGAGGGTACATTGCGATACGATTTTGACTGGGTAGATGCCTTTTCGGGCCGGGCCTTTGGTGGCAACGGCTGCGCAGTGGTCCATGGCGGCGCCGGGCTGAGCGATGAGATCTGCATGGCCTATGTGCGCGAGACCTCGCTGGTGGAATGCACCTTCACCGGCCCGTCACAGGTTGCCGATGTGCGGGTGCGCTATTTCCTCGCCAGCCGCGAGATCCCTTTTGCAGGCCATCCGACCATTGCCACCGTGGCAGCCTTGCGCGACCGTGGCCTGATGGAGGGCGATGTGATCACGCTGGAGACCGGAGCCGGTCTGGTGCGGGTGAGCATGGCGGATGATCTCATTGAAATGACCCAGATCGCGCCAGAATTCGGCGCATTTGCCGATCCGCAGCTGGTCGCGGCGGCGGTTTCGCTGCCGGTGGAGGCGATTGTTGGCCGACCGCAGCGGGTGTCGACCGGATTGCCGTTCTGTATCACGGTGTTGCGGGACCGTGCCGCGCTTGAGGCCGCGACGCTGGATGTGCCGGCGCTGGCCCGGCTGGGGGCGGCAATGGGTGCCGACGGTATCGACATGATGGAACCGTTTCTGGTGACCTTGAGCGGTGCCACCGCCGAGGGGGACACATTCTCGCGGCTGCTGATGGCCCCGCCGAGCCCGCCGGAGGATCCATTTACAGGCTCGGCGACCGGCGCCATGGCCGCCTATCTGTGGCACCACGGTCTGATGGAGCGCGACCGTTTCATTGCCGAGCAGGGACATGGTCTTGGCCGTCCCGGTCAGGCTGTGGTGACGCGGGTTGGCCCGGCGGATGCGATTGAGGGCGTGCGGGTGGCGGGCCGGGGCTATGTTCTGATGCGCGGCACCGTAGATCTGCCAGACCTCGGCTGACAGAGGGCGGACTGTGACGCGCGAGCCTGCCATTGCGGTGGTGCCCTATGGGGCAAAGCTGAACCGGGCCTTTGCCAATCGCGAGCTTGCAAGCCTGCACTGGCCGTTCGGTTGCCCCGGCGATCTGATCGGCGGGCGGGTCTCGGATCTTGCAGCGCAAGACCATCTGATTGTCTGGGCAAAAACCGGAATGCACCTGCCGGGGCGCTGGCCCTGTCGGGCGGGGATCTCCATGATGGTGATGGAGCCCAAAATCATGTCGTCGTTGCACCACCGGCTGCTGCCCTGGACCTGGCGGCGGTTCTTTCGGGTGTTCAGCTATAATGAGGACTTGCTGGCGGGCATTGGCAACGGGCTTTTCCTGCCCTTCGGCACCACATGGGTGCCTGAGTGGCAGGAGCTGGCGATAGAGAAACGTGCCGATCTTTCGATCATCGCCTCAGCCAAGCGGGACCATCCGGGCCACAAGCTGCGCCATGACGTGGTCGAACATCTGAGGTGCAGCACGCCCGAGGTGGCCATCCTCGGGCGGGGATACCAGCCGTTTGAGACAAAATCCGACGGGCTGGCGCCCTACCGCTATAGTGTGGTGATCGAGAATGTCCGCGAACGGAATTATTTCTCAGAGAAGCTCATCGACGCGATCCTCTGCGAAACGGTGCCGATCTATTGGGGCTGCCCGAATATCAGCGATTTCTTCGATCCTGCCGGAATGATTATCTGCTCTACCGGCGAAGAGATACGCGCGGCCATCGCGATGATATCGCAGGATGATTACACGGCGCGGCTGCCGACGCTCAGGGCGCTTAAGCCGGAGGCTGCGCGATATGGCAGTATCGAGCGTCGCGCGGCGGAGGCGCTTCGGGCCAGCCTTTAACCCCATGTGTGAGTCGAAAAAAGGCCGCCCGATCGGGCGGCCTTCTGTCAGTCTTGCGGGTGGATCAGCCTGCGATCAGCCCCATGTTCTCCAGCTTCAGCAGAACCTGATGAGCGCAGTTGTCGACGTCGACATTCTCGGTCTCGACACGCAGCTCCGGATCAACGGGGACATCATAGGGATCGGAAATCCCTGTGAATTCCTTGATCTTTCCTTCGCGAGCCAACTTGTAGAGACCCTTGCGGTCGCGGCGCTCGCATTCCTCGATCGAGGTCGCGACATGCACCTCCAGGAAAGCACCGAACTGCTCCACATCCTCACGCACGGCGCGGCGGGTAGTGGCATAAGGCGCGATCGGCGCGCAGATGGCGATGCCGCCGTTCTTGGTGATCTCGGAGGCCACATAGCCGATGCGGCGGATGTTGAGGTCGCGGTGCTCTTTCGAGAAGCCCAGTTCGGAGCTGAGGTTTTTCCGCACGATGTCGCCATCGAGCAGCGTCACCGGACGGCCGCCCATTTCCATCAGCTTGACCATCAGAGCATTTGCAATGGTGGATTTGCCGGAGCCGGAGAACCCGGTGAAGAACACGGTGAAGCCCTGCTTGGAACGTGGCGGCTTGGTCTTGCGCAGCTCGTTCACAACCTCGGGGAAGGAGAACCACTCGGGGATCTCCAGGCCTTCTTGCAGGCGGCGGCGCAGTTCGGTGCCGGAGATGTTCAGGATGGTGACATTGTCACGATCTTCAATCTCGTCGTTGGGTTCGTATTGGGCGCGTTCCTGCACATAGACCATGTGTTTGAAGTCGACCATTTCGATGCCGATTTCTTCCTGATGCTCGCGGAACAGATCCTGCGCATCATAAGGGCCGTAGAAATCTTCACCGGCGGAGTTCTTGCCGGGGCCTGCGTGATCGCGACCAACGATGAAATGGGTGCAGCCGTGGTTTTTGCGGATCAGCCCGTGCCAGACCGCCTCGCGGGGGCCGGCCATACGCATTGCCAGGTTCAAGAGCGACATGGATGTGGTGGCCGCCGGATACTTGTCCAGAACCGCCTCGTAGCAGCGGACGCGGGTGAAATGATCGACGTCGCCCGGTTTTGTCATGCCGACAACCGGGTGGATCAGCAGGTTGGCCTGGGCCTCGCGCGCGGCGCGGAAGGTCAGTTCCTGATGTGCCCGATGCAGCGGGTTGCGGGTCTGGAAGGCCACGATGCGGCGCCAGCCCAGTTTGCGGAAATAGGCGCGCAGCTCGTTCGGAGTGTCGCGACGTCCGCGGAAATCATAGTGGACGGGCTGCTGGATGCCGGTCACCGGGCCGCCCAGATAGATCTTGCCTGCGGTGTTATGCAGGTAGTTGACCGCCGGATGGGCGTCATCATCGGCGCCGAACACCTTTTCGGCTTCGCGCGATTTGTTCGGCTCCCAGCGATCGGTCACGGTCATGGTGCCAAGGATGACACCTTCCTGATCGCGCAGGGCGATGTCTTCGCCGATTTCCAGCGATGCGGCAAAATCCTCGGACACATCCAGCGTGATCGGCATCGGCCAGAGGGTGCCGTCCGCAAGGCGCATGTTTTCGACAACGCCGTTGTAGTCTGCTTCGCTCAGAAACCCTTTCAGCGGGTTGAAGCCGCCGTTCATCAGCAGCTCCAGATCGCAGATCTGGCGCGGGCTCAGGTCATGGCTCTTCAGCTCTGCGGCTTCGACCTTCAGCTTTTGGGCGGAGTCATAGGAGACATAAAGCTCCGGGATGGGGGCAAGATTATTCTGCATCAACTTGGTCCTGTACTTGAAGGGGACGAGGCCACTGGTGGTCCCAGTGAGTTCAGCGTGAAGCGCGTCGTATTCGGCGAACTTGCGGGCGAGAAACTGATCGGTGAGCCGAATTTTTTCGGCAGCACCTCGGGTGGTAAGCGCATAGGCGAAGCGTTGACGTTTGTCGGGACCTGCGCGATGGCTGACCTTGACAAGACCGGCTTCTGCGGCTGCGCGTAGATGTGCATTGAGCCGCCCAAGTGATATCCCTACAGCCGTCGCCGTGGCCCGCTGCGAGGCGTCTGGCGCCTTGTCGAGCTGGCTGAGGATACGAAAGAGCAGGTCTTCGTCCTCATGGCTGAGTGGTGTGGATCGGGATGGCATCGGGTCGACTCAAAGTGTGTTCACGGGTGAACGCATGTCATGCTTTGCAGTCGCAGCAAAGTCAAAACCCTTTTGAGTTTCGTGAAAAGGACCGCCGTTCCCCTATTGCAACGCAAGCGGAACGGGCGGTCTGTTGTCTCCGGCGGGCCGGGACAGGGGTCTGGCAGTCGGGGCCGCCTTGGGCTCAATCCTCGGCAAATCCCCAGCCGTCTGGCCGAAACCCATGGTCAAGTGCAGTCCGGGTTGCGACCTCTTCGACCATCCAGATCGCTGCTGCGGACAGGATCTGTTCGGGCATCGTCGCGATCAATGTGGCGGGATCATCGCCCTCGGCCTCTGCCCATTGGGTATAAAAGCCCAGATCGGCCAGTGCCTCGGCAAGGGGCATCCAGTCCTTGGCCTCTTCAGCGACAAAGAACAGATCAAGATCCGCCTCAAACGGCAGGTCACCCTCGGCCTGCAAATCGGAGAAGGCCGAGAATGTCTCGGCCTTCTGGGTGTCGAAATCATGCGCCACCGCGCTCACTCCTGCTCTGCGAGGAAGCGTTCGGCATCCAGCGCCGCCATGCAGCCCATGCCGGCCGAGGTCACCGCCTGACGATATTTGTGATCGGTCAGGTCACCAGCGGCAAAAATGCCGGGGATGGAGGTTTCGGTGGTGCCGGGCGTTACCTTCACATAGCCGCCATTGTGGGTTTCCAGCACGTCCTTGACCAATTCATTGGCAGGCGCATGGCCGATGGCGACAAAGACGCCCTTGCAGGAGATTTCGGTGATTTCGCCGGTCTTCACGTTCTTCACCCGCACGCCCTCGACGCCCAGCGGGTTCTCGGTGCCGATCACCTCTTCCAGCTGGTGGAACCACAGCGGCTCAATCTTCTCGTTCTTCATCAGGCGGTCTTGCAGGATTTTCTCTGCGCGCAGCTCGTCGCGGCGGTGGATCAGCGTCACCTTGGAGGCGAAATTGGTCAGGAACAGCGCCTCTTCCACAGCGGTATTGCCGCCGCCGATCACCACAATCTCCTGGCCGCGATAGAAGAAACCATCGCAGGTCGCGCAGGCGGAAACGCCAAAGCCCTTGAACTTCTCCTCGGACGGCAGGCCGAGCCATTTGGCGCGCGCGCCGGTTGCCAGAATGACCGCATCGGCGGTGTAGACGGTGCCGCTGTCACCCTTGGCCACGAATGGGCGCGAGGAGGTGTCGAGATCGGTGATGATGTCCCCGATGATCTCGCAGCCCATCGTCTTGGCGTGCTCCTGCATCCGCACCATTAGATCCGGGCCCTGAACCTCGGTGTCGCCAGGCCAGTTCTCTACCTCGGTAGTCGTGGTCAGCTGGCCGCCCGGCTCAATGCCCTGAACCAGAATCGGCTCCAGCATGGCGCGGCTGGCGTAGACACCGGCGGTGTAGCCTGCCGGGCCGGACCCGATGATCAGAACCTTGGTGTGGCGCGTGTCGCTCATCTCATTTCCCCAGTCGATGAAAGGGCGGTCTTGCCGCCGTCAGGCAATGCATATAACTGCACCCGGCGATGTCTTAAAGCCCCGGCTTCAGCGATGTCGGATGCCCCCGGTTTTGATGCCTGGGCTAAGATGCTGAGGTCTCATCTTATCAACGGCAAATATTGTTGCGCGCGCCTGAAATAATATTGCGTGCACTACGGATGCTGGTATAACAAACGGAAAATTCAACAGGAGCTTCCAGATGGTCACAACACGCCTTGATCCGATTGATCGCAAGATTTTGTCGGAGTTGCAGGCCGACGGTCGTATGACCAATGTTGAACTGGCCAAGCGTGTGGGTATTTCCGCACCGCCGTGCCTGCGCCGGGTGCGCTCGCTTGAGGAGGCCGGGCTGATCCGCGGATACCATGCCGAGGTCAACGCACGCGAATTGGGGTTCGAAGTGCAGGTCTTTGCCATGGTGGGGCTGGAAAGCCAGGCCGAGGCCGAGCTGAGCGCCTTTGAAGCGAAATGTCGCGACTGGCCGCTGGTGCGCGAGTGCCACATGCTGAACGGCGAGGTGGATTTCATCCTGAAATGCGTCGCGCCCGATCTCAGCACCTTCCAGAGCTTTCTGACCGGCGATCTGCTGACGACGCCGAATGTGGCCAGCGTCAAGACCTCGCTGGTGATCCGAGGGGCCAAGGACGAACCCGGCGTTCCCTTTGATGTGCTGGAGCAACGGCTCGCGCGCGAAGCCTGAGGGGCAGAGCCTCGCAGAAATCGGTCAGGCCAGTCTGATCAGAAAAAGCGCCTCGCAATGCGGGCGCTTTTTTCGTTTGGGGCGACCGCCGCAGCTGTCGGCGGACCCGGCTTAGTTCATATCGGGATCTTGCAGCAGGATCCGGGGATAGGCCAGCGGGCCGAAGCCTGCGATCGATTCGACATGCGAAAACAGGTTCAGATAGAGCGTGCGGATGGCGTGGCTCACCAGTTTCAGGGCCTCCGGGCCGGGGTGATAGGTCTCGAACGGCAGACCGCCGACACTGATCGCCGCATGGCGCGGCAGGCATAGATGAAAGAGGTCCACGGCGGTCGGGGGCGCGGTTTCGAAAATACTCATCCCGTCATGATATTGCTGCACCGGAACCAGCGAGACGGCATTGTCCAGCTTGATCCCCGGCAGAGGTGCCCGTTGCAACAGCCGCGCGGCGGGGCCTGCGACAACCGTCGACATCGGCTTTGCCTCGCCAAGGCTATCGGCGGTAAAGCTGGTCAGCCGGTGGCTGCGACCGTGCTGCCCGCTGCGCGATGGGATAAGGCTGGTGCTGCCTTTCCACAACAGGGGGAGGGGGTCGCCATCAAAGGTGATCAGCTCATCGCCCGGCAGCAGATCCTCGATTGCAATGGGCCCCTGCGTGGTCTCGATCAGGGATCCGCGGCAAAAGGCGGTAAAGGCGTCTTCGAACAATGGCAGCGACGGTGCGACATGGCGTGTCTCGGCGATTTGGCCGTTTGGCAGCAGGCTACAGACATCGTAACGGCGCAGCTGTGGCCGCGTCCCGCCGCGCTGGGCAGCAGGGTCCTGTAGCAGAGCATTGGCTTCGACCGCATTGGCAGCTGCGCGTCGCAGCGACTGGGGTATGGTCATGGCGAACGTGCCTCTCTCATGACTGTACTTGCATCAACCCCGGCAGCGCGATGAGCAGAAGGCGCGCCGGAATCGCTTGGTCCCTGTCGGGCGCCCCGGTCGCAATACGCGCAGTCCCGGGCAATGCGCCCAATCGGGCAGGTAAATGCGGCGGTCCTGTCTTGGGCAGAGGCCGCCGCCGGAGGTGATCACCGGTGGACGGTGTCAGGCGGGTATTCCCGGCCCCGTCGTGAGAGCGGGCCGTCGAGATTGCAAGGACGCCTCTTCAATGATCTCAGGCGCTCTTGGCCTGGGCCGGGCGCCGGAGAGTCTCGCGACGCCGCTCAATCGCGATCTGCCGGGTGGCGCCACGCGTCCAGGGTAGGCGCACCTCTTCGGTCTTGGCGGCAGCTACAATGGATTTGATGAAGCGCGATTTTGGTTTCATGAGGCGTCTCCTGTAGGAGCGGGGCAGCATTCTGCGGCCCGCGCTTTAGTCCCGTCTTTTGTCGCCTGCCAATGCGCCGGGAATGTGGCCGATCTGTGGAAATCACAGGAACGCCGCAGTGATCCGCGCGCACTCAGCCCCCGCGCGGGCGCGCTTCGGTGGTCACATTGGGCCGCGAATTGCAGGTCGCGGCGCCTACAGGCGAATGCAGGAGATCAGGCGCCCGTAGTCGACCTCTTTGTGATGGGTCGCGCGGCGGAAGGAATAGAACCGTTCCGGGTCAGAGTAGGTGCAATGCCCGGTCCATGCGGCCTCGGCCACGCCGGCGCTGCGCAGTTTGTGCAGACCCAGAGAGGGCAGATCAAAGAGGTAGCGATCGCCCTCGCCATTGGCAAAAAACCGTGCGTTTTCCGGATCCTGCATCATGAAGTCGTCAAAGAACTCAGGGCCGACCTCATAGGCGCGCTGCGAGATCGACGGGCCGATGACCGCGCGGGTGGACTGCCGCCGCGCGCCCAGCTGTTCCATCGCGTCCAACGTGGCCTCCAGCACGCCATCAAGCGTGCCGCGCCACCCGGCATGAGCTGCGCCGACCACATTGGCCTCCGGGTCGTGAAACAGAACCGGCTGGCAGTCGGCGGTCAGGATCGACAGCACCACGCCGGGCACATTGGTGACCATGGCATCAGCCTGAATATCGCCCTGAATATTGTCCTGCCGGGGATCGGAGATCGTCAGGACATTGGCGGAATGCACCTGATTCACCCGGCCAAGCGCCTCGGGCGATGCCTCCATCGCTGCGGCGACGCGCATCCGGTTGATCTGCACCGCTTCGCGCTGATCCGACGAGCCAAGCCCGCAATTCAATCCGGCAAAAATACCCGAAGAGGCCCCGCCGCGACGGGTAAAGAAGCCGTGTTTGGTGCCATTGAGCAGCTCGGAGATGAGAATTTCCAGCGTCATGCGTTCAATCCCGGTGGGGGTGCGGTCTCTTCGGGGAAAATCCCGAGTATCTTGAACAGGTTTCCCATTTCCTCAGGATGCGTCAACCGTCGATGCGCCGCAATCAGAGATTGCAGCGCGTCGCCGTTTAGCCGCGCCGCCAGCGCCTGTGCCCGATCGGTAATGCCCAGACGCTCCAGAAACACGCCTTGCGGGGTCAGCCGACTATAGGCACAGCCCGCAGATTTCGCAGCCAGTGCAAGCGCTTCGAAATCGACATGGGTGGTCAGATCGGCGCTGCCCGGATCCTTCAGCGGATCGCTTGGCGCATGGGCGCGCAGGGCCTGCAACGTATCCCCCAGCGACCGCCAATCGCCGTAATCGACAATAAGCGCGGTTCCGCCGTGGCGCGCGATCCGGGAGGCGATGGTCTGAACCATCGGTTGCGCGGCTTCGCACAGCTCGACCAGATCACCGTCGCGGGTGTCCTCAAGGCGATGCGCCAGTGCAGGCTGTGGCGCCACCGCGCCAAGGCCAAAGCTGAGCGTGCCATCCTGAAGACCCACTGATTTTTCGCGCCAGCCATCGCCATCGCGCAGAAATTGCCGCACCGGCAGCGCATCAAAGAACTCATTTGCGATTAGAAACAGCGGCTGCTCGGGCAGCTCGGCGATATTCGGGTACCAGACCGGGTCATGGCCTGCCAGTTGCCTCGCCTGACGGGCGCGCAGGGTGGGGGAGGCCTCCAGCAGGGCAATCTGCATGGCGGCGTGAAACCCGGGCACGCCTTTTGTGGCGCGCAGCAGATCAGCCATCAGCGTGCCGCGACCGGGACCCAGTTCGGCCAATGTGAACCGCTGAGGTTGGCCCTGATCCAGCCAGCATTGTGCCAGCGCCAGTCCGATCAGCTCTCCGAACATCTGGCTGATTTCCGGGGCTGTGGTGAAATCCCCCTTGGCCCCCAGCGGGTCGCGGGTGGTGTAATAGCCATAGCTTGGATGCAGCAGCGCCTCGGCCATGTAATCCGCGACCGAAATCGGCCCCTCGGCACGGATGCGGGCAGTGATATGGTCGCTCAGGCTCATGCCGGAACCACCGCCATGCGTCGGCTGCGCAGCACCAGAATGAGGCCGATGGCGATCATCGGCAGCGACAGCAGCTGTCCCATGGTCAGACCGTAGCCGCCGATATGCCAGGCCAGCCCCAGGGGGTTCTCTGCAGTTACGAATTGGGCGTCGGGCTGGCGCATGAATTCAACCGCGAAGCGCGCCGCGCCATAGCCTGCCAGAAACACGCCGGTCACCCGGCCTGGGTGGGTCAGCGCCGCGCGCCGGTAGACCAGCCACAAGAGCACCGCACCAAGGATCAGCCCTTCCAGCAGCGCCTCATAGAGCTGGGACGGGTGGCGCGCACAGATCTCCCCCAGCGCCTGCCCGCAGGACTGCGCCGCGCGCCCGGGAAAGGCGACCCCCCAGGGCAGATCGGTTGCCCGCCCCCAGAGCTCGGCGTTGTTGAAGTTGGCAAGTCGGCCCAGCAAGAGGCCCGGCGGCACCGTATGTGCCACCAGATCAGCGATCTGAAGGCGCGGGATCCGGTGGCGCAGCGCATAAATCCAGGTGGCAATGATCACCCCCAGGAGACCGCCGTGAAAGGCCATGCCCCCCTGCCAGATGCGCAGGATCTCGGCCGGGTTCTGAAGGTAGTAGCCGGGCTGATAGAACAGCACATAGCCAAGCCGTCCGCCCAGAATGACGCCGAGGATGATCCAGGTGAGCAGATCTTCGACCTGTTGCGGTTTCATCGGGGGCTGTGCGTGGGGCCAGAGCGCGGGGCGCCGCAGCGCCGCGACCGCCAGCCGCCAGGCGATGACAATCCCGACGATATAGGCCAGCGCGTACCAGCGCAGCGCGAATTGGCTGCCGAACAGCTCGATTATGAAGATTTCCGGGGTCAGATCGGGGAATTGGAGGATGAATGCGTGCATGTGCCGTCAATGCCTTTGCGGGGGCTGCGGTGTCAACGGCTTGCCGCCGCCGGTGTTGATGACCATATAGGGGTCAAGGCAGACATGGAGAAGACAATGCAGACGCGCAACAAGATCATGGATGATATTTCCCAGCTGATGACCAACGCGATGGGTGTGGCCCATGGCGCGCGGGAAGAGGCGGAGACCGCCATGAAGGGGCTGATCGACCGCTGGCTGGCCGATCGCGATTTCGTGACCCGCGAGGAGTTCGACGCCGTGCGCGCCATGGCGCAGAAGGCGCGTGAAGAAAACGAAGCACTGAAGGCCCGGCTCGACGCGCTGGAAGCGGATAAATCCGCGTGATCCGGTTCCAGGGCTGAGCGGCAGGCACAGCCCGCCGCCCGGCGCTGAAATATCCGATCTGCAACATTTGCTGGCGTGCGGCCCGGTCCGGGTGGCGCGCCATTTTTGCGACCAAGCCCGCGTCGCAGACTCCCACCCGGCGCAGCAGGATCCCGCAGCTGCCTCTCTTCACAGCACTGTCACGATATTTTGAGGGTCATCGCCTTTCGTCCACAACTTATTGCAGTTATCCCCAAATAAAGGGTTGCCAGACGGCCTTGGTGCCTCCACCATATCTGGTAGGAGGACGGGTAAATCCCTCTCCTTATTGAGCAGGCCGCTAGCAATTGGGGGTGCCCCGCATCTCTTTTGCTAGAGATCAGAGAGGTGGCAACATGGCTCTTTCCGAACATTTTCTGGAAGACGAAATTCACCCTATCGACATCGTCGAACACTTGGCCTCGGACCACGATTGGGACTTTGACCGCATAGGCGACGATCAGATCGCCATGGCGGTGGAAGGCCAGTGGCGCACCTATTCGCTGACATTGGCGTGGTCCGGCTATGAAGAAACCCTGCGGATGGTATGCAGCTTTGAGATGGAGCCGCCGAAGGAACAGCTGCCGCGGCTCTACGAGCTGATCAACGAGATGAATGATCAGTGCTGGGCCGGTGGCTTTACCTTCTGGCCCGATCACAAGCTGATGCTGTATCGCTATGGGCTGGTATTGACCGGCGGACAGGTGGCAAGCCCGGAGCAGATCGACACGCTGATCAACTCCGCTGTCGCCAATTGCGAGCGCTACTATCCGGCAATCCAGCTGATGGTCTGGGGCGGACAATCGCCGCGCGACGCGCTTCAGGTCGCCATTGCAGAGGCTTACGGGCGCGCGTAAACCTTTCCCCGAACCGGCGCTGCATGGTGCCGGAGATCCGATCAGGGGAGGGGAAAGATGCAGGTATCACAGATCGCAGCGCGGGGCATCGCGCTCTTGGGCTGCGGCAAGATGGGGTCGGCAATGCTGGCCGGATGGCTTGACCGGGGTGTTGACCCGGATACCGTCTGGGTGATTGATCCCAATCCTTCTGACTGGCTGCGCCAGACTGGTGTGCATCTCAATGCGCCCTTGCCAGAGGCCGGTGACCGGGCGCCGGGGATCGTGCTGATTGCTGTCAAACCCCAGATGATGGGAGAGGCGCTGCCGCAGCTGCAACAGCTGGGCAATGGCGAGACGCTGTTTATCTCGGTTGCTGCCGGAACCTCGATCGCTACCTATGAATCACTTCTGGGGGCGCAGACGCCGATCGTGCGCGCCATGCCGAATACACCTGCCGCCGTCGGGCGTGGCATTACCGCGCTCATCGGCAACATGCGCGCGACCGAGGCGGATATAAATCGCGCCGATGCGCTGTTGCAGGCCATCGGCCAGACCGTCCGATTGCAGAGCGAGGCGCAGATGGATGCGGTCACCGGCGTCAGCGGTTCCGGCCCGGCCTATGTTTTCCATCTGATCGAAACCCTTGCCGCTGCTGGCGAGGCTGAGGGGCTGCCTGCCGATCTGGCGATGCAGCTGGCCAAGGCCACCGTCGCAGGGGCCGGTGCCCTGGCAGAAGCCTCCGAGGAAACGCCAGCGCAGCTGCGGGTCAATGTCACCAGCCCCAATGGCACGACCCAGGCCGCGCTGGAGGTGCTGATGGATGAGACCGACGGCTTTCCGCCGCTGCTGCACCGCGCCGTGGCAGCAGCCACCAACCGGTCGAGGGAGCTGTCCCGTGGCTGACATCAGTTTTGACGAATTTCTCAAGGTCGATGTGCGCGTGGGCGAGGTGGTGCGCGCCGAGGACTACCCCGAGGCTCGCAAACCCGCGATCAAGATGTGGGTGGATTTCGGCGATGACATCGGCATCAAGAAAACCTCGGCGCAGGTGACGGCCCACTACACGGCGGAAACGCTGCTGGGCAAACAGGTGATGGCCGTGGTGAATTTCCCGCCCCGCCAGATTGGCAAGTTCATGTCCGAAGTGCTGGTGCTGGGGCTGCCGGATGCCACCGGAGAGATTGTTCTGATTGGTCCGGATGGACCGGTCCCATTGGGAGGGCGGATGCATTGAGCGGCAAACTCTGGATTACCCGGCCAATGACAGCCGCGGTTGAGGCGCGTGCGCGGGCGGAATTCGATGTCGAGATCCGCCAGCAGACCAGCCCTTTGAACGCCGATGAGCGCCAGCGTGCGCTGCGTGATTTCGACATCGTCCTGCCGACCCTGGGGGACCAGTTCGACGCAGGCAGTTTTGCCGCCGTGCCGCAGCCACGGTGCAGGTTGCTGGCCAATTTCGGCGTCGGCTTCAATCATATCGACGTGGCGGCCGCGCGCCGGGCCGGGATCGTGGTCAGCAACACCCCCGGCGCCGTTACCGATGCGACCGCTGATATTGCGCTGACGTTGATGCTGATGACCGCCCGCCGTGCCGGCGAGGGCGAGCGTCTGGTCCGCTCCGGCGAATGGCAGGGCTGGCATCCCACCCAGATGCTGGGCACGCATCTGACAGGCAAACATGTGGGCATCGTCGGCTTTGGCCGCATCGGTGAGGCCATCGCGCGGCGCTGTCACTTCGGCTTTGGCATGTCGGTCAGCTATCTGGCGCGCAGCGACAAATCACCCGGCTTCCCGGTGTCGCGCGCGGAAAGCCTGACCGCTCTGGCGGCTCAGGTGGATGTGCTGGTGCTTGCAGTGCCCGGCGGTGCGGAGACGCGACATTTGATCAGCGCGGAGGTTCTGGCGGCGATGCGCCCTCATGCCCTGCTGATCAATATCTCGCGCGGTGAGGTGGTGGATGAGGCGGCGCTGATCGCCGCCCTTCAGGCGGGCGCGCTCGGCGGGGCAGGTCTGGATGTCTATGAATTCGAGCCGGAGGTGCCGGAGGCCCTGCGGCAGATGGAGCAGGTCACGCTGCTGCCGCATCTGGGCACCGCCACCGAGGAGGTGCGCAGCGCCATGGGACATCTGGCGCTGGACAATGTCGCCGCCTTCCTTGCTGGTCGGCCGTTGATTTCGCCCGTGTAACTGCCCGTGTAACCGCCAGCGTATCGCGTCGGGGCGTCTAACGCCCCGCGCGGCGTCAGACGCGCCCGGCCTCCGCTCGGTGCAGGCCGTTTCAGATCAGCCCGCAGCAGAGGTGGGCTGATCGCCGGTGGCCTCGCGCCAGTGGCGACGGCAGAGCGATACATAGGTTTCATTGCCGCCGATCTGCACCTGCGCGCCTTCGGTGATGGTCTGGCCGTTCTCATCCTGCCGGATCACCATGGTTGCCTTTTTACCGCAGTGGCAGATGGTGCGGACTTCGCGCATTTCATCGGCCAGCGCCAGCAGGGTGGCGGAGCCGGGAAACAGCTTGCCCTGAAAATCGACCCGCAGCCCGTAGCACAAAACCGGCACCCGCAGATCGTCGACCACCCGCGCCAGATCCCAGACCTGATCCGGCGACAGAAACTGCGCCTCATCGACAAAGATGCTGGCAACACTGCCCCTTGCCAGTCGCTCTGTCACTTTGTCGAACAGGTTCTCACCGGGCCGGAAGATGTCAGCCTCGGCACCGATCCCGATGCGGGAGGCGATCCGCCCCTGACCGGCGCGGTTGTCCAGCGCTGCGGTCAGCAGATAGGTGTCCATATCGTTCTCGCGGTAGTTATGCGAGGCTTGCAAGAGCACCGTCGATTTGCCGGCATTCATGGTGGAGTAGTGGAAGTAAAGCTTGGCCATGGCGCTGATTTAGCCGCAGAGCCGGTCGGAGGAAACGGTTTTCTTCACCAATTCTTCACCGATTGCCCGATGAGCCGACGGCATTTTCGGTCTGAGGATAAAACGCCCTGCGCGCGGATGCCGGTTCGCGGCGAAACAACCCGAGAAACGAACCACATGACACCTGCGGCAGGGCGCCAACTGGACGGAAATTGCCCACCAGCGAAGGCCCACGAAACACGCCTTCGCCCCCAGCGCGTTTCCCTGTCTCGCGACCCGGAACAGCGCGGTAAGTCCCTTAAAAACCTTAGGGATAGAAATAGCTTTGCATTTCCTTTAAGTGTCGTGAATGGGAAATTAACGCGTTTCTTCCCCGATGGGGTCGCGGTCATATGCAGGTAGATTTTATATGGCAGACATAGGTACTTATCTAAAAAAGCACACCGAGGCTCTGGTCAAGGATGTGGGGATCGAGGCAGCCTGCCAGATCACAGGAAAATCCAAGGCGACGTTGGGGCGGTATTACTCGGATAATGCCGAACATGTCGATCGGTTCATGCCCGTCGACGCCGTTGCCAAACTGGAAGCTGCGGCCTCCTTCCCGCATGTGACTTCCGGTCTGGCGGATCTGAAGAACATCACCTTGTCCTACTGTCAGGCCAGCCCGGCCTCAGAGGCGCGCCGCGGTGGCGTCAATGCGGATGTGATTGCGCTCAGCCAGCGCTTTGCCACATTGATGAGCGAATATCAGGAGGCCATGGCCGATGGGATCATCACCATCAATGAGGCCAAGCGGTTGCTGCGCGAAACGGTGATGCTGCAGCAGGTGCTTCTGGATATGAAACTGCACCTGGAAGAAGAAAGTGGCTGAGACACCGACGACCGGGCCTGCTGTTTCGGCTGACGGGCGTGTGGCGGAGGATCTGCCGGCGCTCATCGCCGAGGCCTTGCCGCAGATTGATATCGCCCGCCTGGCAGCGACAGGTGACCCGCAGCATCCGCCCCGGATCCTGCTGCTCTATGGCTCCCTGCGGGCCGTCAGCTACTCACGCAAGGTTGCCGAGGAGGCAGCCCGGATCCTGCGCGCGCTGGGCTGCGAGGCGCGGATTTTCGATCCGAGCGGGCTGCCATTGCCCGATGACACCGGCAGCGAAGATCACCCCAAGGTGAGCGAACTGCGCGATCTTGCGGTCTGGTGCGATGGAATGGTCTGGTCCAGCCCGGAACGGCATGGCGCTATGACGGGCATCATGAAGACACAGATCGACTGGCTGCCGCTGTCGCTGAAAGGCGGTGTTCGCACCACGCAGGGCAAGACGCTGGCGGTGATGCAGGTCTCCGGCGGGTCGCAATCTTTCAACGCTGTCAACCAGATGCGTATTCTGGGCCGCTGGATGCGGATGCTGACCATCCCCAACCAATCCTCGATTCCCAAGGCGTGGCTGGAATTTGCCGAGGGGGACCGGCTGCCCGAAGGCCCGTTCTATCGCCGTGTTGTCGATGTGATGGAAGAGCTGGTGAAATTCACCTGGCTGACTCGCGGTCGCAAGGACTACCTGGTCGACCGCTACTCAGAGCGGGTTGAGGACGCCGAGGCCGTGCACCAGCGGGTGTCGCAGAAATAGCGCCGGACGCGAGCTGAAGGCGAGACTGAATAAGGGCCTGCCAGGATCGGCAGGCCCAAATTCGTTTGGCAACTGGTCCGGCAGGCTCAGGCCGCGCGGCGCAGGATCACCGATCCCACCGAATAACCGGCACCGAAAGAGCAGATCAGCCCCAGATCGCCCTCGGCCAGATCATCCGAATATTTGGAGAAGGCGATGATCGACCCTGCCGAGGATGTATTGGCGTAATCCTGCAGGATATTGGGCTGTTCACCGGCCTCTGGCGTGCGGCCAAGGACCTTTTTGCCAATGAAATCATTCATCGTCTTATTGGCCTGATGTAGCCAGAGCCGTTTCAGCTCGGTGTTGCTGACGCCCTCGGCCTCCATGTGATCCGCAATATGCTGGCTGACCATCGGCAGCACTTCCTTGAAGACCTTGCGCCCGTTCTGCATGAACTGCATGTCCCGACGATCTGCGACCCCATCCGGGCGCGACCGGCGCAGATAGCCATTGTTGTTGCGGATATTGTTGGAAAAGCTGGTGGCGCAGCGGGTCGACAGGATTTCGAAATGCGGGCCGCTGGCGTCTTCGCTGCGCTCGATCAGGGTGGCCGTTGCCACATCGCCAAAGATGAAATGGCAATCGCGGTCGCGCCACTCAAGATGGCCGGAGCAGATCTCGGGATTGACCACCAGCGCCGACCGAATGGAGCCGGAGCGCACCATATCGGCAGCCGCCTGAATCCCAAAGGTGGCGGAGGAACAGGCGACATTCATGTCAAAGGCAAAGCCTTCGATGCCAAGAAGATCCTGAATTTCGATTGCCAGCGCCGGATAGGCGCGTTCCATATTGGAGGCCGCACAGATGACGGCGTCGACATCCGCCGCAGTCTTGCCGGCCTGTTTCAGTGCTTTCTTGGCGGCATCCAGTGCCATTTCGGCCATGATGGATGGCTCGTCATCGCTGCGCTGACGCAGCAGCGGGTGCATCACCTCAGGATCAAGAATACCGCTCTTGTCCATCACGTAGCGCTGTTCGATACCGGAGGCCTTCAGGATGAAGTCTTCGGAGGAATACGCCAGAGGATCCATCTCACCCGCTGCAATCGCCTCTGCGTTCTCGGCATTGACCTTATCGGCATAGGCATTGAAGGCTGTGACCAGCTCGGCGTTTGTGATCGTCTGTGACGGCGTAAAGACGCCCGTGCCGGTGATGGCGGGTGTATACATGAGCTGGACCTTCGGGTGGTTTTCAAAAGTGCTGCATATCTGGGCATCTTCCCCCAGTGAGGTCAAGGGCAAGGCCCTTGGCGTTACGGGCGCAGCCCCTACGTCAACCTGATCAGGGCGTCCCGGAGCATTTTTGATATGAATAAAATGCTTCCCTCCTTGAATGGTTCGAAATTTGAAGTATATGCGCGATGAAGGCGATGGTGGTATGATTCGACAAACCGGCAACGACAGCGACACCCAAACTGACGGCGATACCGCGACGGACGGCAATCAGGCTGAGACCTGCCCGGAGGTCTGCGCCATGCTGGGTGTCTTTGCGCTCTATTGGCGCATCGACGCCTGCATCGAAGACACCGTTGACCTGCCAGACCTGAGCCGGACGGAATGCCATGTGCTGGTGCGTCTGGGCACGCCCTGCCGGATGGGAGAGCTGGCGCGGATGTTGCAGACGGTGCCTTCGTCGGTGACCACGGCCGCCGACCGGCTGGAACGGCAGGGTCTGATCCGCCGCAGCAGGGATCCGCAGGACAGGCGCGCCTGGTTGTTGTCGCTCACCCCCGACGGCGCCGCCAAACGCCAGTATCTGGTCGAGGCGATGACGGATCTGTTCCAACGTATTTCCGGTTTGGACCCGGAGGAAATCAAACAATTTGCGGCCTTGTCGGCCAAGATTCATGACACAGTCATTAAAGCGGACGCGAAGCCGCGTCGGAAGGAGTAACCCATGCAGCTGAGTTCGAGAGTCATCGCCGGGGTCGCCGCGTTGCTACTGGTGGCCACGCCAACACTGGCCCAGAACGTCCTGAAACCCGTGAAACTGATGGAAACACGCTCAGGCGCGGTGCCTATCCAGCGCGAGTTCTTCGGTCAGGTCGCGGCAAAAGAGACGGTGGATCTGGCGTTTCAGGTCGGCGGACAGGTTGTGAAATTCCCTGTCACTGAGGGGGCTTTCCTGCCAAAGGGGGCTCTGGTCGCGGAGTTGGATCTGGAGCCGTTCGAGCTGAAACTGGGACAGGCCCAGCTGCAAAAAGAGCAGGCTGACCGAACCGTCACGCGGCTGGAAAAGCTGACCGGCACGGTCAGCCAGGTCTCCATCGACGATGCCGAAACCCAGGCCGGACTGGCCCGCATTGCGCTCAGGGATGCCGATTATGCGCTGGAACATGCAACGCTGAACGCGCCATTTGATGCCCTGGTGTCCAGCCGTGAGGTCGCCCTGTTCAGCACCGTCAGCGCCGGCAGCCCGATTGTGCGCCTGCACGACATGTCGGAGCTGCATATCGAGGTCGATGTGCCCGAGGTTCTGTTCCAGCAAGGCGAGGACAATGACGCGCTGACCATCACGGCAAGCTTCCCCGGCAGCGACAAGACCTACCCGCTGGAAATCCTTGAGTTCGACGCCGAGGCCAGCAGCGTTGGCCAGACCTATCGCGTGACCTTCCGTCTTGACCCGCCCGAGGACCGCCAGATTTTCCCAGGGGCCTCGACCTCTGTGCGGGTGACGGTAGATACCGGCATGTCTGCGATCGTGGTCCCGCCAACCGCCATCGTGCCCGCCGCCAACGGCGACACCGGGGTGATGCTATTTACACCCAAGGGCGCGGATGAGGGCACCGTCACCTGGACCAGGGTCGAAACCTCGGCCACCGACGGTGGCCAGATCGAGATCGTCTCGGGGCTGAACGGTGGCGAAGAAATCGTGCTGACCGGTGGCAGCGCGCTTGCTGACGGGGCGGCCGTGCGTCGCTTCACCGGCTTCACCAACTGAGGGCGGATCAGATGGACATTGCACGCGGGTCGATCAATCGGCCGCTTTATACGTGGATCATCATGCTGGCCGCCCTGTTTGGCGGTATCTGGGGGTTCCTGAACCTCGGGCGGCTCGAAGATCCGGCCTTCACCATCAAACAGGCTGTGGTCATTACCCAATATCCCGGCGCCAGCGCCGAGCAGGTGGCGCTGGAAGTGTCAGAGCCACTGGAATCAGCGATCCAGAAGATGGGGGAGGTGAAGCAGATCACCTCGATGAACCAGCCGGGCCTGTCGCGCATCGATGTCGAAATGCAGGACACCTTTGACGGCACCGAACTGCCGGGCCTCTGGACCAAGCTGCGCAAAGAGGTCGAAGACGCGGCGCGGAACCTGCCCGACGGCGTCAGCGACCCTTTTGTGAACGATGGTTTCGGTGATGTGTTCGGGGTCTTCTACGCCGTTACCGCCGAAGGCTTCACGGATGCCGAACGCCACCAGCTGGCGACATTCCTGCGCCGAGAGCTTCTTGCCGTTGATGGCGTCGCCGACGTCGAAATCGCGGGCCTGCCGGAAGAGGCGATCTTTGTCGAGCCGAAGATGGCGATCACCGTCAACCAGAATATCCCGATTGGCGCGGTTTCGAACGCATTGGCCACCGCCAATTCCGTCCGCCCTGCCGGTCAGGTCGACAACGGGCCTGCCCAGACACGCATCAGCGCGCCGGAAGGCTCGGACTCGGTGACGGAAATCGCCGGGCTGACGATTGGCTCTCAGGGGGAGGTCATCAATATCATTGATATGGCGGATGTGCATCGCGGCCGCCTCGATGATCCCTCGCAGATCATTCGTTTTGACGGCGTCGAGGCCTTTACCATGGGGGTTGCGGGCCTTGCGACCGAAAACATCGTTGAGGTCGGCCAGCGGGTTGATGCGCGGCTGGCGGAGCTGAGCACACAGATCCCCTATGGTGTGGAGCTGAAGCCAATCTATCAGCAGCATGTGGTCGTCGACGAGGCCTCCAATGCCTTTCTCGTGAACCTCGCGATGTCGGTCAGTATCGTTGTCATCGTGCTGGCGGTCTTCATGGGGTGGCGCGCGGCTGTTGTTGTCGGCGCCACCCTGCTGCTGACGGTTGTTGGCACATTGATGTTCATGAATATCTTCGCCATCGAAATGGAACGGATCTCGCTCGGGGCGCTGATCATTGCGATGGGGATGCTAGTGGACAATGCCATCGTCGTGGCCGAGGGGATGCAGATCTCCATGGCCCGGGGCCGGACCTCACGCGAGGCCGCGCATGAGGCTGCATCGAAAACCCAGATCCCGCTGCTGGGCGCGACGGTGATCGGGATCATGGCCTTTGCGGGGATTGGTCTCAGCCCGGATTCAACCGGTGAATTCATGTTCTCGCTCTTTGCGGTGATCGGGATTTCGCTGTTGCTCAGCTGGCTGCTGGCGCTGACCGCGACGCCGCTGCTGGGGCATTATTTTTTCAAACAGGGTACCGGCGACGATCAGGATGCCTATTCCGGCCTCTTGTTCCGCACCTATGGCAATATCCTGCGCCTGTCCCTGCGGCTGCGCTGGCTTGTGGTGCCGGGTCTGTTTGCGATCACGGTGCTGTGCTTCATCGGTTTTGGTCAGGTGAAACAGCAGTTCTTCCCCAACTCCAACACGCCGCTGTTCTTTGTGCATTACAAGCTGCCGCAGGGTACGTCGATTGCGACAACCTCCGAGCATATGCGTGTGTTTGAGGACTGGCTGGCCGAACGGGACGATGTAGAGACGGTCGCGACCTTTGTCGGGCAGGGGGCCACGCGCTTCATGCTGACCTATGATTCCGAAGACCCGAACCCCAGCTATGGCCATCTGATCATCCGCGCAACGAGCCTTGAGGGCATCCCGGCTCTGCAGGCGGATCTGGAGGACTTCGGCCAGGGACGCTTCCCCGAAGGCGAATTCCGCACCAAGCGGCTGGTCTTTGGCCCCGGTGGGGGGGCGCCTATCGAGGTCCGTTTCGCCGGTCCTGATCCGCGCGTGCTGCGCCAGCTGGGCGACGAGGCCATGCAACGGCTGCAAGAGGCGTCGCAGGACATCCTGAGTGTGCGTCAGGACTGGCGCGAGCAGGAGATCACGCTGAAGCCGATCTATGCCACCGATCGGGCACAGACAGCCGGTGTGTCGCGCGATGCCATCGCTGATGCGCTGCAATTCTCGACCGACGGTCTGCGCACCGGTGTGTTCCGGGAGCGGGATCGCCTGATCCCCATCGTCCTGCGCCGACCTGCTGACAGCTCCTATAATCTGATGGACCAGCTGGTGTTCTCAGAGGCGGCGGGCAAATTCATCCCGCTTGAGCAGATGGTCGACGGGGTCGATGTGGTGGTGGAGAACACCCTCGTGCATCGTCGGGACCGGGTGCCGACCTTGACCGTTGGTGCCGATATTCGGGCGGATCTGACCGCAGCCACCGTCTTTGCCCAGGTGAAGGACAGCATCGAGGCGATGTCGCTGCCGACCGGCTACACCATGGAGTGGGGTGGCGAGCATGAGAACTCAGCCGATGCCAATGCCAGCCTCGGCAAGCAGCTCCCGGTGACGATCCTGATCATGGTTCTTATCTCGGTACTGCTGTTCAACGCGATCCGTCAGCCGATTATCATCTGGCTGCTGGTGCCGATGTCGGTCAACGGGGTGGTGATTGGTCTGCTTGGCACCGGTATGCCCTTTACCTTCACGGCGCTTCTGGGCCTGCTCAGCCTCTCTGGCATGCTGATCAAGAACGGCATCGTGCTGGTTGAGGAAATCGATCTGGTCCGGGCCGAGGGCAAACCCCTGCGGGAGGCCATCGTCGAGGCATCGGTGTCGCGTCTGCGCCCGGTGATGCTGGCGGCGGTGACAACCATCCTTGGCATGGTGCCGCTGCTGACCGACGCGTTTTTCGTGTCGATGGCGATCACCATCATGGGGGGACTGGCCTTTGCCACGATCCTCACGCTGGTGGCCGCGCCGGTGTTCTACCTGATCTTCTTTGCCCGCGATGAAAAGCGCGAACAGGCTGCCGCAGCCTGATCCCGCCCCGCTGAACTCTGAAAAAGCCCCGGTTGCAGAACCGGGGCTTTTTCTATGCGAATGATCTCGCTCAGGTTGTGCGCGACCCGGTGCGGCTGACAGCGTGTCGTCCGCATGATGCGTGCAGTGGCGTCAGGTATCACGGGAGAACCCTGCCATCGCGGCCCCCGCAGCGCGTCAGGGCAGGGGCAAGGCAGAGGCGGAGAGTAGACATCTGCCTTAAGAGTTTCGCGCATTGAGCGAGTCGCCCGGTGGCGCCTCAATTGGGGAAATGGCCGACCCAATTCCGCCTCAATCCCGATGATTCCTTTCCAAATTTCGATGCGACATCAGCAGACACAGGAAAAAACGCACCAAAATCCTTGCTGGAAAAGTTACAATTATTCATGTGTTTAAGTGGAATTATTCTAAAAGTGTTCAGGAAGGTTAAGGAAAATATAGAGATGTGGCGCAGTGATGGCCGCAAACATCGGCCGCGTTAACCGGACGTTAATCACGTCACATTCTGCACCTCTTTCTGACAGCTCCCTACAACTCCAAGCCGCATTCCAGCCCCAGCAGACCCTGATGATGGCGATGTGGGAAAAACTGGAGTGGACCATGAAACGCATTATCGGACTTATCGCCGCCGCCTTTATTTCGAGTACAACCTTTAGCCTCCCTGCCGAGGCGCAATCCGCAGGCGTGCGCGCCGTCGAGGGCTGGGAAGCTGTCGGACGGCTTAATATTGGCGGGCGCAATATGTGTACCGGCAGCCTCATCGCGCCAAATCTGGTGCTGACCGCCGCACATTGTCTCTATAATCCGCAGACCGGGCAGGCGGTAAACCCGCGCAATATCAAGTTCGAGGCCGGCCTCAATGGCCGCCGGGCCAAGGCGTCACGCCGTGTGGTGAAGGCTGTTGTTCATCCCGGCTATCGTCACAGCTGGTCCAGCAACAGCGCAGCGGGCAGCGATATTGCGGTGCTGCGTCTGGACCGCCCGATATCCGGCAGCGAGATCCGCCCCTTCGTGCTTGCCGCTGCGCCGACACCGGGGGAAAGCGTGGATGTACTGTCCTATACCGTGAACCAGGCCACCCGACCGGCCCGCGAAAAAGACTGCCAGATCCTGTCCACCCGCAGCGCGACGCTGGTAACCTCCTGCCGTGTCGAATATGGCGCCTCCGGCTCGCCGGTGTTGCAGATGCGTCCGGGCGGCACCCCGCGGCTGGTCTCGGTGATCTCTGCCAAGGCGCAGATGGGTCGCAAACGGGTTTCACTGGCCACCCCATTTGATGGATCGCTGCGTGCGCTGATGCGCCGCGCGGGCTGAGCACGGGCTGTCCGGCCTCCGCTCCGTTTCCCACAAAAGCGTTTGTAGGAGGCGGGCCATCCCTGATCAGCCAAAAACCCCGGAGCCTCGGCTCCGGGGTTTTCCTATGTCCGAACCTTTGCCCAGCCCTCCCAGCAGGCCGCCTGTTGCGGCGAGGGCAAAAGAAAAGGCCCCGACGCAGGTGTCCGGGGCCTTCCAATAGGTTCGATCTCTGCCTGCCTCGGCAGATCAGCCCTGCAAGCTCTTCACTTCAACGTCACCTTCTGCCTGCGCCTTGATCGCGCGGGCGGCGGCATTGGCACCGGCTGCGGTGGTGAAATAGGGGATCTTGTCATAGAGCGCGACGGACCGCATCTCCTTGCTGTCTTCAACCGCCTGCGCGCCTTCGGTGGTGTTCATCAGCAGCTGGACGTTGCCGTCCTTCAGCATATCCACCACATGAGGGCGCCCCTCATAGACCTTGTTGACCAGTTCGCAGGGCACGCCGTGCTCATCCAGCCAGCTCTGGGTGCCGCGTGTGGCAACCAGGGTAAAGCCCTGTTCCACGAGGATTTTTGCGGCGTCCAGCATCAAAGTGCCCTTATCGGCATCCTTGATCGAGATAAAGGCCCGGCCCGAGGATGGCAGCACCATGCCAGCCCCCATCTGCGCCTTCAGGAAGGCGCGGGCAAAGCTGCGGTCCCAGCCCATGACTTCGCCGGTGGAGCGCATCTCGGGGCCGAGGATGGTGTCGACGCCGGGGAAGCGGGCAAAGGGAAGCACCGCCTCCTTGACCGAGAACCACGGCATGTCCGGGTCGGCCAGGGTCATCGGATCCGCCATCGGCACGTTCACGTCATAGCCTGCGTCCGGCTCATAGGGCGGGCGCTTGGGGAAGTTCGACAACGGCTCACCCGCCATGACACGCGCCGCGATGGAGGCGATGGCGCTGTCGGTGGATTTCGCCACAAAGGGTACGGTGCGCGAGGCCCGCGGGTTGACCTCGATCAGGTAGATCACGTCATTGCCGTCGGCGTCAGGTTTGACCGCGAACTGGATGTTCATCAGGCCAACCACATTCAGCGCCTTGGCCAATGCGTTGGTCTGGGTCTTGACCTCGGCGATCACCTCTTTGGACAGCGAGTAAGGCGGCAGCGAGCAGGCACTGTCCCCAGAGTGAACCCCGGCCTCTTCGATATGCTGCATGATGCCTGCGACATGCACGTCGGTGCCATCACAAATCGCATCCACATCCAGCTCCACCGCGCCCGAGAGATAGCTGTCGAGCAGAACCGGGCTGTCGCCGGAGACCACGACCGCCTCGGCGATGTAGCGCTTGAGCTGGTCCATATCGCGCACGATCTCCATCGCGCGGCCACCCAGGACATAGGACGGGCGGATCACCAGCGGGAAGCCGATTTCAGCCGCGATTTCAATCGCCTGCGCGTCGGTCGAGGCAATGCCGTTATGCGGCTGCTTGAGCCCCAGCTGGTTGACCAGCGCCTGGAACCGCTCGCGGTCCTCGGCCAGGTCGATGGCGTCGGGCGAGGTGCCAAGGATCGGGATGCCTTCCTCTTCCAGCGCATTGGCCAGCTTCAGCGGGGTCTGGCCGCCGAACTGCACGATCACCCCGTGCAGGGTGCCGTTTTCCTGCTCCTTGGTGAGGATTTCCATCACATGCTCAAAGGTCAGCGGTTCAAAATACAGCCGGTCCGAGGTGTCATAGTCGGTCGACACCGTTTCCGGGTTGCAGTTGATCATGATGGTCTCGAAGCCCGCGTCGGTCAGCGCGAAACAGGCATGGCAGCAGCAGTAATCGAACTCGATCCCCTGGCCGATCCGGTTTGGGCCACCGCCCAGAATGACAACCTTCTTGCGGTCGCTCGGCCGGGCCTCGCATTCCACATCGCCAAAGGCCGGGGCCTCATAGGTGGAATACATATAAGGCGTCTGGGCCTCAAATTCGGCGGCGCAGGTGTCGATCCGCTTGAAGACGGCCTTGACGCCCAGATCACGGCGGGCGCGGCGCACGTCGGTCTCGCTCTTGTCGGTGAGTTTCGCAAGGCGGGCATCGGTAAAGCCCAGCATCTTGACCCGGCGCAACCCATGCTCATCCTTTGGCAGGCCCTCGGCGCGGATCTCGGCCTCTGCCTCCACGATTTCGCGGATCCGGGCCAGGAACCAGGGATCGAACTTGGTGACGGCCTGGATTTCATCATCCGACAACCCCTGCCGCATCGCCTGGGCAATGGTCCGCATCCGATCGGGGGTCTGCTTGCTGATGGCCTTGATCACCGCAGCCTTGCCATCGGTGCCATCCTCGGCGCCGGGAATGGCAACCTCGTCAAAGCCGGTCAGACCGGTCTCCATGGACGCCAGCGCCTTTTGCAGGCTCTCGTGGATCGTGCGGCCAATGGCCATGGTCTCACCCACGGATTTCATCGCCGTGGTCAGATAGGGCTCGGAGCCTGCGAATTTCTCGAAGGCAAAGCGCGGGATCTTGGTCACAACATAGTCGATCGTCGGCTCAAACGACGCCGGTGTCACGCCGGTGATATCATTGTCCAGCTCATCCAGCGTAAAGCCAACCGCCAGCTTGGCCGCAATCTTGGCAATCGGGAAGCCGGTTGCCTTCGACGCCAGCGCCGAGGACCGCGACACACGCGGGTTCATCTCGATCACCACCATGCGGCCATCCTCAGGGTTCACCGCCCATTGGACGTTGGAGCCGCCGGTTTCCACGCCGATTTCGCGCAGCACCGCAATCGAGGCAGAGCGCATCATCTGGTATTCTTTGTCGGTCAGCGTCAACGCCGGGGCCACGGTGATCGAATCACCGGTGTGCACGCCCATCGGGTCGATATTCTCGATCGAGCAGACGATAATCGCGTTGTCGGCGGTGTCGCGCACCACCTCCATTTCATATTCTTTCCAGCCCAGCAGGCTCTCGTCCACGAGGATCTGATTGACCGGCGAGGCATCCATGCCGGAGCGGCAGAAATGGATGTAATCTTCGCGGTTATAGGCGACGCCACCGCCGGTGCCACCAAGGGTAAAGGCCGGGCGGATGATCGCGGGCAGGCCGATGTCTTCCAGCTCGTCCAGCGCCATCTGCACGCCTGCATCCAGGTCCGCGCTGCCGTTAGCTTTCTTCGGGGCGGTGATGATTGTGGCGCGGGGGTTTTCCAGTCCAAGCCGGTCCATCGCTTCGCGGAACAGCTTGCGGTCTTCTGCCATTTCAATGGCTTCGCGCTTGGCGCCGATCATCTCGACGTTGAATTTCGCCAGCACACCCATCTCTTCCAGCGCCAGTGCGGTGTTCAGACCGGTCTGTCCCCCCATGGTCGGCAGCAGCGCATCGGGACGTTCCTTTTCGATGATCTTGGCGACCACCTCCGGGGTGATCGGCTCGATGTAGGTGGCATCCGCCAGACCCGGATCGGTCATGATCGTTGCCGGGTTGGAGTTCACCAGAATGACCCGGTAGCCCTCTTCACGAAGCGCCTTGCAGGCCTGCGCGCCGGAGTAGTCAAACTCACAGGCTTGGCCGATGATGATCGGCCCCGCACCAATGATCATGATCGATTGGATATCGGTTCTTTTCGGCATGGCCTGAATCCCTCTGATTTGCGCGAGTCATGGGCACCCCCGTGCGCCCAAATTGTCCTGCGTTATAGGGACCGCACCGAAAGGTTCAAGGGGGATCGGAAACCGAATTGGAAATGCCGCATCCGTGGGTTTTGTTCGCATAGCGAACGGATATATGTGGAGAGGTCATAACGACGGAGCAGGCTGACGTGCGGATTCGCTTTGATCAGGGGCCGATGGGGGCCGGGACATGTTTTGAAACGCCGCTGCGCATGATCCGCGCAGAGCGGGCCGAAGACGTGCCTGCCGCGCTGGCGGCGCTGGATGCGGCGCGCGACGCCGGCCATTGGCTGGCGGGCTATGCGTCCTATGAGCTGGGCTATGCGCTGGAGCCAAAACTGGCGGGCCGGATGCCTGCGGGGCGGCGGCTGCCGCTCATTTGTTTTGGGGTCTATGCGGAACCGCGAGCGCAGAACATTGGGGGCCGGACCCGACCGCAGGCGGAAAGCGAAGCTGGTCTTGAAGGAATTACCCCCCGCTGGACTTTTGACCGCTACGCCGAAGCCTTCGCAGAGGTGAACCGCAACATTGGCCAGGGCGATATCTATCAGGCCAACCTGACCTTCCCGATTGATGCCGACGCTTATGGGACATCCGAAGACATCTATGCCGCGCTTCAGGCCAGACAGGCCGTCGGCCACGGTGCCTTGGTCCAACAGGAGGGGCTGCCGGACCTGCTGTCACGCTCGCCAGAGCTGTTCTTCCGCACGGATGCAGAAGGGGGCATCGAGACCCGCCCGATGAAGGGCACCCAGCCGCGCAGCGACGATCCGTTGGAGGATGCCCGCCGCCGCGACTTTCTGCGCCAGGATGAGAAGAACCGCGCCGAAAACCTGATGATCGTGGACCTCTTGCGCAACGATATCTCACGCGTCGCCGAGACCGGGTCTGTGCATGTGCCGGAGCTGTTTGCGGTCGAGAGCTATGCCACGGTGCATCAGATGGTCTCCACCGTCCGCGCCAGATTGCGGCCCGACGCGGGGCTTGCGGAGATCTTTGCCGCGCTGTTTCCCTGCGGTTCCATCACCGGCGCCCCCAAGATTCGCGCGATGGAAATCCTCGCGGAACTGGAACCCTGGGCGCGCGACATCTATTGCGGCACTATCGGCTGGGCGGCGCCGGACGGCCGGGCAGAATTCAATGTGGCAATCCGCACGCTGATGCTGGACGCGGGCCGCGCGATGCTCAATGTGGGTGGTGGTGTGGTCTGGGACAGCACCGCAGATGCAGAATATGAGGAAGCCCTATGGAAAGCCCGCTTTGCCCGCGTGACACCCTCCAGAACGATCCCGCTTTCAGCCTGATCGAGACGCTGGGCTGGCATCCGGGGCAGGGCTTTCGTCACCTGCGGCTGCATCTGGCCCGGATGGCGCGCAGCGCGGCTCTGTTCGGGATCGCTTTCGATCCAAAGCGGGCGGAGGCGGTTCTGGCGGAAGCCACCGATGCGGCGCCGCTGCGCTGCCGCCTGACGCTGGACGCGGCTGGCCAACTGGCGCTGACCACGGCTCCGCTGGGCGGCACGCCTTCTGAATGGCGGCTGGGGGTCGCGGAGACCCGGCTGGAAGCGGACGACATGTGGCTTCAGCACAAGACAACCCGCCGCGCGCTCTACGATGCCGCGCGGGCCGCGCTGCCGGAAGGCGTGGATGAACTCCTGTTCCTGAACGAGCAGTGCGAGGTTTGCGAGGGCACTATCACCAATATCTTTGTAACCCGCCCGGACGGGCAGGTGATCACGCCGCCGCTCAGCTGCGGCCTGCTGCCGGGTATCCTGCGGCAGGTGATGCTGGAGCGGGAGGAATGCACGGAGGCGGTGCTGCGTCTTGAGGACCTTAGGTGTGCCAAGGCCATCCATATGGGCAATTCCCTGCGCGGGCTGATCCCGGCACGTCTGGTGTAACGGGGGCGCTCCCGCGGACAAGCCGCCCTTCTGGCTGACGCCAGCGGGCCCTTGCCCTTTGGGCGTGGCAGCGCACCATTGGGTGCGCTGCGGTTCCGCAGAACGCAACCAACGCCGTGCCAGAGGCACGGCGCCCGGCCCAACGTCGGAGGCCTCAGCGCGTCCGCGATGAGACCGTAGAGGGCGGGAGACCCTCGCTCGGGCGCGCAACAGGCACTATTGGTGGCTCGCGGCTGTCGAATCCGCCCAGTTTGCTTGACAACGGCGTCGCAACCTAGTGTACCACCCCGGACGAATTCCGCGCCGTTCTGGCGCATTTCCCGATTGACGGCCCTCCCGGACATGAGACCGGTATAATGAAAGGTCACCCCATGCACGACTATCGCAGCCATACCTGCGCCGAACTGAACAAATCCAACGTCGGTGAAACCGTCCGCCTGTCGGGCTGGGTCCACCGCGTCCGCGACCATGGCGGGTTGTTGTTCATCGACCTGCGCGACCATTACGGTGTGACCCAGGTCATGGCCGACCCGGACAGCCCGGTCTTTGCCGAGATCGAGAAGGTCCGCTCCGAATGGTGTATCCGCATCGACGGCAATGTCATGGCCCGTGATGAGAGCCTGGTGAACCCGAAAATCTCCACCGGCGAGATCGAAGTCTTTATCCGCGATATCGAGGTGCTGGGCAAATCCGAGGAACTGCCGCTGATGGTCTTCGGCGAGCAGGAATACCCCGAGGAAACCCGCCTGCGCTATCGCTATCTGGACCTGCGCCGCGAGAAGATGCAGCGCAACATGGTGCTGCGCTCCAACATGATCCGTTCGATCCGCAACCGCATGTGGGACATCGGCTTCAACGAATACCAGACCCCGATCATCACCGCCTCCTCCCCCGAGGGCGCGCGCGACTTCCTGGTGCCGTCGCGCCTGCATCCGGGCAAGTTCTATGCGCTGCCGCAGGCGCCGCAGCAGTTCAAGCAGCTGATGATGGTGTCGGGCTTTGACAAGTATTTCCAGATCGCGCCCTGCTTCCGCGACGAGGACCCGCGCGCCGACCGCTCGCCTGCGGATTTTTACCAGCTCGACATGGAAATGTCCTTTGTCACCCAGCAGGATGTGTTCGACACCATCGCGCCGGTGATGGCGGGCGTGTTCGAGGAATTCGGCGGCGGCCGCAAGGTCGACCCGGCGCATGACTGGCCGCAGATCTCCTACAAGGATGCCGCCAAATGGTACGGCACCGACAAGCCGGACCTCAGGAACCCGATCAAGATGCAGGACTGTTCCGAGCATTTCCGCGGGTCTGGGTTCGCGATCTTTGCAAACCTCTTGGAAAACGAAGGCACAGAAGTGCGCGCGATCCCGGCACCGACCGGCGGCTCCCGCAAGTTCTGCGACCGGATGAACAAGTTTGCGCAAGGAGAAGGCCTGCCGGGCATGGGCTATATTTTCTGGCGCGACGGCGACAACGGCATGGAAGCGGCTGGCCCGCTGGCCAAGAACATCGGCCCTGAGCGCACTGAGGCGATCCGCCAGCAGCTGGGACTGGGCGTTGGTGACGCGGCCTTTTTCCTCGGCGGCAAGCCGAAGGCGTTTGAAGGCGTCGCGGGCAAGGCCCGCACCGTCATCGGCGAGGAGCTGGGCCTCATTGACAAGGACCGCTTTGCGTTTGCCTGGATCGTCGACTTCCCGATCTACGAGAAGGACGAGGAAACCGGCAAGATCGACTTTGAGCACAACCCGTTCTCGATGCCGCAGGGCGGCATGGACGCGCTGCTGTCCGATCCGCTGGCCGTGAAGGGCTACCAGTACGACCTCGCCTGCAACGGCTATGAACTGGTCTCCGGCGCGATCCGGAACCACAAGCCGGAGATCATGTTCAAGGCCTTTGAAATCGCGGGCTACGGCAAGGAAGAGGTCGAAAAACGCTTTGGCGGCATGGTCAACGCCTTCCAGTACGGCGCCCCGCCGCACGGTGGCTGCGCGGCCGGTATCGACCGCATGGTAATGCTCTTGGCCGACGAGGCCAACATCCGCGAGGTCATCATGTTCCCGATGAACCAGCGCGCCGAAGATCTGATGATGTCGGCCCCGTCGGAACCGCTGAGCGAGCAGCTGATGGAGCTGGGGCTGCGGGTGATTCCACAGGACCAGTAACCTCTGGAGGTCAGTCTGAAACAGGCCCGGGCATATGTCCGGGCCTGTTTTGATTCGGCGGCCATCGCAGCGCCGTCGAGTTGTGGCGCGATCTTGGCGGCCCGCAGTGCGCCCATGAGCAGAGAGTTGCGTGCCTGAGGAAATTCAGCTGGTGTCGGCGCTGCGATATCCTACTCTTGTCGGGTTGCAACAGCTCATGAGCGGGGAAAGCGATGCGCTTTGACGGGGAATTGGCGGAGATCCGTTTCGGCTGCGGCCTGTCGCCGCTGCATGCCCCAGCCGCCGGGCCGGAGCGGCTGCTTGCTGACCTTCAGGCCCCGGATCATGCGGCGCAGACCTGGTCGATCCCTGGTTTTGACGCTGCGCTGGCGGATGCTCGGGCCTATTCCGCCGCCCGCCGCGCCCGCAAGGCGGCCGCTGGCAGCCCGGATTTCGAGATGCGCGACAGGGATCTGAAACACCAGCGCGCCCAGATGCGGGACCATCAGGCGGATTGGTTCGTTCGACGGCTGCTGCGCTGCGTGACAACGCCGCATGGGTTTCGCGAACGGCTTGCGCTGTTCTGGGCGGATCACTTCACCGCGCAGGGCAAGATTGCCGCGCTGCGCTACGCTGCCACCCCCTATGTCGAGACGTCGATCCGCCCGCATATAGCCGCGCGGTTCGAGGATCTGCTGATTGCGGCTGTGACCAGCCCGCTGATGCTGCATTACCTGGACCAGCACCGGTCCACCGGCCCCAACAGCCGCCGCGCCAAACGGGTCGCGCAGCGTCAGGGGCGGGTGGTCGGGCTCAATGAGAATCTGGCGCGCGAAGTGCTGGAACTGCACACGCTCGGCGTTGGCGGGCCTTATACGCAACAGGATGTGCGCCAGCTGGCCGAGCTGTTCACCGGCATGATCTACGACACCACCGAGGGCTTCAAATTTGCGCCGGGATGGGCCGAGCCGGGGGCCGAGACCCTATTGGGAAAGCGCTACGATGCCGAGGTCACCGGTCTGGCTGCGATCAAACAGGCGCTGCGGGATCTGGCGCGCCACCCGGCCACGGCGGATCATCTGGCGCATAAACTGGCGGTGCATTTCACCCGTGACACGCCGGACCCGGCACTGGTCGCCCATCTGGCGGCCCGCTACCGGGCGACATCGGGGGATCTGACGCAGGTCTATGCGGCGCTGCTGGAGCATCCGGCGGCCTGGCAACCTGACCTTGAAAACGTCAAACCGCCCTTTGCCTATCTCGCCTCGGCCTGTCGGGCGCTGGCGTTGCCAGCTGCCGCGCTGACCGGGCTGAGTCGGGCGCAGGTCAACCGGTTCTTCCTGCGTCCGATGCAGCGCATGGGCCAGCGCTGGGAGGTCTCCAACGGTCCCGACGGCTGGCCCGAGGGCGATGCAACCTGGATCACGCCGCAGGCTCTGGCGGAGCGGCTGCGCTGGTGCATGTCGGTGCCGACACAGGTGATGGTGCAGGGCGCAGGACCATTGCCCGCGCCGCTTCAGCTGCTGCGAAGCGCCCTTGGCGGCCGGGAAACCGCGCAGCTGCGGTTCGTCGCAACAGCTGCCGAAACCGAGCGGGAGGCGATAGGACTGATCCTGGCCTCACCCGCCTTTCAGCGGCGTTGAGAGGGAGATCGAGATGACCAAGACACCGCGTCATGGGTTCACTGGCCCATCCCGCCCCTCTGGACTGACCCGGCGCGGTTTCCTCGCCCGCTCCGGTCTGATTGGCTGTTCGCTGGCGGCAAGCCCGCTGCTGACCCCCGTGAGCTTTGCTGCGGCCCCCTGGGACAGCCGACTGGTGGTGATCATCCTGCGCGGTGGCATGGATGCCATCGATGTGGTCCAGCCCTATGGTGATCCGGCCTATGCCGGCCTGCGGTCGAGTCTCAGGGGAGGGCCGCAAAATGGCGGGCTCGATCTGGATGGCTATTTTTCCCTGCATCCGGGACTTGCCCCCTTGATGCCGTTGTGGCGGGCGGAGCAGCTCGGGTTTATTCACGCGGTATCAACGCCTTATCGCGACAAGCGCAGCCATTTTGACGGTCAGGATCTGCTGGAAGCCGGGACGCCGGGCCTGCACCAGCGCCGCGACGGATGGCTGAACCGGCTGTTGCAGATCACGCCCGGTGTCGAGGCGCGCACCGCCTTTGCCATCGGGCAGGGGGAAATGAAACTGTTGCAGGGCGCGGCCCCGGTGTCCGACTGGTCGCCGGATGCGGAAATGGCTCTCAGCCCGCAGGCCGAACGTCTGGCCGGTCTCATGATGGAGCAGGATCCGCTGTTTCATGCCGCTCTGGCAGAGGCGCTCGACCTTGCCGACAGCGCACCCATGGATGCCGACGGCGCCGGGAGCGCAGAGGCAACGGGAAGCATGGGGCAGGCCAAGGCACGATCCCGACCGCATCAGCGGATTGCCAGCTATGCGGCCCAGCAGCTGCGCGGTGACAGCCGGATTGCGGCTTTCTCGATCAACGGCTGGGATACGCACAACCGTCAGACCGGCGCGCTCACACGGGCGCTGGGGCGCCTGTCCGATACCATTCTGACACTGTACCGCGATCTTGGGCCGGGGATCTGGGACAAAACCGCAGTGGTGGCGATGACCGAATTTGGCCGCACCGTGCGCGAGAACGGGACCAGCGGCACCGATCACGGAACCGGCGGTGCGATGGTGCTGGCCGGTGGCGCGATCCGGGGTGGCCGGGTTCACGGGCTGTGGCCGGGTCTTGAGGAGGCGGCGCTGTTTGATCGCCGTGATCTGATGCCCACCGGCGATGTGCGGGCCCATATGGGCTGGATCATGCGCGGTATGATCGGCACCGACGCCCAGCAGATTGCAGATGTGGTTTTTCCCGGCGTCGAGCTGGGCGCCGATCCGGGGGTGCTGCGGCGCTGACGGGGATGCGCTGACCGCTGCGGCGGCTTGCGGCTCCGCCACTGGGCCGCCAGTCAGCGATCAATGGGAGCGGGGCCGAGAGTGTATCGGCTCGCGCGATCTGTCGCCTTGCGCCGCTATGTGGGTGCCGCGCAGTTGCCGACCGCGATAGCGACCGTGCGATCTGTCATCCAATAGACTGACCGGGCTACCTGTCAGCAAGGATGCTCGCCCAACGATCTGTCAGCAAGGGGGCGGACGGGGTGACCTGTCAGCCAGGATCAGGTGATCCCGTGGCACGGCAGATCAGCGGTCGCTGCGATCAAGGATGACCAGCGATCCCAATGTCCGGTCGCGGTTACGGCGGATTTCACGGGCCGAGAACCGCGCCTGAAGATATAGGACAATGCCCAAAGTGGTCGAGGCGATGAGAACGATTTCGATCATCTCAGATGGCGACTTTCTGTTTCAGACGTTCCTGAACCAGCCCGGCGACACGGGCGGCAATGGCGGCAACGGGGCGTCCGCTGCTGCGGGCATCGGCCAGATCTGCGGCGGCTCCTGCCAGATGTGAGTCGCCAACGCTGCGGGCCACACCACCAAGGAACTGCGCAACATAGTCCAATGTCTGCCCTTCCTCAGCTTCGTTCAGCACCTCTGCGGCATGGGACATGTCATCCTGAAAGGCGAGGAGATCCGGCTCGATCACCTCATCGGTCAGCTGGTTGGGGCCGGAGAGCTGGCGTTCGGCGGGCAGGCGCGACAGGATCGCGGATTGGAATGCGGCGAGCGATGTGATCGGTTTTGCCAGAAACCCATCGGCCCCGGCGTCCATCGCCATCGCCTCACCTGCTTCATCACCGGAGATCCCGAGGATCACGCCGACACGCGGCGAGGCCTCCGCCATGGAGCGGATCAGATCGGCGCCCGACCCATCAGGCAGGCCGAGATCGGCAATAACGACCGAGGGGCGGTAGACCTTCAGATGCCGGTGGGCGGATTTCAGACAATCGGCCCGGCGGATCCGCGCACCGCTGCGCAGGCACAGCAGACGCATCGCCTCGCAGGCGTATCGACTGTCTTCCACCACAAGAATGGTCAGCCCCAACAAAGGTCGTTTGGTGGTGGGCAGGCGGTGGGCAGCAGCAAACAGTTCCGAATCGTCCATGACTAAGGCTCCTGACTGGATACGACTCAACGCTAGGGAAACGGGGCTAACAGCTGGTTAACATCCAGGTCGCAGCCTAAGGTTGAATGGAATTACCGCGCAAAAATCGACGCAACGAAGCGTTATTGCAGGAAATATTCTGCCGCGCGGATTGGCGCACTTGTCCGCAGGCCATGGCTCTTTGATAAGTCTTGGCAATCAGTTCACTCAGGAGACCGCACCATGATTGGCCGCCTCAACCACGTCGCAATTGCCGTACCGGACCTTGATGCCGCCTCGGCACAGTATCGCAACACCCTCGGCGCCAAGGTCGGCGCCCCCCAGGATGAGCCCGATCACGGCGTCACCGTCGTGTTCATCGAACTGCCCAATACCAAGATCGAGCTGCTCTACCCTCTGGGCGACACTTCTCCCATTGCGGGGTTTCTGGAAAAGAACCCGGCCGGGGGCATTCACCACATCTGCTACGAGGTGGATGATATCCTGGCGGCCCGCGACCGGCTCAAGGCCGAAGGCGCGCGGGTGCTTGGATCGGGCGAACCCAAGATCGGCGCCCATGGCAAACCGGTTCTTTTCCTGCATCCGAAGGATTTCAACGGCTGCCTGGTGGAATTGGAACAGGTTTGACGCTATCTGCCCCTTAACCCTCCGCAGTGGGGCGGGGGTCTCAGAAGGACAGCTATCATGGGTGTGACATCCGGTTTGGTTCTCTATGCGGTGATCTGGTTCATGACGTTCCTGATCGTGATCCCGATCCGCATTCAGACGCAGGGCGACCTAGGCGAGATCGTGCCCGGCACCCACGCCGGTGCGCCCGAGCATCACTATCTGAAGCAGAAGGCCGTGATCACCACCATTGCCGCTGCCGTCATCTGGGCGATCGTTGCAACGATCATCCTTAGCGGCTGGATCACGGTGAATGATTTTGACTGGTTCGACCGGCTGCCGGATCCCGAATAACCCGGCGCAGCATATCTTTGGCATCACAACAGGCGGGCAGGGGTCCGCCTGTTTTATGTTTGTCCTCCGGTTTGCCGCCCCGGTTTGCTCCGCGCGGCTCAGCCTGCCGACAGTTCGTGCCGGGTCAGCCGATGGAAGAGATGGGTGAAGGTCGCCGCCCCGATGATCGGGATAAGCAGGTTCACCAGCGGAATCGACAGCGGCATGGCCATCAGCACACCGGCGATCCAGACCGCGCCCAGATGCTTGCGCCGCAGCCGTTTGGCTTCCGGCAGGCCAATGCGGCGCGCGGCGGCGAGGGTGAAATACTCCCGCCCCAGAAGGAACCCGTTCAGCCCCCAGAAGATAAACAGCGCAAAGGGGGCAAGCATCACGTAAAGCACCAGCGCCAGCACATTGGCGACGACAAGAACGCCGAGAAAATTGATGGTATCGCGCACGCCATCCCAGAACGGTGTCTTGGTCGCCGGTGGCAGACCGGGATAGTGGCGATCTTCTACCGCCTGTGCGACCTCATCCAGAAACATCGAGGTAATCGCCGAGGCCACGGGCACCATCAGGAACGCCGACAGCACCAGCATCAGCAGCAGCGAGGTGATCGAAAGGAGATCATCGACCCAGGTGACCGGGCCGATCAGCGGCAGCGTCGCATCCGGACCGACCAGCCATTGGATCAATGCCAGAAACGCCGCATAGGCCAGCACCAGCAGCGCGACGGTCAGGCCAATGCCCAGAAACAGAACCCGGCGAAAGCGGGGGTCGCCGATCTGGCTCAGCGCCTTTGAGAAATCTGTCAGAATCATTGGTCCATCCAGGTGGTCAGCGCCGCCAGATCAGGGCGGGGGCGGTCCGGCGGCGTGTTGGTTTCGGTGGCGATATGGATCAGGCCCGCAATCCGCTCATGCGACTGCAGGCCAAAGGCTTCGGCGCAGAACTCGGGATCATGGCTGGCCCAGCCTGACAGCCAGTTGGCGCCCCAGCCGGCCGCAAGAGCTGCGTTCAACAGCGCCAGGCAGACGGCCCCGGCTGAGTAGGTCTGCTCGATGGGCGGGATCTTCGGGCTCGCCTTCTGGATCTCCACAACGGCGACCGCCAGTTGCCCCAGTTCAAACTGGCTGCGGCCCTTGGCAATATCCTCGGCCGATTTGCCCAGTCGTTCGCCCGCCTTGCCGGTCAGCTCTGCCAGCCGCGCCATCGCGGGTTTCTCGATCACGATGAAACGCCAGGGCTCCAGCTTGCCGTGATCGGGCGTGCGTGCGGCTGCGGTCAACAGCGGCATCAGCGCCTCGCGGCTTGGGGCCGGGGCCACCAGCGTCTTGGCCGGGCGGGAACGGCGCGACAACAGAAACGCCAGGGCAGCATCATTGCGAGGGGGCATATGTGAAACCTTTTTACATCTATCGCCCCATGTCGGCAGGGCGGCGCGGGATTTCAAGGGGGATCCGAGAATTTGGCAGAGCTGGCCTGCCCGGAGCGGGGACAGGCACGGACCGCAGCCGGATCCAAACATGAGGTGTGAGGCAGGAAATATCCCGGTCGTAGCGCCAAAGTCTATGGATTTTGCCCGCAATCCGCGCGATCACCCCGCTATGGGCAAGCCAAAGCAGAAAGACCTCCCCGATCTCAGCCATCTGGCCATCGCCGGGGCAGAGATTGCCGTCCGCGTCACGCCAAAAGCGTCGCGCAACGCCGTTATCCGTGCCGGGGCGGAGAGCTGCGGGCAGGCGGGTGTGCTCAAGATCACGGTGACGGCAGCGCCCGAGAACGGCAAGGCCACGGCTGCGGTGCAGCTGCGGCTGGCCCGCGCTATGGGTATTGCCCCCTCGCAGCTGACACTGCTGCGCGGCGCGACCTCTCGGGAGAAGGTCTTTGCCTACCGCCGCTGAGGTCTCCGGGTCCGGGCCTGCGCCGCCAACCATGGGGCCCGCCCTCACCAGCTCCTGATGGATCTCAGCCCTTTGCCTCGGGTTCATCATCGCGGGCAAAGCGATAGACCCCCTCAGGAAGATCCAGCGCCGCTGCAAGATCGCGGACCTGATTGTGCGACAGGGTGATTGTCTGAACCCGGTCGGTGCGCGGGTCCAGCTGTTCGACCGTGACGCATTCTGTGAAAATATTGATGGAGACATCTTCCATCAGCGGGGTGGCCTCGTCATCGACGAGCGTAACGACGGTGGCGTCGAATTCATGCTCAATGGTAAACATGTCCCCAGCTTGCCACCGGGCCGCCCCCGCTGACAAGGCTTTGTCGCATCACGTGATCTTGCAGCAGATTGCAGCCGCCGGAGCTTCATGCAATTGATCCTCGGTCCGCTGTCGCGATAGGATGGCACAGACAAAGCAAAGGAGATGTCATGCGTCGGGTGTTGCTGTTGATGGGATGTGCCATCACCATGGGTCTTGCGGCCTGTGATGTTGTGGTTGACACCGGGTCTGCGCCCACCGCGCGGCCCTCTGGCGCGCCGGTTCAGGGCCTGTCCCCGGCCGAGGGGCGCAGCGCCTTTGCGGCGGTCACCCGCGTTGTCGAGCCCGTCTCTGAACGGGAATGCCGGGCGCGTGCGCCGGGTCTGAACTGTGATTTCCTGATCCGCATCGACCCCAACCCCAATGCCCCGCCAAATGCCTATCAGAGCCAGGACCGGTCCGGGCGTCCGGTGATCACCTTCACCCAGCGGATGCTGGGGCAGATTGCCAATCGGGATGAGCTGGCCTTTGTAATGTCACATGAGGCCGCCCATCATATTCGCGGCCATCTGGCGCGCAAACGACAAAGCGCGGTGGCAGGCTCGATTCTGCTGGCGGGACTTGCCAGCGTCTCTGGCGCCAGCGCGGCGGATGTGGCCCGCGCCCAGGATCTTGGCGCGGTGGTCGGCGCGCGCACCTATTCGAAGAATTTCGAGCTGGAAGCGGATGAGCTGGGTACCATCATCACCCATAAGGCCGGGTATCGTCCCAGCATCGGGGTGCGCTTCTTCAACCGGCTGCCGGATCCGGGCGATCGCTTTCTGGGCACACATCCGGCCAACCCGGACCGGGTGCGCGTGGTCAATCAGACGATCCAGAAATATAATCTGAATTGAGCGATCTGGACCAAGCCGTCGCCTCGCTGAGGCAGCTGGGCGTCGTGCTGACCGATCGCGGCTCGCGCTATGCGGTCAGCGGTGCGCGGGTCACCAGCCGCGAGCAGATCGACGCTGTGCTGGCGGCGCTGAAATCCGACCGCTCCTATGCCAAGGCGACCCATAACACCTGGGCCGCACAGCTGCCCACCGGCGCGCTGAAGGCCGATGACGGCGAAAGCGGCGCCGGTATGGTCATCCTGCGCATGATGGAGCGCGAGGGGCTCTGCGATCACCTGATCATCGTCACCCGCTGGTATGGCGGCAAGAAACTGGGCGGCGACCGGTTTCGCCGGGTTCAGGACGCGGTGCGCGCCTATCTCGACCCGGCCAGGAGCAGCTGACCGCCGGGTGCGCGCCCTTTTGACCTGCATCAATTCGCAATGCGCCGGAGATGGCTAAGCTGCCCTCAGAATGAATGATTTCCGAGGGCGCCGAGATGACCACCTACACCGATCAGAGCCGCAGGGACAACCTGAAGACCCATGCCGATCTTTTCGACAGCATGGCCACAACCGTGGGGCTGGACCTACAGGAAGAAGCCATCTCGGGCCGGTTGAGATTTGACGAGATCGCCGAGGCGGTGCTGCGCTGCACCCGCTGCGGCGGCGTCGGTGCCTGCCGAAATTGGCTGGCGAAGGGGGGCCGCCCAGGCGCCGACGCGCCGGATTTCTGCCGCAACCGCGATCTGCTGGCCTTTCTGAACGATGCGGAGACAGAGCAGGAGCGCTAGGATGCGGCCCTTGGGCGATCCGCTCCATCACCTGCGCCTGATGGCCCGGATGGGGCAGGCTGCGGGGGTTGAGCTGAGCGCTGCGCTGGCCGCAGGCCGGATCCCTCCCGAGGACTGGGCCGCGATGATCACCCGCTGCCGCAGCTGCGACGCGACCCTGCACTGCGAGGCCTTCCTTGCCATCCGCGAGCGATCACAGGCGCCGATGCCCGGCTGCCGCAATGCCGATCAGCTGATGGTGCTGCGCGACTGACGTATCGCAGCTACGACCCGCGACGCTGCCGCAGGCGGTGCCAGCGATAGAGCGTCGGCGCCAGCAGGTGATCATATGCCGCCGATGCAAGCTGGCGCAGACCGGGCAACCCGACGATCCGCGCGACCCAGCGATATCCCGGCATCTGCGCCCAAAGCACCAGAAACGCCGGGATGCCACTCAGCACCTCGCCCCGATGGCGCACATGCAGCCGTCGCGCCGCGCTATCGGCATCCACGCCCCACAGCGCCAGATCCTGCGAGTTCAGATCATCAAACCTAAGCGGCAAATCCCGCCGCTCCGCCAGATTGGCATAATGGCGGATCTCGATACTGCACACCGGACATTCCCCGTTGTAGAGAACCTCCGTGCTGTCATCCTGAGGGGTCGGCATGGTGGGTGCCTCTTTGCTGAACACTGATACCTGACGATATAGCGGCGCCGCGCCGCCGGACGAAGGGCAGATGGTCACAGGCAGCCCAAAAACTCCACGCGCCACAATCCATCCCGGTCCACCCCGTCCAACCAACAACGCGGCAAGGGGTAATGTTGCTGCGGTCTATCCAACCTTTGCAATAAATCTAAAGTTGTGCAAAATCACTCCAGGATTGTAGAAAATGATAATACCACCTTATTACGAGAGCGGCTTGGAGGCACCATGGACAGACCAGAATATCTAAAACAAGGAGAGCCTGCGCGCCTTTTCCCGGTTCTGTCCAACAACTCCAAAGAGGGCCGCACAACCTCAATTCTTCTCGCTTGCCTCTCGAAAGTTGAGGAACTTGCATCGGAGCTTCTGGCCTCTCTGGGGCAGAGAGCGGGAAAACGAACGTCGGTCGAGACATTTACCGAGGTTGTTTTTCACGGCCAAGAAGGTGGGGGCAAAGACCGCCCTGATGGGTTGATCATTGTGAGAAATGGCTCACGAGAATGGCGCGCTATGGTGGAGGCGAAGATTGGGAATAATCCGCTGACAGCAGAGCAGATTGAAAAATATCGGAACCTCGCCAAGGATAACGGAATCGACTGCGTCATCACAATTTCCAATCAGTTTGCGACCTTGCCTGCGAACCATCCGCTAGAAGATGTGCGCAAAAGCCGCTCTAAGATCCCTGTTTTTCATTGGTCATGGATGTTTGTTCTGACGGCTGTGGATTTGCTGATCAGCAATGACGGCGTGGCCGACGATGATCAGCGTGTGCTGCTGAATGAGCTGAGGCGGTTTCTGACCCATGAAAGCGCGGGTATTCGTGGTTTCGATCGAATGCCGCCGGAATGGGGAGAGTTAAACAAGCTGGTCTCTGCGGGTGGCAAGATACTGGCCAAATCGTCGGAGGCTGTCGCCGTATTGGAAGCCTGGCATCAGGAAACGAAAGATCTTTCCTTGATCTTGAGCAGGCAGACGGAGGCAAGCGTAAAAGAGCGCCTGAACAGAAAACACGCTAAAAATCCGGCAGACCGCCATAAAGACGAATTGAACCAGCTGAGGGAAACTCATCAATTACAAATCTGCTTTGACATCCCCAATGCTGCCGCACCTCTGGAGGTCGTAGCAGATCTTAACCGCCGGACAATTGAAGCGGGAATGACACTCAGAGCGCCTGAGGACAAGAAGTCGTCGAAAGCCCGTTTGAATTGGTTGCTGCGACAATTGAGAAGCGACGCCACTGACGATCTGTTTGTTCGCATGACTTGGCCGGGTCGCAGCGAAGACACCCATTTTCCCTTAACGGAATTGGTTGCCGATCCCGACCGCTGCGAGAAAGACAAAAACGGGCTTCAAGTTGTCAGTTTTCATATCTACGTTGCAAAGCGGTTGGGAGCAAAATTTACTCAGCAAACAAATTTTATCGCAGAGCTTGAGACCATCGTTCCAAAATTCTATCGAGAGGTTGGCCAAGACCTGTCTCCGTGGAGGAAACCTGCGCCAAGAATTCGGGAAACACAAACGGACGTCAGTGTTCAATCAATCGAAGATGAAGCAGAGGTAGAGGCGCTACGGGCACAATAGCTGCCCGGCGTTCGGGGGGACTAAGCCCTCCTAACGCCCCACAGGTCATACTCCCCGGCCTCGTCCACCTCGACCGTCACAAGATCACCCGCCTGCAACCCCTCGGTCCCCTCATCAATAAACAAGTTCCCGTCGATCTCCGGCGCGTCGGCCTTGGTGCGGCAGGTGGCGATGCCGTCCTCGTCGATGTCGTCCACGATAACCTGCATCGTCTGGCCAACCTTTGCCGCCAGCTTGGCCTCGGAGATCGCCTGGGCCTTCTCCATGAACCGCTCCCAGCGCTCCTGCTTTACTTCTTCCGGCACATGGTCCGGCAGATCGTTGGAGCGCGCGCCGTCGACGTTTTCGTATTTGAAGCAGCCGACCCGGTCCAGCTGCGCCTCGTCCATCCAGTCCAGAAGGTGCTGGAACTCCGCCTCGGTCTCGCCGGGGAAGCCGACGATGAAGGTGGAGCGCAGGGTGATGTCCGGGCAGATGGCGCGCCAGGCGGTGATCTCGTCCAGCGTCTTGGCCGCCGCCGCGGGCCGCGCCATACGGCGCAGCACATCCGGGTGGGCATGCTGGAAGGGGATGTCCAGATAGGGAAGCAGCGCGTTGTCCGGGTCCGCCATCAGCGGGATCAGCTCGCGCACATGCGGGTAGGGGTAGACATAGTGCAGCCGCACCCAGAGGTCCTCTGCCGGGGCCAGCTTGCCCAGCTCGCGGGAGAGGTCGAGGATATGGCTGCGCACTTCCTCACCCTTCCAGGGATGCGCGGAATACTTGCGGTCAAGACCATAGGCGGAAGTGTCCTGGCTGATCACCAGGAGTTCGCGCACACCCGCCTCCACCAGCTTTTCCGCCTCGCGCAGCACGGCGTGCACCGGGCGCGAGGCCAGCTTGCCGCGCATGTCCGGGATGATGCAGAACTTGCACTTGTGGTTGCAGCCCTCGGAGATCTTCAGATAGCTGAAGTGGCGCGGGGTGAGCCTGACACCGGTTGCGGGCAAGAGGTCCACATAAGGGTTGGGGGAGGGCGGCACCGCGGAATGCACCGCGTCCAGCACCTGCTCGTACTGGTGCGGGCCGGTCACCGCGTGAATGCGCGGGTGATGCTCGCGGATGTAATCCGGCTCGGCGCCGAGGCAGCCGGTCACGATCACCTTGCCGTTTTCCTTAAGCGCCTCGCCGATCGCCTCCAGGCTTTCGGCCTTGGCGCTGTCGAGGAAGCCGCAGGTGTTGACGATCACCGCGTCCGCGCCCGCGTAATCGGGCGAGATGCCGTAGCCTTCGGCGCGCAGCCGGGTCAGGATCCGCTCGCTGTCGACCAGCGCCTTTGGGCAGCCAAGCGACACCATGCCGAGGGTCGGCTGGCCGTCACGGGGTTTGTCGCGGAACTGCGGTTCCGGGGCAAGGTCGGGACGGAGGCTGGGCGGGTTGGCTGAACCGGGTGTCTGTGTCATGCGCGCGCATATATCAGGACTGCGGCAGGAGGCAAGGAAAACAGGGGTATTCAGCGTCACCACCTGTGCAGCGGGGCGGTGCAATATCGCGCTTCCTGTGTTGAAGGTGGCAGGCCAGGGCCCGTAACCTGCGGAACAGCCATAGTGATCCCGAGCGCAAGTGAGACGCGAAGAGCGGGCGATTTTGTGCTGTGACCTGCGCTGTCGCCCTCGCGCGTCTGGGCCTGCGCCAGCGGTTCCGGTTGCGATAAACCTCTGATGCAAACATGCAAACCTTTGATGCTGCGCGGGGGCTTCCTGCATTGCACCCCTGCGCGCAGGCGGTAAGCTGCGCAAAACCCCGTGGGGAATACGGGGGCAAGGCAAGAGGAGTGGGGTGATGAGGCTGATAATCCGGGTCATTGCGGCGCTGGTGGTGGCGCTGGTGCTGCTGCTGGCTGGGTTGTTACTGCTGCCAGGGGAGAAGCTGGCCCAGCTGGCGGCAACCCAGATCGAAAAGCAGACCGGTCGCACGGTCACCTTTGGCGGGCGCGTGGGATATACGCTCTGGCCGACGCTGGGAGTGAAGGCAGACCGTGTGGCGCTGTCAAACGCGCCATGGGCTGGGCCTGAGCCGATGCTGACGGCGGAACGGCTGACCATTGGGGTCGCGGCGGCGGATCTCCTGCGCGGTCAGGTCAGGATCACCGAATTGTCGGCTGTCCTGCCGCAGCTGAACCTCAGCACCCGCGCGGATGGCACCGGCAACTGGGTGCTTGAGCCACTCGCATCCGGTGCGGTGGAGACCCCGGCGGCCCCCTCCGGCACGATGGAAAGCCTGCCGATCAGCATCGAGGCGCTGACCCTCACCGGCGCCAGCCTGCGCTACGCTCCCCATGGCGAAACCCTGATTGAGATGAAACAGGTCGACCTGGCGCTGCAATGGCCTGATCCCACGGGCACCGTGATCGCCGATGTGACGCTGCGCCCGGCTGGGGCGCCGGTGCAGATCGCCGCCGAAATCGGCACGTTCGAGGCCTTCCTCGCGGGTCAGGTCGCCTCGGTCGGGGCGTCGCTTAGCGCTGACGATACGGAGCTGCGCTTTGACGGGCGGGCGGATATCAATGGCGCCGCCACCGGGCGGGTGACCGGCAAGAGCACCGATCTGGCGCGCAGCCTTGCGGTGCTTGGTGCGGCAGAGGGGATCGAGACCCCGGCGGTGGACAGCTGGCTCATCGGGTCTGATCTCACCTATACCCCCGACGGGCGGCTGGCGCTGCGGGATCTGACGCTGGAGGCGGATGCCAACAGGCTGCGCGGAGCTGCCGACGTGGTGCTGGGCGATGTGCCGATGGTGACGGCGCGGCTCAGCGGGGATCAGCTGGATCTGTCGGCGCTGCTGCCCTCGGGAGAGGCCGATCTGCCGGCCGCCGCCGCTGCGGGCAATGGTGACGATCCGGTCAGCGATGGCTGGTCGCGCACGCCGATGGACTTCAGCTGGCTCGCCGCGCTCAATGCCGCGATTTCGCTGGAGGTGCAGGAGGTGGAGACCGGATCTGTCCGCCTTGGGCCCAGCTCGCTGGACCTGACCCTTGACCGGTCGCGTGCGGTTCTGAAATTCCAGCCCGCCACGGTCTTTGACGGTCAGTTGCAGGGGCAGCTGGTGGTCAACAACCGCAACGGGCTGTCGGTCGGCGGTAAGCTGGGCTTTCAGGATATCCGGCTGGAACAGGCGCTGGGGCAGACCATGGGCTATGACCGCCTCAATGGTGAGGCGCTGGGCGAGCTTGAGTATCTGGGTGTCGGCAATTCGGTGGCAGAGATCATGTCCTCGCTCAGCGGCAAAGGTTGGCTGGAGGTCGGCAAGGGGTTCTTTACCGGCTTCGATCTGGAAGAGCTGATGCGCAGCGGCAGCGGCAATGGCGGCAGCACCCTCTTTGACCGGCTGACCGCCAGCTATACGATCGAGGGCGGCAATCTGCTCAATCAGGATCTGCTGTTGAGCCTGCGCGGGTTGCGCGCCGAAGGAGAAGGCCGCATCGGGCTGGGGGCTCAGGATCTGGACTACCTGTTCACCCCGAGCCTGCAACGCGGCGACGGCAGCACCCGTCTGTCGATCCCCGTTGCGATCACCGGTCCCTGGAGCGATCCCAAGATTCGGCCGGATCTGAAACGCGCGCTGGAGCCGGAAATCGACGCGGTGGAACAACAGGCCAAGGATCGCCTGCGCCAAAAGCTGGCCGAAGAGCTGGATACAGAGATCGCGCCGGAGCAGGACATCAATGAGGCCATCCGCGACCGGATCGAGAAAGAGGCAAAGGATCAGCTGTTGCGGCTTCTGGGCGGCGATTGATCCAGCCGCTAGATTCGAGTGGCCAGTTCCCACAGTGCCGACAACATAAGAACGCCCGCCAATGGCGGGCGTTTTTATCTCAGCTGCCGGAATGATCAAAAGGTCTGATCGTAGTCCCCGACCAGCGGTTCGGTGCGGATGACCGCGTCAATCTCGGCAAAGATCTGGCGCAACTCGGCCTCGCTCTCGCTGCTTTCGCAGACCACAACGAGGTTCGGCGTATTGGAGGATGCCCGCACCAGCCCCCAGGAGCCGTTATCCAGGATCACACGCGCACCGTTCACGGTGACGACTTCCTTGATGGGGCGGTCTGCCAGCGTCTCGCCCGCCTCGGCCTTGGCGACCAGTTTCTCCACCAGCCGCTCCAGCACGGTATATTTCTCGGTATCGGCACAATAGGGCGACATGGTCGGCGTCGCCCAGGTCTTGGGCAGTGCTTTCCTCAGGTCTGACATGCTCTTGTCGGGGTTGCGATCCATCAGCTTGCAGATCTCGACCGCGACCCGCATGCCGCAGTCATAGCCCCGGCCCACAGGTTCGGCGAGGAAGTAGTGGCCGGATTTTTCGAACCCTGCCAGCGCGCCGATCTCCTTCACCCGTCGTTTCATGTGGCTGTGACCGGTTTTCCAGTAGTCCGCCGTCACGCCATTGGCCTTCAGCTCGGGGTCGGAGGCAAACAGCCCGGTGGATTTCACATCCGCGACAAAGGTCGCATTCGGGTAAATCTTGCTCAGATCCCGCGCCATGATGACGCCGACCTTATCGGCAAAGATCTCCTCACCCTCATCATCCACCACGCCGCAGCGATCGCCGTCGCCATCAAAGCCAAGCGCCATGTCAGCGCCCGAGGCTTTTACGCTGGCGGACATGTCGTGCAGCATTTCCATCGCTTCAGGATTGGGATTGTAGTTCGGAAAGCTGTAATCCAGCCTGTTGTGGCTATCGACCACCTCAACGCCCATGCGCTCAAACAGCTCCGGCGCAAAGGCCGAGGCGGTGCCGTTGCCGGTGGCGCAGACCACCTTCAGCGGGCGAGACATTTTGAAATCCCCGACCAGATCGTCCAGATAGGCCTCTTTTACGCCATCCACAAACTGATACGAGCCGCCGGGACGGGCCACGCCCTCACCATTCAGGACGATATCGCGCAGCTCACCCATTTCGTCCGGGCCGTGGGTCAGCGGGCGTTCAAATCCCATCTTGACCCCGGTCCAGCCGTTGGGGTTGTGGCTGGCGGTGACCATGGCCACGGCAGGCACATCCAGATGGAACTGCGCGAAATACGCCATCGGCGACAGCGCCGGGCCGATATCGCGCACCTCGATGCCAGCCTGCATCAGGCCGATGATCAGCGCCTGTTTGATGGCGACGGAATAGTCGCGATAGTCATTGGCCACGGCGATCACCGGCGGGATGCCGCGCTTGTGCATCTGCGTGCCCAGTCCCAGCCCCAGCGCAGTCATGCCGGGCAGGTTGATTTCCTCGGGGTATTTCCAGCGCGCGTCATATTCGCGAAAACCGGTGGGCGTGATCATCGGATCGCGCAGAAAGCTCCAGGTGTTCGGGCGCACCTCGGGGATGGGTTTGGTCATGTCACTCGGCTCTCTTGTCAATCAGATGCGGATGGGATCGGCCTTGGCCAGGGCATCAAAACGCATCAGCGTCTCGATCAGCTTCGGCATCTGGTCGAGGTAGATCATGTTGGGCCCATCGCTGGGCGCGTTATCCGGGTCTTCGTGGGTTTCGATGAACACCGCCGCAATGCCAAGCGATACCGCTGCCCGCGCCATCAGCGGCGCAAATTCGCGCTGCCCACCGGTGGAGCCGCCCTTGCCGCCGGGCTGTTGCACCGAATGGGTGGCGTCCATCACCACCGGGTAGCCGCCCTGCGCCATCTGCGGCAGCGAGCGCATGTCAGCCACCAGCGTGTTATAGCCAAAGGAGGTGCCGCGCTCGGTCAGAAGGATGTTCTCATTGCCGGTGCTTTCCACCTTGGCGACGACATTGGCCATATCCCAAGGCGCCAGAAACTGGCCCTTCTTGATGTTCACGGCCTTGCCGGTCCTGCCTGCGGCCAGCAGCATGTCGGTCTGGCGGCACAGAAACGCCGGGATTTGCAGGATATCCACGGCCTCAGCCGCCACCGCGCATTGCGCCTCGGTGTGGACATCGGTCAGCACCGGCACATCAAATTCGCGGGCGATGGTCTGAAGCACCTTCAGCCCCTCATCGACGCCCAGCCCGCGTTTGCCGGAGAGCGAGGTCCGGTTGGCCTTGTCGTAGGACGCCTTGAACACATATTGCGCGCCGTATCTGGCGCAGGCCTCTTTCATCTGGCCTGCGATCATGCGGGCATGATCGAGGCTTTCCAGCTGGCAGGGTCCTGCAATCAGGGTCAGCGGGCGGTCATTGCCGATGCTGAGATCGGCGACGGAAATATTTTTCATGGCGTTATGACGAAACCTGTTCTCGGAGGATGGACGCAGTAAGCGAGCACATCAGGTAGATACCGGAAAAGATCAGGAATGCCAAAATCGTATTTTCAAATCGGCGGGGATAGGTCGCTTCCTCGCTGGGCACGGGTTCTACCGCCGTGGTGAGATAGCGCACCTGGCGGTTTGCCTCCATGCGGGTCTGTTCAACCTGTTGCAGCGCCGATTGCAGCATCAGATCGCGGGTCGCCAGATCAGCCTGCGCCATCTGGATCTGCACCGTCAGGCTGGCAAGCGAGTTTTCGCCGGCCGAGGCGTCAATCATGCGATCGTTCAGCCGCTGGATCAGGCTGTTCAGCCGCGCGATATCGGCGCGCGCGCCATCCACCTTGGCCTGATTGGGGCGGGTATTGTCCAGCAGGGCCGCCAGCTCCAGCTCCTTTTCCTGGCGCTGAAGTTCAAAGGTGCTGATCTGCGAACGCAGCGACATGATCACGCCTTCGGGGTCCAGCACGGTGCCGCGCTGTTGCAGCCGCACCAGTGTTTCCTGGGCATTGCGGCGTTTTTCTTCGGCCATCTCCAGCGCGGTTTCGGCATCCCCCACCTGATCGGAGCGTTTTTGCACCGACAGCTGGTTCACCTTTTCCTGCGCATAGCTGATCAGCTTGCGCGAAAACTCCGCCGAGATCTGCGGATCGGCTGCGGTGACTTCCATGCGGACCACACCCTCGGTCGGGTCGTAACCGATCTTCACGTGGCGCGAATAGGTCTTATAGGCTTCCTCATTGGTGGGGTTGTCGTTCAGCCGTTGGATCGGATCAATCCACTCTTGGGTGAAATGCGACTTGAATCCGATCTCGCGGTCCAGCCGCAGCATCGCCTCCTTCGATTGCAGATAGCTCTGGACCGCGATCGAATCCTGGCTGGTGGCAAACTGGGTGCCGCTGAGCAACCCGCCAAGACCGCCACCACTGCCTGCGCTGTCAGCCTTGAGCACGAGGAACTCGGATTTCGCGGCATACATCGGCGTTGCGACGCTGTAGAAATAATATCCCGCAAGAAGCGTGGGCAGCATGACGAAAAACGCCAGACGCGCGCCCAGCAGAAGCAACCGGCGGCGACGGCGGCGCGCAATATCGCGCTGAATTTGCTTGATTTCCCGGTTGCGCCGCTCCGCAGGGCTCAGCTCTTGGGCGGGCAGGGATATCTTGCCGACGGGGACTGTCTGCGGCAGTTGCACGCCGCCCGGGGCAGGCGGGCTGCCCGTCGGCTGGGCCTTGTTGGGCTGGACCACAAGCTCCAGCATATTGGCGCGCTGGAACGGATCGATGCCCTTTAGTCGCAGCTGGCGGACCGCGTCGAAATCAGAGGTGGCGGCCAGGTTGTTCTTCTGGGCGATGCGGCGCGCCAGTCGCAATTGACGGCCGGTCAGCCCTTCCTTGCGGATGTCATCCAGATTGGTGGACGGCTTGCCGGGTTTCGCGTTGCCGGATTGCGCGGCGGCGGGTTCCTTGATGATGACAGGCTCATCTGCGGCTGTCGGTTTGACCGTAGCACTATCCGCTGCTGCACTCGCCGCACTCGCCGCGCTTGCTACACTTGCAGACAGGGCGCCAGCGCCAGCCTGAGCGGCACCCGGTGGCGGCACGGGGCGCGCGGCGGCAGGCTGACCTGCCGTGGTGCCGCTCCGGCGGACGCGGAATTTACTCGCCTTGGGTTTGGTAGTCATAGAGCTGTTTCGCTTCTTCCAAGGTTTCAAACATATGCAACTGGCCATCAACCAGAACAGCCGCAGAGCGGACGAATTTCTCCAGCGTCTTGGGCTGGTGCGACACCATGATGATGGTGGTGGTTTCCAGCCGCTCCTGCAGGATGGCGCCGGCCTTCTTGTTGAATTCCACATCCGTGGTGCTGGGCATCCCCTCGTCGATGAGGAAGATATCAAAATCCAGCGCCAGCATCAGCGCAAAACTGAACCGCGCCCGCATCCCGGAGGAATAGGTGCCGACCGGTTGGTCGAAATATTCCCCCAGACCGCAGAGCCAGCGGCAGTAGGCCTCAACATAATCGGGATCCAGCCCATAGAGATTGGCGATATAGCGGGCATTGGCCATCGCCGAGAGGCGGTTGATAACGCCACCCATGAAGCCGAGGGGGAAGGAAATCCGGCAGCCCCGGCGGATATCGCCCTCGTCGGGTTTTTCCAGCCCCGCCATCATATTGATCAATGTGGTCTTGCCGGTGCCATTCGGCGCCAGCACCCCCATGGATTTACCAAGTTCAACGCGAAAGGACACCCGGTCAAGGATCACCTTGCGCTGGGTGCCGGTCCAGAAGGACTTGCTCACGTTTTCAAACTCAAGCATCGCGGGTTCCGGTGCTGCTCTCGGCCCCGTTCGGGGTCACTGATCCTCATCATGCGCCAGGCGGATCCCGGCGGCCTTATGACTGCACTAACAGATTTGTGTTAACGACATAGGCTGCTATTTGGACCATATTATGTCCAATTGTTACGGGTTTTGGCAACGCTCCCTTAACCAAGTGACGGGGCTTTGATCGTAAGATGGCGGTCGATGCCGGATGACAGAGGCCCTGGGCACCGGTTACGCGGGGTGAAAAACGGGGCCTGAGGCGTGGATGGCAGGGTCGGATATGACGACAATTGATCAGCTGCGACAGGAGATTCGCGCCTGCCGCCTTTGTGCTGCGCGTTTTGCCGCCACCAGCACCAGACACAGCCCGCGTCCGGTCGCCTGGTTCGACAGCGCCGCCCGTATCCTGATCGCAGGTCAGGCGCCCGGCGCGCGGGTCCATGACAGCGGCCGCCCCTTCACCGATCCTTCCGGGGATCGCCTGCGTGAGTGGCTGGGTCTGAGTGAGGCGCAATTCTACGACCAGTCGCTGGTGGCCATTGTGCCCATGGCCTTTTGTTTTCCGGGTTATTCGCCGAAGAAAGCCGACCTGCCGCCGCCTGCCATCTGTCGCAATACCTGGCACGACCGGGTGATGACCAGCCTGCCCAATATCGGCCTGCGTGTGCTGGTCGGGGCCTATGCCCACAGCTATCACCTGGGTGGCAAACAGCCGGTTCAGGCGCGGGTGGAGAGCTGGCGGGACCACGCGCCGCAGGACTTCCCCTTGCCACATCCGTCCTGGCGCAATACCGCATGGCTGAAACGCAATCCCTGGTTCGAGACCGATCTGCTGCCGGTCCTGCGCGCCCGGGTTCAGGAGCTGATAACATGACCGAAGCCACCCCTCTGGACACCAGCCATGCCGCGATGCTGGCCGCGCCGCAGGATGACGCGGCCCGCCTGCGGTTCTACGAACGGCTGGCTGATAGCGAGCTGTTCCTGATGCTGGCCCGCGAGGCAGAGGGCGACAGTATCGCGCCCGAGCTGTTCGAGACGGAGGAGGGGACCTTTGCGCTGGTTTTTGACCGCGAGGACCGGCTCGCGGAATTCGCCGGTCGCATCGTGCCCTATGCTGCGCTGTCGGGGCGGGTTGTGGTGCAGATGCTGGCAGGGCAGGGCGCAGGCGCAAACATCGGCCTTGGCGTTAACCTGGATGTGGCACCTTCGGCAATCCTGATCCCGGCCGAGGCGGTGGCCTGGCTGCATGAGACGCTCGGCCAGATGCCTGCCGAGGTTGACGCCGAAATCGAGGCGATCACCGCCCCCGGAGGCCTGCCGGAAGTGCTGGTCACCGCGCTGGACACCAAGCTGGCCACCGCCGTTGGGCTGGCTCAGGCCGCCTATCTGGTCGGGCTGAACTATCGCGGCGGCGGGCAGGGGCATCTGCTGGGCTTTGTCGATGCCAGGGACGCCGCGCAGCCCGCGCTGGCCAAGGCGGTCGGAGAGGCGCTGACCTTCTCCGGGGTTGAGGCGGGTGCGCTGGATGTGGGTTTCTTTGCCAGCAGCGATGCGATGGCGGCGCGGCTGGCGCAGGTGGGACTGCGGTTCGATCTGCCGCAACCGGCAGAACCGAAACTGCCCTCTGCCCCCGGACGGGATCCTGAAAATCCGCCCCGGCTCAGCTAGGGCGGCAGGTCTGCGGGTCTCAAACAGAAACATCGCGGCCCGGTTAGGCGCCGCGATGTCCAGTGTCTTCTGCAATGGTGGTAGGCGGGGCCGTCCCCGCCCGCGGTCAGCTGTCGGCCTCTGCCGGTTCCAGTTTGTCCTGCGTCTTGGTGTCGAAATCCGACGCATCATGGCGTTCGCGCAGCTGGGTGTGCAGCTCGCCAAAGGCACGGTTCACCATGCGGCCACGGGACACGGCCGGACGCGCATCGATCTCCTTGGCCCAGCGGAGCACATGGGTATAGCTTTCCACATCCAGGAATTCCGCTGCCTCATAAAGCCGCCCGAGCACCAGCTGACCATACCAGGCCCAGATCGCCATATCGGCGATGGTGTAATCCTCACCGGCGATGAAACGGGTCTCGGCCAGCTGGCGGTCCAGCACATCCAGCTGACGCTTGGCCTCCATCGAGAAGCGATTGATCGGGTATTCGTATTTTTCCGGTGCATAGGCGTAGAAATGGCCAAAGCCGCCGCCGAGATACGGCGCGCTGCCCATCTGCCAGAACAGCCAGTTCATCACCTCGGCGCGCGCGGCCCCGGACTTTGGCAGGAAGGCATCGAATTTTTCCGCCAGATGCACCAGGATCGAGCCGGATTCAAACACCCGCACCGGCGTGTCGCCGCTACGATCCATCAGCGCCGGGATCTTCGAATTGGGGTTCACCTCGACAAAGCCGGACCCGAACTGATCGCCTTCGCCGATATTGATCAGCCAGGCGTCATATTCAGCCCCCTTGTGACCTGCGGCCAGCAGCTCCTCCAGCATCACCGTGACCTTCACCCCATTGGGCGTGGCCAGCGAATAAAGCTGATAGGGGTGTTTCCCGACCGGCAGCTCCTTGTCGTGGGTGGCACCGGCGATCGGGCGGTTGATCGAGGCAAAGCGGCCACCGCTCTCCTGGTCCCAGGTCCAGACTTTCGGTGGGGTATAGGTTGTGTCACTCATCTGTTGGCCTTGTTATGAAAGGGTTTTTGAATGGATCAGGTGATGGTGGCGCAGCGTCCCCCAGCAGGGGGGCCGCGCCGTATCCTGCAACAGATAATCAGGTCGCGCAAAATTCCAATGACTGGAAGGTCTGTGGCATACACTTTTTCTTGACCGGGGAGGGCTGCGGCCTGCCAGTTGTAACAAATCCCCGCGTCAGATCACGGCGGCTCCGCACTGGACACAGGGACGTGAGCCCCCCTTCGCATCGCCTGCGATCTCTGGCTAGTGTCTGAACAGCCCGGCCCGGATGGTCGGCGTTCCGCTTCTGTCGGGTCCGATGGCTCGCGCCTTTGAAAAGGATAGTCTATGAAACGCATTCTCTTTGCCGCCCTGGCCGCTGCCTCCTTTGGTCTGCCTGCCTTTGCCGGGGATCAATATGTCGACAACACCGGCTTTGCCGTTTCGGGCTACGATGTGGTGGCCTATCGTGATCTGGCGCAGAACCCTGTCGGCAACGCCCAGCCCGCAGCGGTGCCCGGCAATGCCGCCTTCACGGCTGAGCATAACGGCGCCACCTTCGCCTTCTCCAGCGCCGAGAACCGCGATAAATTTGCTGCCAACCCCGAGTATTACGCGCCGCAATATGATGGCCACTGTGCCTATGGCGTTTCCAAGGGCGGCAAGGTTCCGGGCAACCCGAACCTCTGGCGCATCGTGGATGACAAACTCTATCTCAACATCACCAAGAACGTCGTCGGCTTCTGGGAAGCGGATATTCCCGGCAACATCAACCTCGCCGAGGGCAACTGGCCCGAAATCGAACCCGCCGATGCCTCCAAGAGCGTGATCCCCAACTTCACATCCTCGGCGCCGGAGAAAGGCTGATCTGATCCGATCTGATCGCCCGCCTGCGGGCGCGGGGGGGGAGGGGCCTCGAACCGCTCCCCCCAAGCATGAAAACAGCGCCCCGGAGACATCCTGGGCGCTGTTTTACATCACACGACCTGCCGCTCAGACCCAAGGCCAGCTGGCAGGTGGTTTCAGGCGGTTCAGCGTTTGCGGTCGCGGCGCGCGCTCATCGGCTGGAAGGCCACGCCAACATGCGCTTCGCAATAGGGTTTGCCCTGCTGGACCGGCAGGCCACAGAACCAGAAATCTTCGGTCGCGGGGTCACCTACGGGCCATTTGCAAGTCCGCTCGGTCAGCTCCATCAGCGACAGCTTCTTGGCCTTCTTCTCGATCTCATTGACCTTGGCCAGCGCTTCTGGGCTGATCTCATTGGCCGAGGGCTGCGGCGGCAGTGGCTGTCCGGCCGGGATGATCTGACGGCGCGCAGGCGTCGCGCTCCGGGCGTCGCCGGTGGCCGCAGGCTCGGGCGTTACCGGGCGGGCCGGTTCGGTCTTGGGCTGCGGCTTGGGCTTGGCCGGAGCCGCAGCAGCGGCGGCTGGCGCTGGCTTTGGCGCGGCGGCGGGCTTTTCCTTGGGCTCGGCTGCCGGTTTGGCCGTACCGCTGTTGCGGTTGGACAGTCCCAGGCGATGCACCTTGCCAATCACGGCGTTGCGTGTCACGCCGCCGAGTTCCTTGGCGATCTGGCTTGCAGATTGCCCTTCGCCCCACATTTTCTTGAGCAGTTCGACGCGCTCGTCTGTCCAGGACATCTGTTGCCTTTCCAAGCTAAAAGCGGCCCCAGGAACCTGCGGCCGCCATCGAATTCCGTAACAAGCCCCTATTCTAATCACTGCGCCCCGAGTTACAAGAGCGTCTTGCGCTTGTCAGGGGTCTGCCGGGCCATCTGCGGCGACAAGCCTATCCATCAGGCTCGACGATCAGCCCCGGCAAAGGGCGCAGCACGGGTTGACGCGCGCCTGCGACCGGTTACGAAGGCCGTGACCACCCCCGAGGTCGCCGGACCGGTGGGGGATTGGCCCGCACAGAGTGAAAGAGGTCGGACATGGCACAGGATACACCGCAGACCCCGGCAGGGACCGCAGCACAGGCAGAGTCACCTGTCTCACCGGGTATCGCCCTCGGAGAACGCCGGTTCGGGCGGGTGAACTGGCTTGGCCTGCGCACCCTGGCACGGCGCGAGGTTACCCGGTTTCTGGTGGTCTGGACCCAGACCCTGCTGGCGCCAATGGTCACTGCCGCGCTGTTCCTGATGATCTTCAACATTGCCATCGGGCCGGGGCGGGGCGATGTGATGGGCGTGCCCTTCATCGTATTTCTGGCCCCCGGCATCATGATGATGACGGTGATCCAAAATGCCTTTGCCAATACCTCCTCCTCCATCGTGATCACCAAGGTGCAGGGCAATATCGTCGACACGCTGATGCCGCCGCTGTCCGGGGTTGAAATCCTGCTGGGCTATCTGGCCGGCGCGGTCGCGCGGGGCGTTCTGGTGGCCCTCGGCATCGGCACCGGCCTCATGCTGGTGCTTGGCGTGGTGCCGGAACACCCTTTGGTGGCGCTGCTCTTTGTGGTGCTGGGCGCGGTATTCCTCGGTGGGCTTGGCATTGTTGCCGGTGTCTTCGCCGAGAAGTTCGACCAGATGGCAGCGATCACCAATTTCATCGTGACGCCGCTCGCCTTTCTCTCTGGCACGTTCTACTCGGTGCAGTCGCTGCCACCAGTGCTGCGGCTGCTGTCGCATCTCAATCCGGTGTTCTACCTGATCGACGGCGTGCGATTCGGCGTGATCGGCACCTCCGACAGTTCGCCGGTGCTCGGGCTTGTGGTCTGTAGCCTCGCAAGCCTCGCCATCGGCACATTGGCCTGGCTGATGCTGCGCAGCGGTTACCGGCTGAAATCCTGATCCGCCTGCGCGCCCGAATCCACGTGCAGGGTCGGGGGGCGCAGGCGTCCCTCGCGCCAGGCCAGTAGCGCCGCGCCCGCCAGAATGATCACCGCCCCCAGCACGGTGACCGCATCCGGGACCACCGCGAACACCGCAAGATCATAGAGCGTGGCAAAGATCAGCGTCGCATAGCTGAAAGGCGCCACAAATGACGCATCCGCCCGCGCGATTCCGTTGATGAAACAGCCCTGAGCGCAGGCCATCATACAGCCGAGCGCCGCCATCAGCGCCCATTGCTCTGCCGAGGGAGGCTGCCAAACCGCGACCACCGCGCTACAGGCAATCACCGTGCCCAGAAGATTGTTGACCCACAGGATCTGCAACGGCCGCTCGCGCCCGGCCAGCCGCTTGATAAAGATCAGCTCCAGCCCCATCACCGCAGCCGCCGCCAGCGCCAGCAGGCTGGCGGGCTGAAAACTCGCCGGGGTCGGGCGCAGCAGGATCATCGCGCCCAGCAGCGCAATCGCCGCCGCCGCCCATCGCCAGGGACCAACCCGCTCTCCCAGCAGCGGAATCGCCAGCAGCATCGCAAAGACCGGGTTCAAAAAGGTGATCGCGGTGGCATCCGCCAGCGGGATATAGGCCACCGAGGCAAACATCAGCGTCACCCCCATCCAGCCAAAGCTGGTGCGCCCGAGATGCAGCCCCCAATGCGGGCGGGTGAACCGGGGTCGCCGCAGCGCGACCACTGTCGTGATCGCCAGAAACGCAAAGGCAAAGCGCCCGAAACTGATCTGAAGCGGATGCAGCGGCACACCCGATGCCTCGGTACCCAAAGCCTTTGCGATCAGGGTGGTGCCTGCGATGAAAACTGTGGCCACCAGGATGAAGACGGCGGCAAGAGCGGGATTGGGCGATATGGTCCGGTGCATGGGCCAGCGATGCGCCAGCGGTGCCGCCTTGGCAAGCCAAAACGGTTTGCTCAGCGTCGAAACGGTGCCGCCTCTAGCGCATCGCGGGCCTGGCGCAGGCTGGTCAGGAACCGCTCCGCCCGCTGGATACGGGCCTCGACCTCGGCAATCCGGCTGTCAAGAAAGGCAACCCCATCGAAACTCTCCGGCTCCGCCGCTTCCAGCTGGCTCAGCAGGATGGCAAGATCCGCAATGCTGATGCCCGCGGCCTGCGCATCGGCGATCTGTTCCAGCGTGATCAGCGCCTCCTCAGGATAATCCCGGTAGCTGTTGGTCGGTTCCGCTCCCGGCGCCGAATGGATCAGCCCTTGACGCTCGTAAAATCGCAGCGTGTCACGGCTGACACCGCTCAGCCGCGCCAGTTCACCGATCCGCACCCTGTGGCCTCCCTGAAAACAATTGACTCAACTCCATGGTTTTGAGCATAATCCGGAAGTGAAACCGGATCAAGAGGTGTGACATGGGTCCCAAGTGTCAAAGCTGCGGAATGCCGCTCAGCAAGGATCCCGAGGGCGGCGGCAGCGAGGCGGACGGCAGCCGCAGCGGGACATATTGTTCACTCTGTTATGAAAACGGCAGCTTCCGGCACCCCGGTGCCAGCCTTGCCGAGTTTCAGGCCCACTGCGTCGATGCGCTTGAAGCCAAGGGGATGCCGCGCATTCTGGCCTGGGCCTTCACCCGCGGCATGGGTCGGCTTGATCGCTGGCGGCGCGCATAACACCGGCAAAGCGGCCGGCCCCGAGCAAGAGCGCCGACTGTGGCACCCCGGGGTGCCGCTTTGTCGCATATGGCTTCACAAATGGTCTTTTCTTTTGTCAAAACCTCCGTTATGGACGCGGTCATGATCACCGCTGCACATATCTCCCTGCTGCGACGCCGACGCCAAAGCGCGTAACCGGCCCCGATCCCGCGTGCCTGATCAATGCTCATCGGCATGCCTCAAGACCTCAAGAATCACGCCCAAAATCGTTGACCCTGCGGCCCGGCTGCGTCACTGCTTGGCCCATCATGCCCAAAAGGAAGATCCAGATGATCCCCTCCGTTCTGCCAACCTATAATCGCGCGCCGCTCAGCTTTGTGAAGGGCGAGGGCGCCTGGCTGATCGAGGCTGACGGGCGACGTTTTCTGGACCTCGCCGCCGGCATTGCGGTCAATGCGCTGGGCCACGCCCATCCGGCTCTGGTCAAGGCGCTGACGGAACAGGCCGAAAACCTCTGGCATGTCTCCAACCTCTACCACATCCCGCAGCAGCAGGCGCTGGCCGACCGGCTGGTGGAGCACAGCTTTGCCGACACCGTGTTCTTCACCAACTCCGGCACCGAGGCCTGCGAACTCGCCGTGAAAATGGCGCGCAAGTATTTCTATGAAAACGATCAGCCCGAGCGGGTGGAGATCATCACCTTCTCCGGTGCCTTCCATGGCCGCTCCGCCGCAGGCATCTCAGCCGCGGGCTCTGAAAAAATGACCAAGGGCTTCGGCCCGATGCTGCCCGGCTTTGTCCATCTCACCTTCGGCGATCTCGATGCGGTCACCGATGCCATCAGCGACAAGACCGCCGCGATCCTGATCGAACCGGTGCAGGGCGAGGGCGGTATCCGCCCGGTGCCGGATGCAGAGCTGAAGGCGCTGCGTCAGATCTGTGACGATCACGGCCTGCTGCTGATCCTCGACGAGGTGCAATGCGGTGTGGGTCGTACCGGCAAGCTGTTTGCCCATGAATGGGCAGGCATCACCCCCGACATCATGATGGTGGCCAAGGGCATCGGCGGCGGTTTCCCGCTGGGTGCAGTGCTCGCAACGGAGGAGGCTGCGAGCGGCATGACCGCAGGCACCCATGGCTCCACCTATGGCGGCAACCCGCTGGGCTGTGCGGTGGGCTGCGCGGTGATGGATCACGTCTCCGACCCTGCCTTTCTGGCCGAGGTCAACCGCAAGGCAGGTCTCCTGCGTCAGAAACTCGAAGGGCTGGTGGCCGCCCATCCCGAGGTCTTCGAGGAGGTGCGCGGCACCGGCCTGATGCTGGGGCTGAAATGCGTGGCGGCCAATATCGACGTGGTCAATGCCGGCTATGCGGCCGAGGTGGTCACGGTTCCGGCCGCCGACAATGTGATCCGCCTGCTGCCGCCGCTGACCCTCACCGATGAGGACATTGGAGAGGCCTTCGCCCGTCTCGATCAGGCCGCCACCGCGCTGACCGCCAGCGCCGAGGCCTAGCCGTCATCTTTCCCGAAATACTCCGGGGGTGCGGGGGCTGGCCCCCGCCTTGACCGGCCCAGCGATGCGGTGCCGCCGCCTACCAAGACAACCGAAAGCGATATCCGACATGAACCACTTTCTCGACATTCACAAAACCGATGCCGCCGATCTGCGCGGGATCATCGACCAGGCCCGGATCACCAAGGATGCCCGCCAGGGCCGCCCGAAGGCCGCCCTTGACGATGAACTGCCGCTGAAGGACCGGATGGTTGCGCTGATCTTCGAAAAACCCTCGACCCGGACCCGCGTCTCCTTTGATGTGGGCGTGCGGCAGATGGGCGGGCAGACCATGGTGCTGTCGGGCAGCGACATGCAGCTCGGCCACGGCGAGACCATCGCCGACACCGCCCGCGTGCTCAGCCGCTATGTCGATATGATCATGATCCGCACCTTTGATGAAACCGTGCTGACCGAAATGGCCGAATATGCCTCGGTGCCGGTGATCAACGGGCTGACCGACCGCACCCACCCCTGCCAGATCATGGCCGATGTGCTGACCTATGAGGAGCATCGCGGCCCCATCAAGGGCAAGAAAGTCGTCTGGTGCGGCGACGGCAACAATGTCTGCGCCTCCTTCCTGCATGCGGCCGCACAATTCGGCTTTGATTTCACTTTCACCGGTCCGGCCCAGCTCGACCCGGAGCCTGAGTTCATCGGCCTCGCCCGCAACGCAGGCTCGCAGGTCATCATCGAGCGCGACGCCCAGAAAGCGGTCGAGGGCGCCGATCTGGTGGTGGCCGACACCTGGGTCTCGATGCACGACAGCCAGTCGTCCAAGGAGCGCCGCCACAATATGCTGCGCAGCTATCAGGTGAACGATGCGCTGATGGCCCATGCCAAACCCGATGCGCTGTTCATGCACTGCCTGCCGGCCCACCGCGAAGAGGAAGTCACCTCCGCCGTGATGGATGGTCCGCAATCGGTGATCTTTGACGAGGCTGAAAACCGCCTGCACGCACAAAAGGCGATCATGCGCTATTGCCTCGGGGCCTGAACCACTCGCCTCAGCCTGCGAATAGGCCAACAAAAAACCGCCGCATCCGGCCAGGATGCGGCGGTTTTTCCATTTCAGGCCGAGGCTTCGGGCCGGGACTTTAGCCCAGGGCCGGGATCACATTGTGATCGCGGTCAGCGCCAGGAACACGCAGCCCGACAGCAGTGCCGCGGCGGGCACGGTGATCACCCATGCGGCAGCAATGGTCATGAAATGGCTGCGGCGCACAAGTTTGCGGCGACGGCGCTCTTCCGGTGCAATCCGCTTGGTTTCGGGTTGGGTGGCGGAGCTGTTGCGCAGGCGGCGCTCCATATGCCATTCGCGGAAGAAACCGACGCCAAACACAGCCCCCACCGCAATGTGGGTGGAGGAGACCGGCAGGCCCAGCCAGCTGGCCACGATCACGGTGATCGCGGCCGACAGCGATACGCAATAGGCGCGCATCGGATTGAGCTTGGTGATCTGGCTGCCGACCATGCGGATCAGCTTGGGACCAAAGAGGAACAGGCCAAAGGAGATGCCAAAGGCCCCGATCACCATGACCCAGGTCGGAATCGCCACTTTGGAGGCGATATCGCCAAATTCCGTTGTGTGCACGATCGCCGCCAGCGGACCCACCGCATTGGCCACATCATTGGCACCATGAGCAAACGACAGAAGTGCAGCCGAGATCACCAGCGGGATCGAAAACAGCACCTTCAGCGATTTGTTGCGGTTCTCCATCCCCTCCGACTGGCGCTTGATCAGCGGTGCGGTGATCACATAGCTCATCGCGCCGACAGCGGCCCCGATCAGCAGCGCAATCTCCAGGTCGATCTTGATGATCTTCTTCAGCCCCTTCAGCGCCAGATAAGAGGCAAAGGCCCCCGCCATGATGCCCACCAGTACCGGAACCCAGCGCCGTGCAGCGGCGATCTTGTCGTCCTGATAGATGATCTTGGCCTTGATAAAGGCGAGGAACCCGGCCGCAATCAGCCCGCCCAGCACCGGTGAGATCACCCAGCTGGCAGCGATTTTGCTCATAGTAGGCCAGTTCACGGCGCCGAACCCGGCTGCTGCGATACCAGCGCCCATGACGCCGCCCACAACCGAATGTGTGGTCGAGACAGGCGCGCCGATCCATGTCGCAAGGTTCACCCAGAGCGCCGAGGAAATCAGCGCCGCCATCATGGCCCAGATGAACACATCGGCGCTGGCAACACTTGCCGGATCAATGATGCCCTTGGAGATGGTGGAGACCACATCGCCGCCTGCCAGCAGCGCACCGGCGCTTTCGGCGAGGGCGGCAATCACGATGGCGCCGCCCATGGTCAGCGCGTTGGCGCCCACCGCCGGGCCCATGTTGTTGGCCACATCATTGGCGCCGATGTTCAGCGCCATATAGGCCCCGAAGGCCGCCGCCGCGATCACCACAAAGCTGGAGGGCGCCGAGCCGAGGAACACCGCCGCGCCAACGCCGGCCAGCGCGATAAAGACCAGCGCGATGCCGGGGGCCACCAGCGGGCGCGACACATAGGATGTCGCCAGTTCAAGTTGAGAAATCCGGTTAAGATCCCGGTCCAGTGTCTTCCACTGCGGTCGCTGCGGTGCGTCGCTCATTGTATCGATCCCGATTCAAAAGTTGCGCACGCGCCTAGCGTCCCCTCTGCAGTCATGCAAGGGGTTTGTCATATTTCCATCACGGAACTGTTACAATTGACGCAGTAATTCGCTCAATTCAGGCTCGGCCACCAGATCCGCAGCTGCGGCCGGCGACATCCATTTGCGGGTCCGCTCGGATTGTTCGGGATAATCCTTGGCCAGCTCAATGACCTCTGCCGCATAGACCAGCGTGTGCACGGTTTCCTTCGTGCCATTGTCCTGCAATTTCACATATTCGTAGGTGCCGACCGGCTCACCCTCGATCCGGGCCTCACGCACACCGGCCTCTTCCCAGGCCTCCTGCAGCGCGGATTGCGGGCCGTTCTTGCCCTTGATCGGCCAGCCTTTGGGGACAATCCAGCGACCGGTGCCCCGGCTGGTGATCATCAGCACTTCTCGGCCCTCGGCACCATCGCGATAGCACATGGCGGCGACTTGCAGCCGTTTGGGGCGGAAAAACATTGGCCGGAGGTACTCCTCCCAGGCACTGGACATCATATGCTTCATTGCTGCTCAGCTTTCTGCTGCCGACGCTTGGATGCCCGGCACATTTTTGCTTTGGAACAATCTTGGCATGGTGGGGCCGGAATTCAAGAGGCCGAGATTGCGAAACGGCGGGTTTTTGCGCCAAAGAGGCGCAAAATTCCGTGAATTCGCGGGGAAATCACGCGTTCCGGCATCAGTTTTGGCTATTTCCGGGGTTTCGCGCGCAGGGTCGGATCCGCCTGCGTGGGGTCCTCGGGCCAGGGGTGTTTGGGGTATTGGGCGCGCATATCCTTGCGCACATCGGCATAAGAGCCGGACCAGAAACCGGGCAGATCGCGGGTGATCTGGATCGGCCGCTGCGCCGGTGACAGCAGCGAGACCTTCAGCGCCACGCCACCCACGGTAGGGTGGCGGGTGACCCCGAACATCTCTTGCAGGCGCACGGAGATCTCCGGGATCTCCTCGGCATAATCAATCGGCACCCGACGCCCCAGCGGCGTGGTGAAATGCGGCGGCGCCAGCTGGTCCAGCCTCTGCGTCTGCTCCCAGCTGAGCGCCGCGCGCAGCGCAGGCAGCAGGTCAAAGCGTTTCCAGTCCTCGGCGCTGCGCACCCCGTCCAGCATCGGCAGCAGCCAATCCTCCAGCGTCGCCAGCAAAGCCTCTTCGCTGAAATCCGGCAGATCCTCGCCATCGGCCTGCAACAATCGCACCCGCGCCACAAACCGCGCCGCCGCACCGCTGAGCCGCAGGCCCAGTTCGCGCACGCCGTCCAGCATCGCCGTCGCCACAGCCTCCGCCGGAACATCCTTCCAGATGTGATCCTCCAGCACGATGGCGCCCAGACACTGCTGACGACGCGCCACCACCCGGCGATCGCGTTTGGACCAGGCGCAGGTCAGCTGCGGTTTGATCTGATCGGCAAATTCGGCGCGCAGCTCAGACAGGGTGATCGGTGCGGCCAGCCGCAGCCGCGCCTCACGCGGGTTGCCATCGCTGTCGAGCCCCACCAGAAACGGCGTCGCCGCCAGACTGTCCTCGGGTGGCAGCACCGCGCCCTTGCCACCGGACAACACATAGCGCGGCGCATCGCCCTTGCGGCGCTGGCCGATCCGGTCGGGGTAGGCGGTGGCGGCCATCACCGCAGCGCTTGCCGACGCAGAGGACGCCCCACCGCGCGCCTGCCGGGCCAGCCGCTTGGTCTCGCCCTTGATGCGTTCCAGCGTCGGGAGGTTCAGCTGATAGCTCCGGCGACGCTGAAACCCCTTGGCATCCCTCAGGGCCTCCAGCCGCAGCGCCAGATCCACCGGCGCGCCGCGCAACGGGTCGCGTTCCGCCAGCAGCGCCGCCAGCGGTGCCGCATCAGCGCCAAAGCGCGCCAGCATGTGCCCCAGGCGCGGGTGCAGCGGCAGCCGGGCCAGCGCCTTGCCATGGGGGGTGATCCGCCCCTCGTCGTCCAGCGCCCCGAGCATCCGCAACAAGGCGCGCGCCTCCTGCAGGGCGCCATCTGGCGGTGGCGTCAGAAACGGGAGATCGCCCGGATCCGCCCCCCAGAGCGCCAGTTCCAGCGCCAGCGCGGTAAGGTCGGCGGCCTGAATCTCCGGCGGCGGAAACGCGGCCAACGCGCCATCCTCGCCCTTGGTCCACAACCGATACCCAACACCAGCTGCAACACGGCCCGCACGGCCCTGCCGCTGGGTAGCCTCGGCACGGGTCACCCGCTCGGTCACCAGTCGCGACATGCCGGAACCGGGGTCGAACCGGCTGCGCCGCGCCAGCCCCATGTCCACCACCACGCGAATGTCCTGAATGGTGAGCGAGGTTTCCGCGATCGAGGTCGCGAGCACGATTTTGCGCGCCACAGGATCCGGCTGGATCGCCGCGCGCTGCTCGGCAAAGGGGAGCGCGCCATATAGCGGACGCACCACGCAATCCCCCGGCAGCCGGGTCGCCAGCGCGGCAGCGGCCTTGCGGATCTCGCCCTCGCCGGGGAGGAACACCAGAATGCCGCCACCCTTGGCCTCGGACCCGCCTTTGCCGCCGGATCCGGGCGGGCGTGTCTCCGCCTCTGCGCGCAGCACCAGATCCACCAGCGCATCCAGCCGCCTCGGACCGCGTCCGCTGCGGCTGTCGGCGGGCAGGGGGGTGTCCAGCCAGCGGGTCTCAACCGGATAGCTGCGCCCCTCGGAGGTGATCAGCGGCGCCGCCATCAGCTCGGCTACGGGTGCGGCATCCAATGTGGCAGACATGGCCAGCAGGATCAGATCGTCGCGCAGCGCTCCGGCCACCTCCAGACAGAGCGCCAGACCAAAATCGGCATTGAGCGACCGTTCGTGGAATTCGTCAAAGATCACCGCGCCGATACCCGGCAGATCAGGGTCCGATTGCAGCATCCGGGTCAGGATCCCCTCGGTCACCACTTCGATCCGGGTCTCGGCGCTGACCTTGGCCTCGCCGCGGATCCGGTAGCCGACGGTTGCGCCGACCGGCTGGCCCAGCGTGTCGGCCATACGTTCCGCCGCGGCCCGCGCTGCCAGCCTGCGCGGCTCCAGCATGATGATCCGCCCCTCGCAGAGCTGCTCTTCCAGCATCGCCAGCGGCACCCGCGTGGTCTTGCCGGCGCCCGGTGGCGCCTGCAACACGGCACGCGACTGGCGGCGCAGGGCAGCGATCAACTCGGGCAGGGCGTCATCAATGGGCAATCTGGTCATGCCGCCTTATCGCCAATGGCGCGGGCGTGGTCCAGCGCCGAGCGCACCGGCTTTGTCCTCCTGCGACGGATGTTCACTGGACAAGCGCCGCCCGGCTGCGCCATCAATGCCCAAACCTAGGAGCGGGGAGAGGGCCACCATGGCAGCAGCAGGCAATTCCGGTGGAACAGGCGGCACAACGGCAGACCGCAGGGGTCCGCTGGATATCGACGATCTGGCCGCGCGGATCCTGAATGGCGAACGCCGCGCCCTGGCCCGAGCGATCACGCTGGTGGAAAGCGGGCGCGCCGACCACCGCGAGGCCACCACCCGCCTGCTGGACAGTCTGGCCCGCGAAAACCGTCAGGCTCTGCGCATCGGCCTGTCCGGCACGCCGGGGGTGGGGAAATCCACCTTCATCGAAAGCTTCGGCATGATGCTGATCGCGGCAGGCCTGCGGGTCGCGGTGCTTGCGGTTGATCCCAGCTCGACCCGTTCGGGCGGATCGATTCTGGGCGACAAGACCCGGATGGAACATCTCAGCCGTGAAAAAAACGCCTTTATCCGCCCCTCGCCAAGCCAGACCCATCTGGGCGGCGTTGGGCGCCGCTCGCGCGAAGCGGTGGCGCTGTGCGAGGCGGCGGGCTTTGACGTGGTGCTGATCGAAACCGTCGGGGTCGGGCAGTCAGAAACCGTGGTCTCGGAAATGTCCGATCTGTTTCTCTTGCTGCTGGCGCCGGCGGGGGGCGACGAATTGCAGGGCGTCAAACGCGGTATCATGGAAATGGCCGACATCATTCTGGTGAACAAGGCCGACGGCGATCTGAAACCGGCCGCCACCCGCACCTGCGCCGATTATGCCGGGGCGCTGCGCCTGCTGCGCAAACGTCCGCAGGATCCCGATGGCTTCCCCAAGGCGCTGATGGTCTCTGCCGCGACAAGGGACGGGCTGGAGACCGCATGGGACGACATGCAGGCGCTGGCCGACTGGCGTCGCGCCAATGGCCACTGGCAGCGCCGCCGCGCCGAACAGGCCCGCTACTGGTTTGGCGAGGATGTGCGTCAGGCGCTGCTGGCACGGCTGGAAACCCCCTGGGCGCGGAGCCGCATGGCGGAACTCTCCGAAGATGTGGCGGCAGGGCAGATCACGCCGGCGGCGGCGGCCCGGGATCTGCTGGCCGGGCTGGGCGTCGGTTGAGGTCCGCACCGGCTGCCGGGAGGGGATGCTGCGGCAGGCGCAGATGCTGTGATAAACGCTGGAGTCCGCGCCTCAGACAGGCTATGAGGGCGCAGACCTTGGGTGCTGAAACAGCCCGCTGGGAGGTTGTGCACGGGTTGTCCCATAAATCCGTTTCATATGGCTTGACCCTGCACGCGATTCCTCCTAAACGCATCCAACCAGTTTTCGGGCGCAGCCAATGGCCGCGCCCCTTGTAATTTGGTGCTCGATTCGAACAATGATCCACGGGCGCCCCAGATACGAAGGATGAACCTATGTCGCGCCGTTGCGAACTGACCGGAAAAGGCCCGATGACTGGCAACAATGTCAGCCACGCCAACAACAAAACCAAACGTCGCTTTCTGCCGAACCTGAACGACGTGACCCTCCAGTCCGAGACTCTGGGTCGTGGTATCAAGCTGCGCATCTCCGCGGCTGCTCTGCGCACCGTTGATCACCGTGGTGGTCTGGACGCATTCCTGGCCAAAGCCAAGGACGAAGAGCTGTCCACCGCAGCGCTGAAGGTCAAGAAAGAGATCGCCAAGGCACAAGCCGCCGAGGCCTGATCGCCAGACCCGGCCCGCAGCGGGCAGGGACAAGATTTCGAAACGCCGTGCATGACCCTCATGCGCGGCGTTTTCATATGTGTCACTGGTGTGCCTGTCTCGCCGGTCGCGCCTGCTTTGCCTGCGTCCCTTTTTCGCCTTGCAGCGGCGCGGTCGCGGGCGCATATCTCGCGGCACAATGACCTTGCTGCGTTCATATCTGGCTCTGGCCCTGATCGCTTTGATGGCCGTCACCGGCGTCAGCGCGCAGGCGGGTATGCGCGATGCTACGGGGCAGATGGTGATCTGTACCGGCACCGGGCCGGTGATGGTCTATATCGACAGCGACGGCCAGCCGGTCTCGCCGCCGATGGACTGCCCCGAATGCCTGACCTTCACCGCCGATCTTGCGCTGTCGCTGCCGCTTCCGGCGCAGAGTACCCTGCCGCGACAGCTGACGCGCGATCTGGGCGAATCCGCCGCGATCCTGCCCATGGTGCGGCTGGCGGCCTGGGCCCGTGGTCCACCGGAACTGGTGCCTCTGCGCGCGGTCTGAGCGCGCTCCACCAGACCTGAATTCCGAAGCCTACGTATCAAGGATCACGACCAATGACCTTCAAGACCACTTTTGCCGCCAGCGTCGCTGCCATCTGTTTTGCCGGTGCCGCCTTTGCCGCCGACATCACCGTGACAGACAGCTACGCCCGCGTCTCCTCCAAAGCCGCCAAGAGCGGCGCGGCCTTTATGATGATCGAAAACGCCTCCGACAGCGACGACCGCCTGATCGCAGCCCATAGCGACGCCGCAAAGCTGGTGCAGCTGCACACCCATAAGGAAGGCGAAAACGGCGTCATGCAGATGCTCCACGTCGAGGAGGGCTTTGCCGTTGCTGCCAGTGCCACCCATATGCTGCAACGTGGCGGCGATCATGTGATGCTGATGGGGCTGACCAGACCGCTGGAGCATGGCGATACGGTCGATCTTACCCTCGTGTTCGAAAAGGCCGGTGAGGTCACCGTGACCGTGCCCGTCGATCTGGAGCGCAAGGCAGATCACGGTGCGATGAAACACTCGCATTGATCGCCCGTCTGATCTGAAACCACAGCCCTTTTTCGGCCAGCCCGCGCAGACCGCCGCATGGGCTGGCCATTTTCTTTTTCTGCGGGCGCGTTACCATGGGCCTCTCCCCTCGCGCCAAATCGCGGCGCATCCAGCAAAGGCCGCATCCGTGACGCAGAACGTTCTCTTTGTCTGTCTTGGCAATATCTGCCGCTCCCCCGCCGCCGAAGGCGTGTTTCGACTGCTCTGCCCGCAGGTCGGGACCGACAGCGCCGGCACCGCAGGCTACCATGTGGGCGCGCCGCCCTATGGCGCCATGCAGGCCGCAGCCGGGGCGCGGGGGATTGATCTGTCGGATCTGCGCGCGCGTCAGTTCACACCACAGGATTTCGCCCGCTTTGATCTGATCATCGCAATGGATGGCGACAATCTCGCCGATATCGAAGCGCTGCGCCCCGAGGGAGCTGCGACGCCGGTCAGGCTGTTCACCGATTACGCCCCGGATCATGGCGCCGATCACGTGCCGGATCCCTATTACACCCGCGACTTTGACGGATGCCTCGATCTGATCGAAGCCGCCGCAGCCGGGCTGGCCAGAACATTGCGCTAAGGCGGGTTCAGTCCTCCAGCACCTTCAGCTCACCGGCCAGCCAGGGCAGGCGGTGTACCGCAGGGTCAATCATATGGCCCTGCACCAGCCGCCGCATCGTCTGCGCCACGTCGCGCGGCACCCGGTCGGCCCAATCGGCACTGGAAAACAGCGAAATTCGCCGCGAAAACGCCCCAAAGGGCAGCGGAAAGGCCTCGATCTCATCATGGAACCGGCCAGCCCGCATATAGCCCAGCGGCGTGGTGATCGCCCAGCCGATCCGCCGCGCCACCAGCGCCATCAGCGACAGATGCGAGCCGATTTCGAACCGTTCCTCAAACAGCAGCTTCTGGCGCGCCAGATGGGCCTCGATCTGCTGCGAAATCAGCTGGCTGCTCTCATAGCGCAGAAACGGCAGGGCGCTGAGGATATCCATCTCCGCCTCCGGTTTGCGCAGCATCCCGCGCGGCGCCACCAGCATGAAGGGATCGCGCACCAGCGGGTATTCGGTGATCCCCTCGCGCAGCGCACCGGAGGTGGCCGCCACGGCAATATGCAGCTCGCGCGCATCCAGTGCGTCCAGAATGTCGTGGCTGCCTGCGGTGATCATCTTGAAACGGCAGTTGACCAGGCTCTCGGCCAGCGTGGTGGCCAGACGCGGGGTCAGATCATTGTCGAAATCATCAATCAGACCGATGGACAGCGTCGACAGGTGGTTGAGGTCAACCACGCTCAATTCGCTCTGCGCCAGACGCAGCTCGGTCAGCACCGCCTCCGTCCGCACCAGGAAATTGCGCCCGGCCGGGGTCAGCACCATCGGACGGCGGCCGTGGTTGACCAGCTCCGCCCCCAGCGCGCTTTCCAGATTGCGCAGCTGCTGGCTGACCGCAGGCTGGCTCAGCCCGGTGAGCGCGGCCGTCTGTGCCACCGACCCGGTCTTGGCGAGCGCTTCGAACACCTCAAGCCCGCGCAGCGTCACCCCTTTCATCAACATATCTGCGGTCCTGCCTGATGGTGCGGGCGCCGTTCTGCGTCCCGTCGATGGGAAAGGGGAGGGGCGATGCGCATCGTCTGCTCAGCTGCGGTCCGTGATAGCCTCTGCCTGCGGGGCGTCTTATCCGATGTCACCCGGTGTCATTCGGGCGCCGGGTTGGACGTGATTAACCCACCCCGCCGCAGCGGATCAGCTACAGACCCGGGCTGCGTTTTCACCGAAGGATTTGTACCGTTTCCACAGCCGCTCGTCCGAGCTGCGGCTCGACTGGCGCACGACCTGGGCCTGATGCGGATCGCTGAACCATTTCGACACGGTCTTGCGTTCGCTGCGGTTGAGGCTGGCATTGGCCACCGACTGAATGCAGCGGCAGAGTGACGGCGAGGCTGCGGCGCGGTTGGACTGGCGGCAGGCCTTCTCGATGGCGCCGGCGTCGACGGGGGCAGGCATCGCACCGGTGATCATCACAGCGCATAGCGTGGCAGTCAGCAGTAGCTTCATCTTCATTGTCCCTAGAAATCTGCAAGTGCTCTGATCTGAACGGGTCTGATGCCCGCGTGTGCCGGGACTATGACGCAAGCGGCGGAGGCTTTCAATCTAGGTAAACAGCTGGTTAGCCCTCGGCGGAAACCCGCCAACGGGCAAGAGGGCCTCCGCCGCGGCCCGGGCATAGCCCAGCCGCTGCCGCGCCCATCGGGCGCCGGCCCCTCTGGTGATCTGCTATGGCGACGCGGCGCTGTCCGATAGTCCGGCCCCCCGTTCGGGCAGCTGTTCGACCGAGCGGCCAGCGGGCGCAGGTCAGGACTGATTTGGCCCGCGCAGGGACAGGATCATCTGGCGGACCGACTTCCAGTCCTCGGCCTCGGCGGTTTTGCCAGCCTCCTGACAACGCCGCATTTTCTGCGCCACTTCGGCCTCGGCCTTGTCCCCATGCGCTGAATAGAGCGCTCGGGCATATTCGGCAGTTCTGATGGCATCCATTTCGGTGTCCTCCTGAGCAGTGGGATCCCCCGCAGCGGGGGCGCGCGTCTCGCGGAATGGCCACAGTATAGCGTATTTTCGACCCGCCCGCAGGAGGCCAGACGAATTTGCGGCGTTTTGACAAAGCGGGGAGGGCAGTGCCTGACCTTGCGTAGATCAGGCGCGGTTTGGCCTTGGGACTGGGGGTGGCCTGTTCAGAGAACACCGAGCAGGCGCAGGCCAATTTTTACGAGTTCAAGCAACTTGGGGCCAAAATTGACCCCTGCCGCAACTGCACCACCACCTACCAAGCCAGCGAGTTGCACTGTCTTTCGAGTGTCGCTGTCGAACCATTCGGCACCTTTGCGTGTGACCGTGTCATACTGATCTTTCAACAAGGCCATCTTGGAAACACGGCTGAACACCCGTGTTGCCGCATCCGCGCCGGGCAAAGGGGGCGCGCCATTTGCCAGCGGCAATGTGGCATCGTTGATCAGTTCTGGAATATCCTGCGCGAAATCTTCCGCAAGCTCTGCCTCGCTGATCGCTGTAAGGATGGGCAAGGCTTCTTCCAGCACTTGCTTTTCCTCAGCTGCAAGCGTTTTGAACGCCTGCCTTCCAAGCTGTTCGCGGTTCGCCGCGACCTCAGAATGATTGACCCGAATGCCGCGCACGCCTTCCTCTACAGTGTGGAGAAGGGCGTGGTTATCCTCATTCGGGGGAAGTTCTCTGGTCTCAATCAATTGCCGCCGCAGGCTGCCGGCAACTGTTGTCAGCGTCAGCTCCGCGTTCTGCGGGTCGTCCCTGTATTTGGTCAGCACCCGGTTGAGCTTTTTCACATCGCCCGAGCGCTCCGACAGCCCGTTATGGCCGCCAAGGCAATCCTCCAGTGCGTCGCCGATCTGCGACAGAAGAGCGGACATATAAGACGCGTTCTCCACCGGGATCGGCACCGCGCGGAACTTGCCAGTCTCCGGGTTCAGCTCGATGGTCTCGGCCAATGGTAGTTTTTCAGCGAGGAATTCAGCCTTGATCCGCTCGATTTCGGCGGCGACGGCTTCGGGGCCAGCGTCCCAGATTGCATCGTCGATCAAGGCAACCCGGCGTTGCAGGTCCCAATCGAGCGGTTTGCCGTCGAGGAAACCTTTGTACCACTCGCGCCAGTGGTTTAGGATTGCCGAATTTACATCTAAGGCACTAATAAATTTTGATATTTCCAGATCTGGTGAGTTGTCAAAGAGTGGATCGGCGAGCGATATGTTGTCAAAATTTCCGATATCACTGCGCAGGCTCTTTCTTTTCCCTTCTGTATCTAGAAAGTTGCCATCGATATGACCTCGCAGCAAGATGTCATTCAGCGCACCTTTGACTGCCGTTTTTCCTAGCGATTTGGTGGGAGCCAATAGCTTTGCTAGATCGATAATATCTGAAAATGCTGGGTCGCCGTGAATCTTAGGGGCATAAGATAGCTTATCTAACGCGAACCGGAGAATACCGATCATGTCACGTGTAGGAGCGTAAGATATTCTGACCGATATCGCGACCACTCTCAAAACGTAGAACTGTGTGAAAAATGTCCACCCTAGCCTCTCAGAGTCGAATGGGTTCTGGAGAAAAGCTAGCTGCCTTAGGATTTCTCGCGCAACAACAACATTGAAGCGCCTGTTCACGGCTACTCCAAACCGGCGCTTGCTTCGTCGTGTCCTATTATCGCTCATGCCCGCTTGACCAAACCCTAAAACCAAATCATATCCCCTTGCATGACAGACCTCGCTCACATCCGCAATTTCTCCATCGTCGCCCATATCGACCATGGCAAATCCACTCTCGCTGACCGGCTCATTCAGGAGACCGGAACGGTTGAGGACCGCGATATGAAGGAGCAGCTGCTCGACTCCATGGATATCGAGCGCGAGCGCGGCATCACCATCAAGGCCAACACCGTCCGCATCGACTACAAGGCCGATGATGGCGAGACCTATGTGCTGAACCTGATCGACACCCCCGGTCACGTCGATTTCGCCTATGAGGTCTCCCGCTCCATGCGCGCGGTCGAAGGCTCGCTTCTGGTGGTCGACAGCTCGCAAGGGGTTGAGGCGCAGACGCTGGCCAATGTCTATCACGCGCTGGACGCCGACCATGAAATCGTGCCGGTCCTGAACAAGATCGACCTGCCGGCCTCTGACTGTGACCGCGTCGCCGAACAGATCGAGGATGTGATCGGCATCGACGCCTCCGAGGCGATCCGGGTTTCGGCCAAGACAGGGCAGGGCATCCGCGAGACGCTCGAAGCCATCGTGAAGAAACTCCCCGCGCCAACCGGAACCCGCGACGCGCCGCTGAAGGCGATGCTGGTGGACAGCTGGTATGACGCCTATCTCGGTGTGATCGTTCTGGTCCGCATCATGGACGGCGTCCTGAAAAAGGGCATGCGGGTCAAATTCATGTCGAACGGCACTCTGCATCACGTCGACCGCATCGGCGTGTTCCGCCCGGCCATGCAGGTGGTGGACCAGCTGGAACCAGGCGAGATCGGCTTCCTCACCGCGTCCATCAAACAGGTGCGCGACACCCGCGTCGGCGACACCATCACCAATGACCGCAACGGCACCGAGGTCGCCCTGCCGGGCTTTAAACCGGCACAGCCCGTGGTGTTCTGCGGTCTCTTCCCGGTGGATTCCTCCGAGTTCGAAGACCTGCGCGACGCCATCGACAAGCTGGCGCTGAATGACGCGTCCTTCTCCTTTGAAATGGAAACCTCCGCGGCCCTCGGCTTTGGCTTCCGCTGCGGCTTCCTTGGTCTGTTGCACCTTGAGGTGATCCGCGACCGGATCGAACGCGAATATAATATCGAGCTGATCACCACCGCGCCCTCCGTGGTCTACCATGTCTACATGAAGGGCAAGGAAGGCGTTGAGGGCGAGATGATCGAGCTGCACAACCCCGCCGACATGCCCGATATGTCCAAGGTCGACCACCTTGAGGAGCCGCGCATCAAGGCGACCATTCTGGTGCCCGATGAATACCTCGGCGATGTGCTGAAGCTCTGCCAGGACCGTCGCGGCATTCAGGAAGACCTGACCTACGCCGGCTCCCGCGCCATGGTGGTCTATGACCTGCCGCTGAACGAGGTGGTGTTTGACTTCTATGACCGGTTGAAATCGGTAACCAAGGGCTATGCCTCCTTCGACTACCAGATGACCGGCTACCGCGAGGACAATCTGGTCAAGATGTCGGTGCTGGTCAACGACGAGCCGGTGGATGCGCTGTCGATGATGGTGCACCGCGACCGCGCCGAATTGCGGGGCCGCGCCATGTGCGAAAAGCTCAAGGACCTGATCCCGCGCCACATGTTCAAGATCCCGATCCAGGCCGCCATCGGCGGCAAGGTGATTGCGCGCGAGACCCTCTCGGCGCTGCGCAAGGACGTGACCGCCAAATGCTACGGCGGCGACGCCACCCGGAAGCGCAAACTGCTGGACAAGCAGAAAGCGGGCAAGAAGAAAATGCGCCAGTTCGGCAAGGTGGATATTCCCCAGGAAGCTTTCATCTCGGCGTTGAAGATGGATAGCTGAGGCTGGCCACGCCTCAATTCTCTGTTTTAGGATTGACGAAAGAAACACTCAAAGCGGGTGTTGCATCGGGTGCGCTCTGTGGATAGTTGAGGGGTATCAAGAAGAGGTTCCTCAATGCATCTTGTCGTCAAGTCACACTTAAAGAATTATAGACAGCAATACCCAAACACTTACGATGATCCAACTCTGTTTGAGGCGTTTGTAAATTTTATTGCTTTGAGGAAGTTGTCCTCCGACAATGTTGAACCCGAAGACTTGATCTTCGAAGGAGACGACTCCGGCGTAGATGGTGTGTTGATTGTCGTTGACGATGCCTACGTAAGCACCAAAGAAGAATTGATCGCCACCCTGAAGGATAGGCGCAGAGACGTCAATGTGACCGTCGTTTTTACCCAGGCTAAAACTTCTGAAGCTTGGCAGAAAAAAGAAATAAATACTTTCAATATTGCGATCCAGGACTTTCTCTCAGAAAGACCAAAGTTCCCTCTGTCAGATAAGCTTCAAGAATCGCGGGAGATGTTTCTTCTCCTCTTTGATTTTGTCGGTGTGATCACTAATGGTCGCCCAGATGTCCAAGCGTACTTTGCAACGACGGCTAACCGGTCAATAGACAGGGAGATAGTGGCTGCGTTTGAAAACCTTCAGTGCGCTATTGCGGACTCTGGGTACTTCCAAAATGTTGATGTCGTTCAAGCTGACAGAAATGTTGTAAACTCGATGTGGATAGCGAGTAGCGGTACTGTCGAAGCTCAGATAAAAACCATTGGCTTGGCTGCATTCCCGGCTGCCCCGGAAATTGATGCCAGTTACGTTGCTACAGTTTCTGCAAAGGACTTTGTTAGAAATATTCTTTCTGACGAGGAAGGGAAGTTAAGGCAAAACATATTTGACGAGAACGTGCGAGACTACATAGGAAGCGATAATGATGTTAATTCAGAGATAGCTGAAACAATTTGCGATCCTGAAAAGCAGAAGCGTTTCGGTGTCATGAACAACGGGGTTACTATAGTTTCGCCAGATGTTCGACCTCAGGGTGTCGATTTGTTCATGAGGGATTTTCAGATTATTAACGGGTGCCAGACTTCTAACGTGCTATTTGATAATCGGGAGAAGATTGGGGATCATGCGAACTTAATGATAAAAGTGGTTCACGCTAGAGAGCCAGTGTTCTTGGAGGATATTGTTCGATCCACGAACCGGCAATCTAAAGTTCAAGATGAACAATTCTTGGCGACAATCGAAACTGTAAAGAACATTGAGAAGTATTTCGCGGCGAGAGAGGAGCCGGATGATCAACGTTTGTATTTCGAGCGCCGCAAGAATCAATATTCAGGGCGGGGGATCCCCGCTATTCGAATTTTTGATGTCAAGCACTTGGCTCGTTGTGTGGGCGCGCTATTTCTCGAGCGCCCAGACCTTGCAAGTCGCTACCCAAACAGACTCACGGGCGAACTGAATGAACACATTTTTAATCCTGATTACAAAGAAGAGATTTATCATACTGCAGCGTTAGCATACTATCGGATCTTTTTGCTTTTTAGTAATCAAAAGATTGACCCGAGATTTAGTAATCTAAAGTGGCACCTTATGATGGCTTTGAAGGTTTACTTTGATGACGGAGAAGGGAGCTACTTGAATAGCAAAAAAGTTCTCAAGCTCTGCTCAAAGATGCAGGGCTTTGTCCGCTCAAACCTAGAAGGTGATATTAAGTTGATGAACTCTCTTTGTGAAGAAATTTCAGGTAACGAGCAACTATCGCGTGACCAATTGAGAAACCAAAGCCTCCTTCAGACTATGAGGGTTGCAGTTAAAGCGATGAAATAGTCGTCAACTGGAAGCCCGGTCGTCAGGCCGGGCCGCGCCCGCCCCCCCCCCGGGGCGGGCGCTTCGCTTCCGCCCCCACGGGGCGGGCGCTTCGCTTCCCACCCCGCCGGGCCGGGCGCTGCCCTCCGCGTGCTGATCTAAACCTTGCTATACCGGGGGGAGGGGGCGGTGGGTTGCCTCAAAAAAGGGAGACGTTGTCGCCGCAGGGCAGTCTCGCCCTACGCTGTCGGCCAACCGCCGCTCCTCTCCAAACCCCATGCGCCACTCTCAGCCCATCCGCGGCGTCTGCGCACCAACCCGCTGAAAACCCACCCGTTCCGTGCTATCCTCCACCCCGTTCATCTGGGGAGGAGGACACCATGAAACAGCTGACTTTAGCCGCCGCGATCACCCTCTTGGCGTCGCCGCTTCTGGCCGGACAATGCCCTGCCGACATTGCCGCCATCGACGCCGCTCTGGCCGCGGGCACCGAACTGTCGGAGGCGGATCTGGCAACCGTTCAGGAACTGCGCGACGAGGGGCAGAGCCTGCATGACTCGGGCGATCATGATGCCTCGGTTCAGACCCTGGCTGAGGCCAAGGCGATGCTCGGCATCTGAGGCCCCGCAGGCCAAACAAAATCGCCCGGCGGCAAACCGGGCGTTTCCACATCTTTTGAATCCCGTCGTCAGAAGCTGTTCTGCACGTCCTGTGCGGCGCCGCTAATCGCCTGGCCGGCTTTGGAAATGTCGCGGCCGGCGCCTTTGGTGGTTTCGCAGGCGGTCAGGCCAAACAGCGCGCCCGTCAGGGCGAGGGCGGTCAGGGCGGTTCGGATCATCGCATGTCTCCCGTGGTCGATCTTGCCCAACAGATAGCAAGCGCGCGGCGCGCGTTCCAGTGGTTTGCGGGGCGATATATCGGCGGCATTTTCACGACCGCCGCCGCCCCGGCTGCCCGTCGCCCGCGCCGACCCCATCCCCCATATCCGGTGAGTACCACTTTCGGTCAAAACCGCATAGGTTGAGTCGGGTCGATCAATTTTCGTCAGTACAACCTGTCACCGATCCGGGGAGGATTTCTCAATGAACCACGCCGCTCAGAAAGACATACTGACACATCTTCGCAATGGCCTGCCTGCCGTTGGCGCCGCTTTCGGGGATGCCGCGGGCAACGTCGTGCCGATGACGCCGCGCCGCGCCAGCCCGGCAGTCGCGCAGCCGTCGGAGGCGCTGCTCAGCCGCAAATGGCTGGAACTGCGCCGGGATATCGACTGCGCTCTGGCCCGGCTTGACGAAGGCTCCTATGGCTACTGCCAGATCTGTGGTGATCGCATCACCGACAGCCACCTGCGCGAGCATCCGACCACGCCGTTCTGCGCCTCCTGCGCAGGCTAGCCGCCCGCGCCGGCGATACAGGCCGGAGATGCAGGCCGGAAATGCAGGCCGGGTACCTCCAACCGAGCCCGCATTCCCCCGCCTCCGCAAGTTTGCGTTTACGAGTACCCCCGTTCCCCTGTGGACCCGCAGCAGGTCTCCGTGCTGCATCCCAACTCGCCCGCGCCTCCACGCGGGCGCTTTTCTTTCGCGGTTTTCTTTGTCGGTCCGCTCGCCTAAAGCAGGGGCAACCCTGTCCTGAAGGAGCTTTGCCGATGTCCTGCGCCCTATGTGCCGCCGAAACGCCGCTTGTCACCCATGAGGTCGCTGGCGCCCCCGAGGGCCAGCTGGGCGAGGTTGCCATCTGCCAGACCTGCGCTGCGCAGGTGACGGGCGATCCGGATCCGGCACATATGCGCTGCCTGTCCTCGGCGATGTGGTCAGAAACGCCTGCGGTTCAGGTGCTGGCGGCCCGTCTGCTGGCGCGGTTGTCGGATCAGGACTGGGCGCGGGATCTCTCCGATCAGCTCTGGCTTGACGAGGACACGCGCGCCTGGGTCGATGCGGCACCTCAGCCCGGCGCCCACCGCGACAGCAATGGCGCGCCGCTGGCCCACGGCGACAGCGTGGTGCTGATCAAGGATCTGCCGGTGAAGGGCGCAGGCTTTACCGCCAAACGTGGCACCGCCGTGCGCAATATCTCCCTTGTTGCCGACAACCCCGAACATATCGAAGGCCGGGTCGAGGGGCAGCGCATCGTCATCCTGACCAAATTCGTGAAAAAGAAATAGGCGTCTCACCCGCCACAACGCAGCAGAAATGCGCGCCCGCCCGTTGCCGCCATGTCCCGGATGTGGCACAACCACAGCAACTGACTGAACAGATGAGTTTAGCATATGACTGACTTTGCCGAACGTCGCCGCATGATGGTCGACACGCAGATCCGCCCGTCGGATGTCACCAAGTTCCCGATCATCGAAGCCATGCTGGCCGTGCCGCGCGAAGCCTTTGTTGCCGATGCGCAGCGCGAGGCGGCTTATGCCGATGGCAATCTGGATATCGGACCCGGTCGGGTGCTGCTGGAGCCGCGCACCCTGGGCAAGATCCTGGATGCGGTTGACGTGCAGCCGGATGAGCTGGTGCTCGATGTGGCCTGCGGTCTGGGCTATTCCACCGCGGTGATCGCGCGGGTGGCGCAGATGGTGATCGGCGTCGAGGAAGACGAGACCCTGGCGAGCGAAGCGCAGGGCCAGCTGTCGGCCGTTGGCGCCGACAATGCGATCGTGCACACCGGTGCGCTGGTCGAGGGCGCCGCAGAACACGGCCCCTATGATGTCATGATCGTCGAGGGGGGGGTGGAAACCCTGCCGGAGGCGCTGCTGGATCAGCTGAAGGATGGCGGCCGGATGGCAGCAATCTTCATGTCCGGTCCGCTGGGAGAGGTCAAAGTCGGCTATAAGACCGGCGGCCAGATCTCCTGGCGTCTGGCCTTTAATGCGGGCGCCCCGGTGCTGCCCGGTTTTGCGGCTGTTGAAGAATTCGCTCTCTGATCCGTCAGAGAGTTCACAGGTGATCCGCGCTGACCTTGGTCCGGGCGGATCGTGACAGATCGGCGCCTGAGACCCCTGTGCGCCAGAGAGAGCAGAACGGTACTGCCGCGTCGGTAGGCCGGATCACAAGAGGCTTAAGATGCGCAATAAACTGACGGCAAACCTGGTCAAGGCCTTCGTCTTCGCAGGAAGCGCGGCACTGCTGCTGGGTGCTCCGAAACAGGCTGCTGCCGACAATCTCTCGGATGCGATGATCGGCGCCTACAAGACCAGCGGCCTGCTGGAACAGAACCGCGCCCTGCTGCGCGCGCAGGACGAAAACGTTGCCGCCGCAGTGGCGCGCCTGCGTCCGGTGGTCGACTGGGTTGCCCGGGCAGAGCGTCAGTATGTGCGCAATGGCAACGGCACCATTGCCAGCTCCAACCATGATTCGACCCTGTCTACCGGCATCGATGTCAGCTGGCTGCTGTTTGACAACGGGGTCTCCCGGCTCAGCCAGCTCGCCGCGCAGGAGACCGTTCTGGCGACGCGTCAGGCCTTGCTCGACGTTGAACAGCAGGTGCTTTTTGCCGCCGTCCAGGCCTATGTGAACGTGCTGCTGCAACAGGAGACCGTGGCGCTGCGCAGCAACAACCTGCGGCTGCTGCGCGAGGAACTGCGCGCCGCCAATGACCGCTTTGAAGTGGGCGAAGTCACCCGGACCGATGTGGCTCTGGCCGAAAGCCGCGTGGCCGGCGCGCAGGCCAGCCTGATCGAAAGCCAGGGCGACCTGCGCAATGCCCGTGCGACCTATGTTCAGGCTGTTGGCAATGCGCCGGGGACGATTGCCGGCCAGCCGCCGCTGCCGCAGCGCGTGGCCTCGCTGCAATCGGCAGAAGCCATCGCGATGCGCAATCACCCCAGCCTGCTGTCGCAGCAACACGCGGTAAAGGCTGCGGATTACGCCTCGCAGAGCAACACCCGCAACCTCGGGCCATCGGTCACATTGCGAGCCAATGCCACCCATGCCTCTGACGCCAGCGGGCCGGGAACGCGCGACACCTCCGGCGCCAGCGTGACGCTGTCACAGCGGCTCTATTCCGGCGGCTCTCTGGCCTCGGCGCGCCGTGCCAGCATTGCCCGTCTTCAGGCCGAACGCGGTGCCCTGATCACCACCCAGCGCGGCGTGACACAGGATGTATCGGCGGCCTTTGTGGCACTGGAAACCGCGCGCGCCAGCCTGGTGTCCTCGAATGAGCGCGTCCGCGCCGCGCGGGTCGCCTTTGACGGTGTCCGCGAGGAGGCAACGCTGGGCGCGCGAACCACGCTCGACGTGCTCGAAGCCGAGCAGGAGCTGCTGAACGCCCAGACCGACCGCGTGCAGTCCCGCGCCAATCAGGTGCTGGCGGCCTATGCGCTGTTGCAGGCGCAGGGGCTTCTGACCGCAGAACACCTTGGTCTGGCTGTCGAAATCTACGATCCGACGCTCTATTACAATCTGGTCAAGGATGCGCCGGCCCATGTCAGCCAGCGCAGCAAGGATCTGGACCGCGTGATGCGCGCTCTGGGCAAGAACTGAGACCTCGCTGAGCGCTCGACCGGGGGTCCGCAGCGGCGGGCCTCCTTAAAAACCGCTTAATTCACACGGTTGTCTGAACCGGGACAGATCGCTACACTCAGCCTCAAGAGGCGAGAGTGATAAGCAAAAATGTCCGAACCGGTTACCCAAGCTGAAATTGAAGACGTCCTGTCATCGATCCGCCGTCTGGTGAGCGAGGACAGTCGCACGGCTGATCCCCGGCTTGGCAAGGGGGGCGAGGTGGCATTGGCCGCCCAGATCGCCCAGCCGCAGCGGATCCACCGCGACACGGGCGTGCAGCCGAAAGCGGACACCGCCAACAGCAGTCAGCCGGTAACACGGCTGGTTCTGACTCCGGCCCTGCGCGTCCCCGAGAACAAGCTTGCGCCCATCGCCGATACGCCGATTGCCGATACATTCGTGGCTGACAGGCCGATTACCCAGGATGCCGAGGACGCGGACACCGCACCGGTTTCGCAGCAGGCCTCTGATGCCGCGACATCCGGCAAGGCGCGTTTCGAGGCGCTGATGGCCGTTGATGCGATTGAGTTCTGGGATGAGCCGCAGGACCGTATCGCGCAGGGGCTGGCGCTGCATGACAATGATCCCGGCCATGAGGATCTGGCGTTTTTCAACGGTATCGCCGCCGCAACCGCCGCTGATGCCGCCAAGGCTGCCGCTGATGCGGCCAAGCCCGCGCCGCAACCGGCTGCTGCTGCGCGCAGCGCCGGCGCGCCCTGGACCGACCCCTCTGCCACGCTCTATCAGGCGGCCGCCACCACCGGCCACGCACCTGAGCACAGGCCCGAACACGCACCCGAACGCCGGCCCGAGACAGAGGCGCCAGCGGTTATGGTGAAACCACATGCCCAGCTGAACCCGAAGGTGGGCGCCGTGGTGCAGAAACTGGCCGAGATGGAGGCTGCAAACTCAGCCCGCCCCGTGCTCTGGGAGCCGGATGGCTCCCGCGATACGCCCTATGCCGGCAGCGATCTGGAGACCCTCGCCTGGGAGGATCAGGACAGTGACGCGGAGGCCGCTGAGGAGGTTCAGCTGGCCGCTTCGGCACCGCAGGCCGAGACCCCGGAGGAGAATCAGATCGCAGAACCGGAGGCGGGGATAGAGGCTGATAGCTCGCACCGCGAGGCGCAGGAGACGCCCGTCAGCGAAGACCCGGAAGAGATCACGGAGGAGGGCGCAGTTGCGGCGCAGGCCCCTGACAGTCCCCCCGACGGTCACCGCGATCTGGCCGAAACCGCTGTCACCGACACCGCGCTGGAGGCGCTGGCGGGGTTCAGCGCCGACGAGGGCATTCTGGATGAACAGGCCCTGCGCGAGCTGGTCTCCGAAATCGTCCGCGAGGAGTTGCAGGGCGCCCTGGGTGAGCGGATCACCCGCAACGTCCGCAAACTGGTGCGCCGCGAGATCCACCGCGCCCTGTCGGCCCAGAACCTGCTCTGATCAGATCCCAACCGATCCACTGGCGCGCGTCTCTGGCGACACCATAGCTGCGCTCATCGCGCCTATGCGCCCCGGACCGGTTCGGCCAGCGCCAGCAGCGCGTCCAGATCCATGCAGTCCTCCAGATGGGCCGCCAGCGCATCCAGCGTGGCCTCGACCCCGTCGTCATAGCCTGCAACGCTCTCATGCCCCAGACCAGATAGGACCGACGCCCGGAACGCATCCGAGCTGAACAGACCATGCAGATATGAGCCACGCACGCGCCCATCCGGCGATACGGCCCCTTCCAGACGGCCCTCAATGCTGAGCCAGGCGCGGGCGCAATCCGCGCCATCGGTGCGGCCCATGTGGATCTCGTAACCGCTAACCGGCAGATTGCCGTCGCGGGTCACCGCTTCGGTCAGCGTCACCCGCTTTTCGCCCGCCATCACGGTATGCACATCCAGCAGGCCCAGCCCGGCCACCTTGCCCGGTCGGCCATCGACACCATCAGGATCATCAATTGTCTGCCCCAGCATCTGGTAGCCGCCGCAGAGCCCCATCACATGGCCGCCGCGCCGGTAATGCGCCAGGATATCAATGTCCCAGCCCTGCGCCCGCAGATAGGTGAGATCGCCAATGGTGGATTTGCTGCCGGGGATCAGAACCAGATCCGCGTCGCCGGGCAGGGCGCGCCCGGCGGGCACGATCTCAACCGTGACATTGGGCTCTGCCGCCAGCGGGTCGAGGTCGTCGAAATTCGCCATCCGCTCCAACTGCGGCACCACGATCTTGCAGGCGCCCCCCCGGTGCGAGGCGATGTCCATCATATCCTCGGCCGGCAGTTTCCAGGCCTCCCAGAACCAGGGGATCACCCCCAGCGACGGCCAGCCGGTGCGTGCGGCGATATCATCGCGACCGGCATCAAACAGGCTGCGGTCGCCGCGGAACCGGTTGACGGCAAAGCCCTTGATCCGCGCCAGATCCTGCGGCTCCAGCACCGTATGGGTGCCGACGATCTGTGCAATCACACCACCCCGGTGAATGTCGCCCACCAGCACCACCGGCACATCCGCCGCGCAGGCAAATCCCATATTGGCGATATCACCCCGGCGCAGGTTGGTCTCCGCCGGGGATCCGGCGCCCTCGATCAGGACCAGATCGACATCCGCCGCCAACCTGCGAAAGCTCTCCAAGGCGGCCTCCAGCAGGCCGGTCTTGTCGCGCATGAAGGAGCCTGCCGCCTGGGTGCCGCGCCGCTTGCCCTGTACGATCACCTGCGCGCCGGTTTCCGTCTCCGGTTTCAGCAGCACGGGGTTCATATCGGTATGAGGCGGGCGCATCGCGGCCCGTGCCTGCAACGCCTGCGCGCGGCCGATCTCACCGCCCTCGGGCGTGACCGCGGCATTGTTGGACATGTTCTGCGGTTTGAATGGCGCCACTGACAGGCCCCGGCGCACAAAGGCACGCGCCAGCCCCGCGACAATCATTGATTTGCCGACATTGCTGCCGGTGCCTTGGATCATGATGGCCCGTGCTGTCATGGCCGCCTCTTTCCCGCTGTTGCTGGTGTGATCTGTCACCTGTCAGCCATGGCGGATTTTTCGGGCCATGAAAAGCCCGGCGAGCGGCCGATTTCGCCATGAAACCGCCATCGCCAAAAGAAAAAACGCGCCCCCCAGGACGCGCTTTTCTTTGACGGTTAACTGTCCGTCAGACTGGCAGGTCTGATCAGGCCGCTTCGGCCTGTGCCGCGTTGCGGCGTTCGCTCTCTTCGCGCGACAGTGCAACAGAGGTACGGACACCCCGGCCCACAAATTCCATCAGGCCGCCGACCACACGTTCGTTCGGGTCGATGCCTGCACAGCTCAGCACTTCGCGCCCGTCGCGCGACCGTGCCCACCGAGCGATCTGCTCGGGGCCGTTACCGTATTTCTTGTCATCAGCAATCGCATCGTCCAGCGCAGCCAATACCACCGCCGCAAACAGCTTGCGTGCCCGGTTGCCTTGCTCGTTGTTATATGCGGTGCCGTCAACGAAATCTCGCATCGTGCTTCCTTTTTGTTCTTGCTATTGCAATTTCGGCGTAGCGCTCCTTATGGCGGAATTGTGACGATTCGGATAGCCTTCATACGCATATCTTTTATGCGCAATTTGCATGGCTCCCCGGTCCCTCACACGACATATCGTTGTCTTGCCAGCCGACTCCCTGCCAGATATAGGGGCGGTTAACAGTTCATCAACCACCCGAGAGGGATTTTTGTCATGCCCAAAATCAACGGTAACGAGATCCGCCCCGGCAATGTTCTCGAACACAACGGCGGTCTGTGGGCCGCTGTCAAAGTCGATCACGTGAAGCCCGGCAAGGGCGGCGCCTTTGCCCAGGTCGAGATGCGCAACCTGCGCAACGGCTCAAAACTGAACGAGCGGTTCCGCTCCGCCGACAAGGTCGAAAAGGTCCGTCTGGAACAGAAGGACCAGCAGTTCCTCTATGAGAGCGACGGCATGCTGGTGTTCATGGATGCCGAAACCTATGAGCAGATCGAGCTGCCCGCCGACCTGCTGGGCGATCGCCGCCCGTTCCTTCAGGACGGCATGACCATCGTTGTGGAATTCCATGAATCCGAGGCGCTGAACGCAACGCTGCCGCAGAAAGTCACCTGCAAGATTGTCGAGACCGAGCCGGTGGTCAAAGGTCAGACCGCTGCCAACTCTTTCAAGCCTGCGATCCTGGACAATGGCGTCAAGGTCATGGTGCCGCCCTTTGTTGGTCAGGATGAGATGATCGTCGTCAATACCGAGACCATGGAATATTCTGAGCGCGCCTAAACGGTTAGCGCCAACAACTTCAGCAAATGAAAACCCCCGCAGGCTGTCCTGCGGGGGTTTTTCATGGTGTCACAACAGATGGCAGAGCCGATCAGTTGTAGTCGATTTCAATCTTGCGCAGTTCTAGGCTGTGGCCGCATTCGTCCATCATCTTGCCATAGGCAGCGGTGAACCCGGCCAGAGAGGCATCCAGAACCATCTCGCCCGCGCCATAGGGCACCACGGTCCGCACCTCCATCCGATCGCCGTCCTGCATCCAGAGAATGGTGTTCAGCGCATCCATCCAGCGGACCATGGCGCGCGCTTCGGCAATGCCTTCCTCGTTGATCTCGGCATCGGCGATACCGTAGAACACCGCCTTCTGGTCGATGATAAAGCCGATGGCCTGACCGTTCTGAACCTGCGTCGGATAATGGCGCGCGGCGCTCTCAAACAGCTCAAGCTGGGGATAGGTTTCGGGCGGGCCGACATCGCCTTCGGTCACCGTGAGGCGCAGCAGCGGCAGCCCGTCGCCGCCGGTCCAGGCGGTGCAATCGCGCCAATCGTGCTCTTCGGTGACGCGCATATCGGCGGCGACGGACCAGTCCTGATATTCCCAGTAGTCACTGGAAAACGCGGGCAGGGGCAGCAGCGTCAGGGCAAGGCAGGGGAGCAATCGCATGAAATTATCCTCGTGAAATGATGTCTGAGACATAGCCGCCCGAGGCCGCGCTCCCGATATGACGTCGCGTCACGATCTCGGGTGGCGGCCACGGAATCGCCTCAGGTCTTAACCTGCCAGTGAACCCGTGCGTCCTGCGCACACATATCGTCGCCCGCACGGTCGAATCGCAGATAGGCAATCGCGTGTTCGCCCGACTGGGTGAACAGCGTCCCGACGGCTTTGTCGGCGCGGCGGATCTCGGTGCCGATGGGCGCGCTGCCCTCGATGGCGACGGTGGAAAGACCCTTGCGCAGGGTGGTCTTGTGTTTCATCCGGGCGGTGACCTCCTGGCCGACATAGCAGCCCTTGCGGAAATCGACGCCGTTCAGCCGCTCAAACCCGGCTTCCAGAATGTAGCTCTCCGGCCCCAGCTCGATGCCGGTTTCGGGGATGCAATGGGCGACCCGGATGGCGTCCCAGTTGCTGCCGTCCTCGCCGCTTTCGGTGCCATAGGCGCGCCAGCCCAGATCCGGGTGGCGCGGATCCGCCAGCGCGCCCTCAGGCGCCGGCCCGGTGCCCCGGCGCACGGCCAGATCGGTTTCCTCGATGGTGACCTTGGCGCGCAGCCGGTACATTGTCAGCCGTTTCGCCAGCCCCGCGGCGAGGCTTTCGTCCACGTCCACCAGCAGGTCATCGCCATCAGCGGCGACAAAGAAATCCGCCAGATATTTGCCCTGCGGGGTCAGCAGGGCGGCATAGACCAGCCCCTGATCCACCTTGGCGACATCATTGGTGATCAACCCCTGAAGGAAGTCGCGGGTGTCAGCGCCGGAAAGACGCAGGATGCGGCGGTTGGTCATGGGTCAGGCTCCTGAAAGATCACGAAGGCAATGTAGGTCGCGAAGTGGGCAAGGCCTAGCCGAACATGCGCCGGGCCAGTTTCTGGAACCAGCGCGGCTGGTCGCCGCCTTCGCTGAACTGTCTGGGCGCCTGCGCGGCGACGCCTGCTCGGTCCACCAGCGTTTTGCCGTCCTGAAACTGCAACCGGTAGAGATCGGCATAGATGCCGCCACGCTCCAGCAGTTCCTCGTGGGTGCCCTGATCCATCACACGGCCACGTTCCATCACCACGATCTTGTCGGCATTGCGGATGGTCGACAGCCGGTGTGCGATCACCAGCGTGGTGCGCCCACCCGAGAGTTTCTCCAGCGCCTGTTGCACTACCTTTTCAGATTGCGCATCCAGCGCCGAGGTTGCTTCATCCAGCAGCAGGATCGGCGTGTCACGCAGCAACGCGCGGGCAATCACCACCCGCTGACGCTGGCCACCGGACAGGGCCGAGCCACGCGGACCCACCAGCGTATCCAGCCCATTGGCGAGCTTTGGCAGGAAATCGGCCACATGCGAGGCTTCCAGAACCTCCTGCAGCCGCTCATCACTCACATCAGTGCGCCCCAGCAGGATGTTTTCGCGCAGGGTCTCGTCAAACAGCAGCGCCTCTTGGGTCACCACCGAGAACAGCCCGCGCAGATCATCCAGATCCATGTCCCGCACGGCGACGCCGCCCACGGTCACTGCTCCTTCCTGCGGGTCCACCAGCCGGGTGAGCAGGTTGAAGATGGTGGATTTCCCGGCCCCGGAGGCGCCAACCAGCGCGGTGGTCTTGCCGGCCTCTGCCACCAGCGACAGTTCGCGCAACACATCCGAGTCGCCATAGCGCAGGGTGACATCGCTCAGCGCCACCTCGGGCAGGCCATTGGGGGCGGGCACCGGCGTCTCCGGCGACACCAGTTTGATCGGCGAGTCCATCAGTTCCTTGATGCGTTCCATGGCGGCGGCCGCGGCCTGCCAGGTGCCGCTGATCGAGGCCAACCGGCGCATCGGGTCAAAGGCCAGACCGATGGCGGTGAAAAAGCTCATGAACTCGCCCACGGTCTTCTTGCCCTCGATGATCTCGGCGCCGCCATAAAGCACCACGCCCATCACGCCCAAGCCGGCCATGATGTCGATCATCCCGGTGGTTGAGGCCACACCAAAAGAGGCGCGCACTTCGGAGCGGACAAACTGGTCCATATGGCCGCCGAAACGGTCAGTCTGGTAGTCTTCGAGATTGTTCAGCTTGATCGGCACGATCCCGTGAAAGATCTCGTCGAGCCGGGTCGACAGCGAGGCCCCCAGATCGCGCGCCTGCGAGGCCTTGCGCCGCACATAGCGCTGTACGGCGGCCAGCGGCAACAGCAGCATCGGTAGGCCGACCAGCATGATCGCGGTCCAGCGCCAGTCAACGCTGATCGCCACAGCCAGAACGGCCACCATCTGCGTGACATCGCGGCCGGCACCGGTGATCAGCGCCTGCCAGACCGAATTGATCGCCATCACATCGCTCTGCACCCGCTGGATCAGGAAACCGGGCGGGTTCACCTGATGAAAGGACGGATCCTGCCGGATCAGCCGCGCCAGCATGTCCTTGCGCATATGGGCGGCGGAGGTCTGGGAAATCTTGCTGAGAATGACCTTCTGACAGACGCTGGAAATCCCGCGCATGGAGAAGATGATCAGAAACGCCAGGCTGACCCAGAACAGCGCCGTGGTATTGCCCGCCACAAACACCAGATCGAACATCGGCTGCATCATGTAGCTGAGGCCGCCGACGGTGCCGCCTTCGATCAGCATGAAGACGATCGCCAGTCCCAGAAGGCCCATGTAATGGCGCAGATAGCCGCGCCACAGCCAGCCCAGCAGCTCGCGCGAGGACATGTGCTCGGGCTTTGACTTGATGGCCGGGGCCTCTGCCGTGGCGGGTGCCACCGCCCGCCTGGGCGAGGGGGCGGCATCCACCGCAGGGGCGTCCGGCGTGTCCGGCGTTGCGGATGGGGGCGTCGTCTTGGGGTCAGTCTGGGGCAAGGATCACAACCGATGTGGTTTTTTCTGGCGCTGACATCCACGTCAGGCCTGAGCCATTTAAGCAGCTGGGGAAAAAGGTGCAAGCATGGCGCGGGTTTCGCAGCCGATGGGCCAGCTCTGGGCGGCGGTAAAAACCGCTGCGTCAAATGCGCGTGCGGCGCCGTTGCAAGGGGTTGCAGCCACCGCAGACGCGCGTCACAGTTTGCCCAGATAAACATAGGAGTGCAGCATGACAGCGGGTGTTTCCCTTGCCGCGGGACGCGGATATCTGGCCATTCCCGGCCCCTCGGTCATGCCGGATGCGGTGTTGCAGGCGATGCACCGCCCGTCGCCGAATATCTACGCCGGTGAACTGGTGGAGATGACGGCAACCCTGATCCCGGACCTGCGCCGGGTGGCGCGCACCGATCATGATGTGGCGATCTATATCTCCAACGGTCACGGCGCCTGGGAAGCGGCGTTGCTGAACACCCTTCAGCCGGGTGACACCGTGCTGGTCGCCGCCTCGGGCCGTTTTGGCATTGGCTGGTCGGAAATGGCGGAGGCGCTCGGCATCAAGGTGGAGCTTTTGTATTTCGGCACCGGCTCGGCCTGGGACATGGACCAGATCTCCAGCCATCTCGCCGCCGATACCGCCCATCGGATCAAGGCGGTTCTGACGGTGCATGTCGATACCTCCAGCGCGATCCGCAATGATGTGACGGCAATGCGCGCGGCACTGGATGCCTGCGGCCACCCGGCGCTGTTGATGGTCGACTGCATTGCCTCGCTTGGCTGTGACCGGTTCGAGATGGACGACTGGGGCGTGGATGTGATGGTCTCGGCCTGCCAGAAGGGGCTGATGGTGCCTGCGGGCATGGGGTTTGTCTTCTTCGGGCCAAAGGCGGCGGAGGCCCGCGCCCGCCTGCCACGGGTCAGCCGCTATTGGGACTGGCAGCCGCGTGCCAACCCGGAGGAATTCTACCAGTATTTCGGCGGCACCGCGCCCACGCATCACCTCTATGGTCTGCGGGCCGCACTGGATCTGATCCACGGTGAGGGGATGGAGGCCGTCTGGGCGCGCCATCACCTGTTGGCGCAGGCGATCTGGGCGGCCTGTGACCGCTGGGGCGAAGGTGGCCCGCTGCGGATGAATGTGCAGGAGGTCGCTTTGCGGTCAAACGCGGTCACATCGCTGCACATCGGTGGCGATCGCGGCACGCGCCTGCGCAATTGGGTGGAACAGACCCTTGGGCTGACGCTGGGCATCGGCCTTGGCATGGCGCCGCCGAACAGCCCTGAGTGGCACGGGTTCCTGCGGCTGGGCCATATGGGCCATGTGAACGGTCAGATGATCATGGGGCTGCTGGGCGGGGTTGATGCCGGTCTGAAGGCGCTGGAGATCCCGCATGGATCCGGCGCGCTGGAGGCGGCCTCACAGGTGATCGCCGGGGGTGGCGCGGCATCTGTTGCAGACACATCAGAGAGAGGCAGCTGCTGCGGGTGATCCGCAGCAGGCCCTGACGCAGCCTCAGCCGTTGCGCGCCCGCTCCAGCGCGAGGGGCAGCGCGCGGGCAAAGGCGTCCAGCTGATCCTCCGGCCCGCAGCTGACCCGGATGCAGCGGTTTTGCGGCGCCGCAAAGGGCATCCGCACAAACACGCCCTGATCCACCAGACCCTCCAGCACCGATTTGGCAAAGGCACCGTCACTGCCACAGTCGATGGCCACGAAATTGGTGGCCGAGGGCAGGGGCGTTAGCCCATTGTCGCGGGCAATCTGCGCAATCCGGTCGCGTGCGGTGGCAATGCGGCCCAGCACCTCGGCCAGCCACGCCTGATCCTGCAGGGCCGCCAATGCGCCGATCTGAGCGGTGCGGTTCATACCGAAATGGTTGCGCACCTTGTTGAAGGCGCTGACCAGCCCGGCCTCTGCCAGCACGTAGCCCACCCGCGCACCGGCCATGCCATAGGCCTTGGAAAACGTCCGGGTGCGGATCACGCGGGGATCGTCGATATCTATCGGCAGGGCAGTGCCCTCGGGGGCGCAGTCGATATAGGCCTCATCCAGCAGCAGCAGGCAGCCCTCTGGTAGGGCGTCCATCGCGGCCAGCAGATCAGCGCCGCTGTGCCAGCTGCCCATCGGATTGTCGGGATTGGCGAGGTAGACCAGATTGGCATCCACCTCGGCCGCCTTTGCAAAGAGCGCGGCGGGGTCTTCGTGGTCGTCCTTGTAAGGGACGGTATGCAACACGCCGCCAAAGCCCGCGACATGGTAGTTGAAGGTCGGATAGGCACCAAGCGAGGTCACCACCGCATCGCCTTCGCCAATCAGCAGCCGCACCAGATAGCCGAGCAGCCCGTCGATACCTTCGCCGATCATGATGTTCTGGGGCGCAACACCGTGATACGCGGCCAGCGCCTCGCGCAGGTCATGGCTCTCGGCGTCGCCATATTTCCAGATTTCGCCCAGCGAGGCCTGCATGGCCGCAATCGCCTTGGGCGAGGGGCCAAAGATATTCTCATTCGCGCCCAGCCGCGCCGTGAAGGGCGCGCCGCGCTGGCGCTCCTGGGTTTCCGGCCCGACAAAGGGGACAGAGGCGGGGAGGGAGTGGGCAAGCGGGGTGTAGCGTGGCTGTGTCATGGGCTGAGATAACGTGATCCGGTGCGTCCGGGCAAGCGCGTCGCTTTGCCCCGGCGTTACGCTGGATCACTGCCGGGATCCGGGGCAGTCTGCCGCCAACGGAAATTCCAAGAAGGAGGGCGCCGAGATGGCACGGGTATCGGTAGAGATCGAAGACCATATTGCACGGGTGACATTGACCCGCGGTGACAAGATGAACGCGCTGGACAGCCAGATGATCGAAGAGATCATTGCCGCTGGCGAAAGCCTGATGGACAGCAAGGCGCGGGTGGTTGTGCTCTCGGGCGAGGGCAAGGCGTTCTGCGCCGGCCTTGATCTGATGAGCTTTGCCCAGATGGGGATGAAAGACCCGACAGAGTGGCTGATGAGCCGCTCTCATGGCGATGCCAATCAGGTGCAGCAGGTGGCAATGGTCTGGCGTCGCCTGCCGATGCCGGTGATTGCGGCGATCAATGGCGTGGCCTTTGGCGGCGGGCTGCAACTGGCGCTGGGGGCCGATATCCGCATTGCTGCGCCCGATGCGCGGTTCTCGGTCATGGAGATGAAATGGGGGATCGTGCCGGATATGGGCGGCATGGTGCTCTTGCCGCGGCTGCTGCGCTCCGATGTGCTGCGGCGGCTGACCTATACGGCGGAGAAAGTGTCGGCGCCGCAGGCGCTGGACTGGGGGCTGGTCACCGAGCTGGCCGAGGATCCCATCGCCCGCGCCCATGAACTGGCGACAGTGATCGCCGGGCAAAGCCCCGCCGCCATCCGCGCGGCAAAAACGCTGATCGAGACGGCCGAGGCCAGCGCGGATCGCGCCGAGGTGCTGCTGGAGGAATCCCGTGTTCAGGTCGGTCTGATCGGCAAGCCTGAGCAGATGGAAGTGGTCGCCGCCCAGATGCAGAACCGCGCGCCTAAATTCGACTGAGCCCGACGTTAGTTCGATCTGAAATGAAAGAGAGCCGCGCCGGGATCTGACCGGCGCGGCTCTTTACCTTGGTGTCTGTCCCCGTCAGGGGCGGCGTGATCGTCAGATCGAGGCGCGGTAGATCTTGTCGATGTTGGAGCCAAGCGCTGCGTTGTAGTCGCTGTCGCTCATCGCGACATTCAGACCTTCGGTCAGGGCGCGGCTGAAGGAGGCGATCATCGTGCTGTTCTTCGCCAGCTTTTCGCAGGCGTCATCGGTGGTATAGCCGCCGGACAGCGCAACAACGCGCACCACATTGGCATGGGCGGCGAGATCGTCATAGAGACCGGCCTCGGTCGGGATGGTCAGTTTCAGCGCCACTTTGGTGTCGGCGGGCAGGGCGTTCAGCTCGTCCAGAATCGCAGCCTTCAGCAGGGTTTCCGCCTCGGCTTTGGTGGCGGAGTTGATGTCCACTTCGGGTTCGATGATCGGCAGCAGACCGGCAGCGGCAATCTGGCGGCCGACGATGAACTGCTGGCCGACGACGTTCTTGATGCCGGTGGCATTGGCGCCCTTGATCACCGAGCGCATCTTGGTGCCGAAAATCCCGGCCTTTACCGCGCGCGACAGCAGCTGATCAAGATCGGGCATCGGTTTCATGGTCTGGGCGTCGTCCGCCTTATCCGCGAGGCCCTTGTCGACCTTGAGGAACGGCACAACGCCGCAGTTGTCCCACAGGTAGGCGGGCACCGGGATGCCGTCGATTTCGGCATCCATGGTTTTTTCAAACAGGATCGCGCCGAGGATCTTTTCGCTGTTGAAATCCGGTGCGGTGATGATGCGGGCGCGCATTTTCTGGATTTCGCCGAACATCTCGTCGTCATTGCTGTAGGCGTCTTCGGTCACGCCATAAAGCGCCAGCGCCTTCGGGGTGGACCCGCCGGACTGATCGAGCGCCGCAATGAAGCCCTTGCCGTTTGCGATGCGATCGAGCTGAGCAGTCTGGGTCGAGGTTTCTTGCGCCATAGGTCGGGTCTCCACGAAAAGGGATTGTCTGTCTGGCATCGTCTATACCGCGCCTGCGGCAGGAAACAACTATCTGTATCAAGTGGTTGCGCTAACGCCTCCGCTAACAGTGACGCGACCGGGCGGCGGTTCGGCGAAACATCGCAGGCAGGCATATCCGTCAGGCGTTCGCACGCAAAAAAGGCAGACCGGGGTGGTCTGCCTTTTGGTGTGTTTCAGTCAGGCCCGATGCGCCGGGCGCTGTGCCGGTCAGACCAGCCGCGAGGCTTCCTTGGCGGCGCGGACGAAATCGTCGAACAGCGGATGCGGCTCAAACGGTTTCGACTTCAGCTCGGGGTGGAACTGTACGCCGATGAACCACGGGTGATCCGTCCATTCGACGATTTCCGGCAGGCGACCATCCGGCGACATGCCGGAGAATTTCAGGCCACAGGCTTCCAGCTGCTCGCGGTATTTGGTGTCCACCTCATAGCGGTGACGGTGGCGTTCCTCGATCCGGGTGGTGCCATAGACCTCAGCCACCTTGGAGCCTTCGGCCAGCGTGGCGTTGTAGGAGCCCAGACGCATGGTGCCGCCTTTGTCGTCATCGACCTTGCGCGCCACGGTGTGGTTGCCCTGCACCCATTCCTTCAGGTGATAGACCACCGGTTCAAAGCGTTTCTTGCCTGCCTCATGGTCGAATTCCTCGGAGCCTGCCTCCGCGATGCCCGCGACATTGCGCGCAGCCTCGATGACGGCCATCTGCATACCCAGACAGATGCCGAGATAGGGCAGCTTGTGCTCGCGCGCATATTGCGCGGCCTTGATCTTGCCCTCGGTGCCGCGCTCGCCAAAGCCGCCGGGCACCAGAATGGCGTTATAGCCTTGCAGGTAGGGGGCGGCGTCTTCCTTGTCGAACAGCTCGGCATCGACCCATTCGATCTTTACCTTCACGCGGTTGGACATGCCGCCATGGGTCAGCGCCTCGGCGATGGACTTATAGGCGTCTTCCAGCTGGGTGTATTTGCCGACGATGGCGATTTTGACCTCGCCTTCGGGGTTGTAGATGCGATCGGCCACATCTTCCCAGCGGGTCAGATTGGGTTTCGGGGCCGGCGCAATGCCAAAGGCATCCAGAACCGCCTGATCGAGACCTTCGCGGTGATAGGCCAGCGGGGCCTCGTAGATGGACTTCAGATCCTGCGCGGCAATCACGCTGTCGGCGCGCACATTGCAGAACAGCGCCAGTTTTTCGCGTTCCTTGTGCGGGATCGGCCCTTCGGAGCGGCAAACCAGGATATCCGGTGCCAGACCGATGGAGCGCAGCTCCTTCACCGAGTGCTGGGTCGGCTTGGTCTTCAGCTCGCCGGAGGCCTTGATATAGGGCAGGAGGGTCAGGTGCATGAAGATACACTGGCCACGCGCCTTGTCATTGGCGAACTGGCGTATCGCTTCAAAGAAGGGCAGCCCCTCGATGTCGCCGACGGTGCCGCCGATTTCGCAGAGCATGAAATCAACCTCATCTTCACCGATGGAGATGAAGTCTTTGATTTCATTGGTCACATGCGGAATGACCTGAATGGTCTTGCCGAGGTAGTCGCCGCGACGTTCCTTTTCCAGCACGTTGGAATAGATCCGGCCCGAGGAGACCGAGTCGGTCTTGCGGGCGGCCACGCCGGTGAAACGTTCGTAGTGACCGAGGTCGAGATCGGTTTCGGCACCGTCATCGGTGACGAAGACCTCGCCATGTTCGAAGGGGCTCATCGTGCCCGGATCGACGTTCAGATAGGGGTCCAGTTTGCGCAGGCGGACGGAATAGCCGCGCGCCTGCAAAAGTGCCCCAAGAGCGGCGGATGCCAGCCCTTTGCCCAGAGATGATACAACACCGCCAGTAATGAAAATGAAACGCGCCATGTCTGTTCGGCTGCCCCCGTGAGAAGTCAGAATTCAGCTGCCCGGCGGTTGCAGAAACCGCAGCATCACGGGGCTTTACATATAAAGGATTCGCGCAAAATGCGCAAGCAAGCCGCAAGATGCTGTTACGGCTGCTTTTGTTCATTCTAAGTGTAGTGGATCCTCGCGAATCCCGCGTCAGACGCTCTGGTCTTGCCGGATCTGCCCGAAGCGCAATTGGCTGTCGGGCCGATCCGAGGGTCCTCCGGGCCGGGTGGCCGGATTAGTCTGCGCTGGGAACCAGCGGTGCATTGTCACCCTGCACCGGCGGCAGCAGGTCGCTGCCCAGCGGGGTGTCGGGTGTGTCGGCAGCGCCTTCTGCGGCAGGCGCCGAGAGGCGATCTGCAACCGAGGAGCCTGCGGATTTCTGTGCTGCCAGAATGGTCAGCGTGATGGATGTGGCGATGAAGGCCACGGCCAGGATCCAAGTCACCTTGCTCATCGCGGTGGCTGCTGCACGGCCGGACATGGCCCCGCCACCGCCGCCGCCCATGCCAAGGCCGCCGCCTTCGGAGCGCTGCAAGAGGACAACGGCAATCAGCCCCAGGGCCAGAAGAAGATGGATGATGAGTACGACGTTTTCCATAGGATCCTACGGCGGTTGGCTGAGTATCGGGCGGTAAATAGGGAAGATTGCTCTGAGGGGCAAGGGCTCAGTTTGCCGAAGCGCGGAGAAGGCGGACCTGCGGCGTTTCGGGCGCATCAAATCCGCAGAAAACGGCGCATGAGAGGTCCGGCTGCCGCGGCTGCGCGCGGGCATCACGGCTGGTGATCGGGATCATGACGGATTGTGACTGGACAGCTTTGCGCCGCTGCGGGCAGTCTCGCCCTATGCCTCATGATCACGCAGACGCCCCGCATAGCCTGTTGCCCCCGGACCCCGCCCTGCGCGTCAAGGCGCTGGAGACGGTGCTGACCCGAAAGGGGCTGATTGATCCGGCGGCGCTGGATGAAATTATCGATACCTATCAGAACCGTATCGGCCCGGCCAATGGCGCCCGCGTGGTGGCGCGGGCCTGGGCTGATCCTGAGTTTCGGGCGCGTCTGCTGGCTGATGCCGATCCGGTGCTGGCGGAGCTTGGGTATTATGGCCGTCAGGGTGAACATATGGTGGTGGTCGAGAACACCGCGCAGCAGCATAACATGGTCGTCTGCACCTTATGCAGCTGTTACCCTTGGCCTTTGCTGGGGATCCCGCCGGGCTGGTACAAATCCGACGCCTACCGCGCCCGAGCGGTACGCGAGCCGCGCAAGGTGTTGGCGGAATTCGGCGTGAGCCTGCCCGACGGCACCGCGGTGCGGGTCTGGGATTCCACCGCTGAGGTCCGTTATCTGGTGCTGCCGATGCGGCCTGCGGGCAGTGAGGGGCTGAGCGAGGACGCGCTGACGGCGCTGGTCAGCCGCGACAGCATGATCGGCACCGGTCTGGCACAGCTGCCCGAGGGGGCAGCGACATGAGCAGGCTGCATGACATGGGCGGGCGATTCGGGGACGGGCCGGTGGTGCCCGAGGCAGAGGATGCCCCGGTCTTTGCCGAAGAGGTTTTTGCCGAAGACTGGCACGCCCGTGCCCTGGCGGTGACGCTGGCCTGCGGCGCGCTGGGGCAGTGGAATATCGACACCTCGCGCCACGCCCGCGAGCGGCTGGCACCGAAGGACTACACGCGGTTTTCCTACTACGAGAAATGGCTGGCCGGTCTGGCGACGCTGTTGGTGGAAAAGGGTGTGCTGAGCCGCGCGGATCTGGCGACAGCCGAGGCAGGGGGGCGTCAGAAAGACGGCACGGGCGCAGAGGCCGAGGCCCCGCATCCGCTCGCTGCCCGTGCGCTGAAGGCATCGGATGTGGCCGCAACCCTCGCCAAGGGCGGGCCGGCGGACCGGCCCTCTGATGTGCCGGTGGTCTTTGCCCCCGGCGATGCGGTGCGCTGTCGCCGCCCCGGTGGCAACCGGCTGGTGGCGGGCGGTCACACCCGATTGCCCGGCTATGCAGTGGGCGCCAGCGGTCGCGTGCTGCGCCTGCATGGGACGCATATTCTGCCGGACAGTGCCGCACATGGTCTGGGGGAGGCGCCGGAGCCGCTTTATGCGGTGGTGTTCCCGGCGGCCGAGCTGTGGAGCGCGCCGGAGCATCCGCGCGACGAGGTGGTTCTGGACCTGTGGCAAAGCTATTTGGAGCCGGCATGAGCACAATTGACACGCCGGTGGCAGAGCGCCCGGAACCGGCCTTTGAACAGCCGTGGCATGCGCAGGTCTTTGCGCTGACGGTGCATCTGAATGAAAGCGGGGCGTTGTCCTGGGGCGACTGGGTGATGCGGTTTTCTGCCAGCCTGCGCCGCCATGGGCTGGAGCGCGATCTGAACGGGGGCGAGGATTACTTTGCCGTCTGGCTGGAGACGCTGGAGATGTTTCTGGCAGAGACAGGCCGGGTGGCCCCTGCCGATGCCGAGGGGATGCGCGCCCGCTGGGAGGCGGCCTATCTGTCGACACCACATGGCATGCCGGTTGAGCTGCCTGCGGATTAGTCGGGCGAGTGGCCGGAAATATCGTCTGCGGAGGGCCGGGCGCAGCTGCACCGGTTCGGGGCGCCACCGCCACGGCTGATGGTGCGGCGCGGGGAGATCCGCACCGGGCCTGTGTCGTTCGGCTCTGGGTGTCTCTTCTGTCGCTCTCTCGTGTCCTTCCTGTCTCTGTTTCGCCGTCCCAGTCTATCGGTCTGTTTGTCTGTCTCGTCTCGGTTGCGGTCTCGCGCTGTGCCAAAAGCAGGGATGGCGGCGCCGCCGGTGGAGGTGGACAGGCCCGGATGGGGCCTGCGCAGGCAGGATATCCTGACACGCCCCCGATGGAATCGGGGCCGGTCTCCTGTGCGTGTGGGTGCGCCGGGCTTAAGTGACCCTGACGCGGGGGATCGATCCGCGTCCAGACTGACATATCCTGATCCCGAAGGGGTGAAGAGGGCGCGCGCTGCGGACGCAACGGCCCTGCGACGGGCGCTCCACGCGCAACAGCGCTGAGCGGCGCCTGATTGTCCATTTTCGCCACGCAGCAGGGGGCTTTGCCGTGGATTCCCGCGCCTGCGACGAAAAACCGGTTCCCCTGTCTGCGCGGTCTCGTTATACGGAGCGTCGGTTTCAACCAGCATACATGAGGACCTGAGATGGCCAATGTCGTGGTAGTCGGCGCCCAATGGGGTGACGAAGGTAAAGGCAAGATTGTCGATTGGCTCAGCGAACGCGCTGATGTCATTGCGCGTTTTCAAGGCGGCCATAACGCCGGTCATACGCTGGTGATCGACAGCAAGGTCTACAAGCTGCACGCGCTGCCCTCGGGCGTGGTGCGTGGCGGCAAGCTCTCGGTCATTGGCAATGGCGTGGTGCTGGACCCCTGGCATCTGATGAAAGAGATCGAGACCGTGCGCGCCCAGGGCGTGGACATCTCTCCCGAGACGCTGATGATTGCGGAGAACACGCCGCTGATCCTGCCGTTGCATGGCGAGCTGGACCGGGCGCGCGAAGAGGCGGCCTCCAAGGGCACCAAGATCGGCACCACCGGTCGTGGCATCGGCCCGGCCTATGAGGACAAGGTGGGCCGTCGCGCAATCCGTGTCGCGGATCTGGCGGATGAGGCGACCCTGGTCGCACGTGTTGATCGTGCGTTGCAGCACCATGATCCGCTGCGCAAGGGTCTGGGCATCGAGGCCGTGGATCGCGACGATCTGATCGCGCAGCTGAAAGAGATCGCCAAGGATATCCTGCCCTTTGCCGCACCGGTGTGGAAAGTGCTGAATGAAAAGCGCAAGGCGGGCAAGCGGATCCTGTTTGAAGGGGCGCAGGGTGCGCTTCTGGATATTGATTTCGGGACCTACCCGTTTGTGACCTCCTCCAACGTGATTGCCGGTCAGGCGGCAACCGGTGTGGGCATTGGTCCGGGCTCCATCGACTATGTGCTGGGCATCGTGAAGGCCTATACCACCCGTGTGGGCGAAGGCCCGTTCCCGACCGAGCTGCTGAATGCGGATGGCACCCCGGATGCGGATGGCGAGCGTCTGGGCACCCGTGGTCATGAATTCGGCACCACCACCGGCCGTCAGCGCCGCTGTGGCTGGTTTGATGCCTGCCTTGTGCGTCAGACCTGTGCCACCTCCGGCATCACCGGCATTTCGCTGACCAAACTGGACGTATTGGACGGGTTCGAGACGCTGAAGATCTGTGTCGGCTATGAGCTGGACGGCGCGCGTCTGGACTATCTGCCGACCGCAGCCGACCAGCAGGCGCGCTGCACCCCCATCTATGAAGAGATGCCGGGCTGGAGCGAGAGCACCGAAGGGGCGCGCAGCTGGAACGACCTGCCTGCCAATGCCATCAAATACGTCAAGCGCGTGGAAGAGCTGATCGACTGCCCGGTTGCGCTTTTGTCCACCAGCCCGGAGCGGGACGACACCATTCTGGTGACCGATCCCTTTGCCGACTGATGTCGGGCGAGGGTGGTCTGAGCTATAAGGCGCGGCGGCGCTGGGCGCTGGTGATCCTGCTGATTGGCATGCCGGTCTATATCGTGCTGGCGGTCAATGTGATCAGCTGGCTGGACCGGCCGTCGCTGCTGGTTGAGCTGATTGTCTATGTGCTGCTGGGTGTCCTGTGGATTCTGCCGTTCAAATTCGTCTTTCGCGGTGTCGGCAAGGCGGATCCGGATGATGCGGATCAGGATCAGGGCTGAGGCGCCGGGATGACAGCCGGGGAGGGGCGCCGCCCCTCTTGACCTGACGGTCAATTCACCCCGGAGTATTTCGGGAAAGATGACAGGTCGGCAGTGTCACGCCGGGCTGGTCTCAATCTAAAAAGGCGGCCTTTGTGGGCCGCCTTTTTTTTGTGTCATCTGGGTCGGGGATCAGCCTGCGGCGCGGTTGCCAGGCTGGAAGCCGATCTGGCCGGAGGCGGTGAAGCGGCCATTGTCGGCGCGTTCGATCTTGCCCTCGCGCAGGAGCTGGCCAAAGCTGCGCAGCCCGTCCTCGCGGTTGAAGTCGGTGCCATCGACATCGCGGACCTTGTTCATCAGCTGCGGACGCGAGAAGTGATCGCGGCCTTCGACAAAGCTCATGTAGGCGGCGGCAGCTTCGAGAAGTTCGGCCAGTTCCACGGCGCCGGATTTCGCAGCATAGGCCGCAAAGCCGCCGTCGCTGCCGCTGTTGCGCGGGGCCTCTTCGGCCAGCACGGCGGCGGAGACCCGGCGCGGGCGCACGGGGGCGGCGGCGCTGTCGTCGATGCGCTGTTCCTGGACCAGTTGCAGCGGTGCGGGGCGGCTCGCCGGTTTGGCGGGCCGCTGGTCGGCGGTCTCGCGGGATTCGGGGCGGCGCGGGCGCACCACGCTGGCCAGATCGTCACGGTAGACCTGAGCGTCGTCCTCGGCCTCCAGCGCGCCACCGGCAGAGCGCTCGGTCGAGGCCGCAGCCATGACCGCGCGCAGCTGGCTGTAGGTTTCGCGCGAGGTGGTGTTTTCGGGATCTTCCAGGCGTTCGTCAGCGGCGGCCATCAGACGGGCGATATCGCTGTCGGCGGTGCTGGTGGCGCCGCGTCGGGAGCCGGGCGCCACGGCGGCGGCGGCCTCTGCGGCGCTGTTGAGCGGTGCGTCAGTGCGGGGCGAGGCGCGCACAGCTGCGGCCGGTGCGGCGCTGTCCTCGTCCTCGTCATCCTCGTCGTCAAAGAAGGCCTCATCATCATCGCTGCCCAGCAGATCGGCCTCGACGGCGGCGAGTTCGGCCAGCAGTTCGGCCTCGTCATCGGGTGAGAGGCTGCTGCGGGTTTCTGGGCGGGTCTCTGGTCGGGCCTCGGGTGTTTCGGCGGCCTCGGGCGCCGGGGCGGCGGGTGTCGCCGGAGGGGTATCGGGCACAGTCGCGGCGGCGGTGTCGTCGAGTTTTTCCAGCGTGCCATCGGCCACGGCGCCTTCGATATCGCGGCGCTTGATCCGCAGCACGCGGCCACGTTTGCGGGGCGCGGCGGTTTCGGGCGCGGCTGGGGTCTCGGCAGCGGTCTCGCTCTTTGAGGTTTCTTCCGGGGCGCGCTCGGCCTGCTGGACCTCTGCCTGCTGGACCTCTGCCTTCGCAGGCTGTGGCTGGGCAGTTTCCGACAGGGGCGCGACCCTCTCGTCGAGATCGTCCTCAAGGCTGTCGGCCTCGGTGTCATCCGTGGCGCTGCTGCTGTCGGCGAAGAATTCTTCGGCGCCTTCGGGGACGTTGGGCACGCTGGGTGTGGCAGGAACTGACGGGGTGTTGCCGAGGTCGAGCCGGTTCAGCGCGGCGGCGATGGCGGCGTCATCCTCGTCGTTTTCGTCGGGCTCCTGCGCTGCGATCTGGCCATCTGCGGCGCGCGGAGCGTCGACGGCATCGTGATCGGCGGAGAGCGCGTTGGTGATTTCCTTGACCGCCTCTTCGCGGGCCTGTTCGGCGTGCTGGTCTTCGGTGAACTCATCAACCGGGGTCTTGGCCACAACAGCGCGGATGCGGCGCAGCTTAGCGGCGATGCTTTCGGCGTTGGTCTCGGCATCGGCCGTGGCGGCCGTACCGCTATCGTCTGGGGCATCCTGGGCCGCGAGGGCCGAGGCGGCAGCGGCTGCCGGGGCCGCGGCGATTCTGGCGGCGGCAGAGGTGGGGGCGACCTGCTGGACCGGCTGCAACTTCACCTCAGCCACAGGCGTCGCCGAGGGCTCTGACAGCGGCGCGCGGGCGTTGGGCGCGCTAGCCCGGGCGGTGCGGGCGGTGGGGTCTGTCGGTTCGGCAGCGCTGACAGGGGCCGGGGCAGCAGGGGCGGCGAGGGCGCCGGTGGCGCGATGCTGCGAGGTCTCTTCGCTGGGCTGCTGGGCAGCGGGGCGGGGCGGTGTTTCGCTCTGCGGCGGTGCGGTCTGTTGCGGCGGCGGCAGGGTGGCGGCGCGCAGGTGGATGCCCTCGGCGCTGGTGCGCGCCTCGACCTGGCGGGCGACCTCACGCTGGGCGATGCGCGCCAGCATTTCGGCGTCCGGCTGCGGCGGTTCGGCCCCGAAGTAGCGGTCATCGGAGGCCAGATCGCGGAAATACTCCGCAATGGCCTTCATCGTGCCGAAAGAATCGTCGAACCCCTCCAATGTGCAGGAAAAAGTCCCGTAGGAGACTGTCAAAACCTTATTGTTCTGTACCATCGGATAGGTGTCCTCGCCAAAGTCAGTGCCGTCTACGTTGACCGCCCAGGGGGTCAAATTGCGCCCGAATCCGTGCAATTGATCGTATCATTTTGTGTCCACATTGTGGTCTGTTTCCTTTTCTGCGAGTAATCGCGGCATGAAAGAGCTGATTGTTGAACGGTTTGAGCCGGTAACCCTGGTCGGGGCGGGCGCGGTGGATCCCGGGGATCTGGAGGCGGCGCTGGCGCTGGCACCGGTGCTGGTGGCGGCGGATGGCGGCGCAGCCCATGCGCTGGCGGCGGGGTATCGGCCGGTCGCCGTCATTGGCGATCTGGATTCGCTGTCGGCGGATGTGCAGGCGCAGCTCGCCCCCGGCACGCTGCACCATGTGGCCGAGCAGACCACGACGGATTTCGACAAGGCGCTGCGCGCGATCACTGCGCCGGTGGTGCTGGGGGTCGGGTTTCTGGGCGGGCGGATTGATCATCAGCTGGCCGGGTTCAATACACTGATGCAGCCACATCCCAGCCCCTGCGTGCTGCTGGGGCCGCAGGAGGTGGTGTTTCATCTGCGCGGCGAGATCGCCCTGCCGCTGGTGGCGGGGGAGGTGGTCTCGCTGTTTCCGATGCAGCGGGTGAGCGGCTGGTCGGAGGGGCTGGAATGGCCCATCGAGGGCTTGCAGCTGGATCCGATGGCGCGGGTCGGGACCTCCAACCGGGCGACGGGGCCGGTTCGGATCCGGGCCGATGGGCCGGGGCTGCTGGTGATCCTGCCACGGGCGCGGCTGGGCGTGGTGTTGGGTGCGCTGGCTGCTGGCTGAGGCTGGCGGGTCAGACGGCCGGCTGTTCCGGCGCAATGGGCGGGTCGCGGGTGAGCAGCGCAGCCCGCTCGGCGGCACTCTTGCGGGATTGGATCTGACGCTCGCGCAGGATCACGAAGAGGCCGGCCGCAACGGTGATCACAATCCCTAGGGCGGCAATGCCATTGGGCAGGTCGGCAAAGATCCACCAGCCAAACAGCGCGGCCACCGGAATCTCCAGATATTGCATCGAGGCGAGAGTCGCGGCAGGCGCGTAACGCAGGCTCCAGGTCATCAGCAGATGGGCGGCGGTGCCGAGGCTGCCGATGGCGGCCAGCAGCCCCCATTGTTCGGCGCTCGGCGTCACCAGCGACAGGGCGGGGATGTCCGTGACCTGTCCCAGCAGCAGCACCGGCAGCAGCATGACACAGGCCATGGTGCCGGAGACCGCCTGAAGGCCAACCGGATCGGTGTCCTTGGCGATCTGGCGGGTGACCAGCATGAACAGGGCAAAGACCACGGCAACCATCAGGGGCCAGAGCGCATGCAGGCCAACGGCGGCAAAGCTCGGCTGAATGACCAGAAGCGTGCCGCCAAAACCGACGATGCAGGCCAAGAGGCGCATCATGCCGACCTCTTCGCCAAGTACGTATTTGCCCAGCAGCAGCATGATGAAGGGCATCACAAAGGCGATGGCCACCGCATCCGCAAGCGGCAGGTATTTGAGGCCGGTGAACATCGCGCCGATGCCCGCGATATGCAGCAGCGTGCGCAGGAAGGTAAGCCAGAGCACGCGGCCCCGCATCCGCCACAGGCGCCCGGTGGCCCAGATCAGCGGCACTAGCAGCAGGACCTGCGCGGCAAAGCGGACAAACAGCAACTGCCCCAAGGGGATATGAGCGCCCAGCAGTTTGGCCACCGCGTCACCCAAGGGGGCGACGATACAGAAGCCGAGCATGAGCAGGATGCCTAGTGAGGGGCGGTCATGAGTCATAACGCCACGCTAGGCGTGGTGGCGGGGGGATGCAAGTAGGGGTTGAACCCGGCTGCGAAACCCCTGCGTGGACCGGGCCGCTATGGGCCCGATCCTGTGGGATTATGGTTCAGCAGTTCGGCACGTTCACGGCGAGGCCGCCGAGGGAGGTTTCCTTGTATTTGTCGTGCATGTCGGCGCCGGTCTGGCGCATGGTCTCGATACAGGCGTCCAGCGGCACGAAGTGCTGGCCGTCGCCGCGCAAGGCAAGAGAGGCGGCGGAGACCGCCTTGATCGCCGCCAGACCGTTGCGCTCGATGCAGGGGACCTGGACCAGGCCTTTGACCGGATCGCAGGTCATGCCGAGGTGATGCTCCAGCGCGATCTCGGCGGCGTTTTCCACCTGTTCGGGCGTGCCGCCCATCACCGCACAGAGACCTGCGGCCGACATCGCGGCGGCGGAGCCGACCTCGGCCTGGCAGCCGGCCTCGGCGCCGGAAATGGACGCGTTGTATTTGACCAGCCCGGCAATGGCGGCGGCGGTCAGCAGGAAATCCTCAACATGGGATTCGGACGCGCCCGGTACGTGGTCGAGATAGTAGCGGATCACCGCCGGCAGGGTGCCTGCGGCGCCATTGGTGGGGGCGGTCACGACCTGACCGCCGGCGGCGTTTTCCTCGTTCACCGCCATCGCATAGACGCTCATCCAGTCATTGATGGTGTGCGGCGCGTTGATGTTCATGCCGCGTTCAGCCAGCAGCGCATCGTGAATGCCCTTGGCGCGGCGGCGCACCTTGAGGCCGCCGGGCAGGATGCCGTCGCGCTCCAGTCCGCGGTTGATACAGTCGTTCATCACCTGCCAGATGCGGGCGGTGCCTTTGGTAAGGCTCTCTTCGCAGCCGCGCGCGATTTCGTTGGCGCGTTTCATCTGGGCGATGGATTTGCCGCTGGCCTTGGCCATCTCCAGCATTTCGGCTGCGGATTTGAACGGGTAGGGGACCGGATCGCCTTCGTCGGTGGCCTTGCCTGCGGCCAGCTCTTCCTCGGTGAGGACAAAGCCGCCGCCAATGGAGTAGTAGACCTGTTTCAGGATCACGTCGCCCTGGGCATCGGTGGCCATCAGGATCATGCCGTTGGCGTGGCCCGGCAGGGCGTGATCATAATCGAAGATCATGTCGGCCTTGGGGTCGAAATGCAGCTCGCCCAGACCCTCGGGGTGCATTTTATGGGTCTTGTCCAGCTCCGCCAGAAAGGCCTCTGCCTTGGCGTCGTCATAGTCATGAGCGACAAAGCCGCCAAGCCCGAGGATGGTGGCGCGGTCGGTGGCATGGCCGACGCCAGTGAAGGCAAGCGAGCCATGCAGCGAGGCGCGCAGCCCGTGAAAGTCAAAGGGCGAGGCGCGCATCAGGTCCAGAAACTTCGCGGCGGCCACCATCGGCCCCATCGTGTGAGAGGAGGACGGGCCAATGCCCACTTTGAACATGTCGAAGACGGAGAGAAACATTAGGTCGCTGATCCTTCTGGCGGCTGCGCGAGATGTGGCTGTGTAAACGGGGTCGGGCCAAGGCCTTCGGCCCTGGCGGCAGTAACTGTGCTGGCGCGGGTCTCAAGCCGGGAGAGCAGCCGGGCGAGGTCCGGGGTGTCGCTCAGCCGGAACCAGCTGCGGTCGCTGTTGCGCGGATAGAGCGCCATCCAGCGCATCATGCAGGCCAGATAGAGCGCAAGTGCGCTGGGACCGGCGCGATCATCGCTGGCGGAGGGACCGATGAACAGGGTCGGCGCGGTTGCGCAGGCGGCGTCCAGATTGCGCAGATGCGTCGCGATGCGGACCTTTAGCATGGCCTGAAGCCGGCGCTGGTCGTCCGGCGCCGCACCGATGTATTTTTCAGGATAGAACAACATGCGCAGATCGGCATGAAGCGTGTTGGAGGCATGAAACAGCCACTTCAGGAAGGCGGCGCGCTGCGGGCTGTCGGGGGCGGGCACCAGCGCCGTCTCGGGGTGTGTGTCGCCTAGCCACAGCAGGATGGCGGCGGTTTCAAAGATCGCACCGTCGGGGGTCTCCAGCACCGGGATCAGCCCGGTGGGGTTGAGCGCACGATAGGCAGCGCCATTCTGCGCACCGGCGCGGCGGTCGACCAGCGCGGTGTCATAGCTGAGGCCCATCTCTTCCAGCGTCAGCCGGATCACCAGCGAGGCATTGTCGGGGGCGTAATGCAGGCGATACTTGTCCATCGTGGAACCATTCTAAGATCTCCGCCGCCATGGGTAACGCCCGTTTCCGACGTTTCCAATAGGAAACACGCAGTTTGCGCAGAAGCTGGCACAGGTGGCGGCGCGAATGATGCGCCGGACGGTTGAATTCCCGATATCCGTGATCCTACTGTGCGGCGCAATATGCGGAATTGGCTGCAAGGATAAACAGGTGAGAGCGGATGTCGCGCCCTTCTTTTGATGACCTGACAGAGGCCCAGAAACTGCGGTTCGGCAATGGGGTTGGCCCCTATTGGCTGCCGGATCGCCTGCGGGCGCTGATTACCGACACCGCAAGCTGGTTCTTCTGCGATGCCAGCTGGCGGCACCATGATTTCGGCTATGCGGTGGGCGGTGATCGCTGGGACCGGGCGCGCTGCGACTGGAAGTTCTTTGTCGCGATGCTGCATGACGCGGTGACACAGCGCTGGCCCCTGGCGCTGGTGACGGTGCCGACGGCCCTGCTGTTGAGTGTACTGTTCTATCTGGCGGTACGGATCGGCGGGCAGTTCGGATCCTTCGACTACCGGCAGGATTACGCGACGCTTGCCGAGATCCTGAGCACATCGCGCTGACCTGCCGCGATTATCTGGCCAAATATCCTGCCGGGTATCGTGCCCGTTTTTCTGCCCGTATTTTGGTACTGCATTTTATGCCCGTGTTGCGAAAACGTGCGCGCGGGCGCTGGCCTCTCGCGCCGGGGGCGGATTAGGCTTATACCACCAGAAGATAGCTTCAGGGAGATGCTGCCATGACAGGAGAACTATCGCCTATCGACAAGGCCAAGTTCGTTGCCGCCAAACGGGCAGCGGAGATGGTCGAGGACGGGATGCGGGTTGGGCTCGGGACCGGGTCGACGGCGGCCTGGCTGGTGCGTTGTCTGGGTGAGATGGTGCAGACCGACGGGCTGCGGATCAAGGGTGTGCCGACCTCGCGCCGTACGGCGGAGCTGGCGCTGGAAGTGGGCATCGAGGTGGTCTCGCTGGATGAGGCGAAATGGCTGGATCTGACCATTGACGGCGCTGATGAGTTCGACCGCGATCTGAACTTGATCAAGGGGGGCGGCGGTGCGCTGTTGCAGGAAAAGATCGTCGCCACTGCTTCGGACCGGATGGTGGTGATCGCCGACAAGGCCAAGGAAGTCGAGACGCTCGGCGCCTTTCCCTTGCCGGTGGAGGTGATCCCCTTTGGCTGGCAGACCACGCAGGCGCTGCTGGAGGAGACACTGGTGGCGATGGACGTGATGGGCCGCAAGACAACGCTGCGGATGAACGGCGATGCGGCGCTGGTGACCGATGAGGGCAACCATATTCTGGATCTGCATCTCAACCGGATCGGCAATGTGCGGCAGATGGCGCTGGTGCTGAACCAGATCCCCGGCGTGGTCGAGAACGGGCTGTTCGTCGATATCTGTGACACCGTGGTGGTCGGCTATGGCGATGGCAGGGTCGAGGTGCGCGACATCAATGAGGGTACGGTGGAAATCGACCGGCTGGATTTTGTCGAGACCGAGAATCTGTTCACGGATCTGATGGATTGAGGTGCAACGGATAGGGCCAGACGGCTGGGCTTTTGTCGGCCACCGCGATATCTGGAACCATATGACGACCACCGACATGCAAACCACATCTAACATATCGGCTGCCGATCCTGAGACGTGGGACCGGCCGGTTTCCCTGTCGGTGAGGCTGCGTGTCCCGGCAACACCGTTCCTTGTGTTCTCGCTTGCACTGCTCATCGCTTCGGTGTCGCAGAAAAACAATTGGTGGGTGCTGGATCAGCCCGATTTCGAGGTCCCTTACCTAGCGCCGTTGACCTATCTGTATTTGCTGACGCTTTTGTGCTTTCTGTGGGATGGGATCCCTCTCAGCTGGGCAGAGGTCTCTGCAAAGGGAATTACGACACGCACAGGCCTCTGCTCATCCTCCGCTAGGATCCCTTGGTCGAGAGTTGTCGCTGTTCAGGAAAAGCCATCGGATCTGCGTCTCGTGCCCTTTCGGCGATACCGGTATGCGTCGATTCTCGTGCGCGCTGAAGACGGCTCATTGACCAAACTTCGATGCCCATCGGAAAACGCTGATACAATTGAAACACGGCGGTTTCAGGCTGCGTTCGCCTCGTATTGGCCGGATTGGTCCTCGTCTTACGGCAAGGCGGTTGTAGATTAGACTGCTTTGTCACAAGCGTCTCGGTCTCTTCACGCGCTTTTCACGGTTTCGCGACTAAACCGCCCCTGGGCATAACAATCAGGGCGCAGTGTCCCCACCTGCGAGACTGGCAATTACCTCTGCGCTATGGGATACCTCGCGCAAGATATGAGAAGGGCGACTTATATGAGCTTTGATTACGATCTCTTTGTTATCGGCGGAGGCTCCGGTGGGGTGCGTGCGGCGCGGGTGGCTGCGCAGCAGGGCGTGAAGGTGGCGCTGGCCGAGGAAGACCGTTACGGCGGCACCTGTGTGATCCGGGGCTGTGTGCCGAAGAAGCTGATGGTGTTTGCCAGCGAATACGCAGGGATGGTCGAGGACGCGCAGGCCTATGGCTGGGATCTGTCGCCCGGCAGCTTTGACTGGGATCGGTTCAAGACCAAACTGCACGCCGAGCTGGACCGGCTGGAAGGGATCTATCGGAACATCCTGAAGAACAACGAGGTCGAGACCTTTGATCAGCGTGCCAAACTGGCGGATGCCCATACGGTCGAACTGGCCGATGGCACCCGCAAGACGGCAAAACACATCCTGATTGCCACCGGTGGCTGGCCGATCACGCCGGAGTTCCCCGGCTCGGAGCTGGCGATCACCTCGAATGAGATCTTCCATCTGGAGAAACTGCCCGAAACCATGCTGATTGTCGGCGGTGGCTATATCGCCTGCGAATTCGCCGGCATCATGAACGGGCTGGGGGTCAAGACCACGCAGTATTATCGCGGTGCGCAGATCCTGCGCGGCTTTGATGATGAGGCACGCGGGCTGATCTCCGAAGAGATGTGCCAGTCCGGTATTGATCTGCATCTGGGCACCAATGTGCTGGAGATGCGCAAAGAAGGCGACAAGATCTGGGTGAAAGCGACCAATGGCGATGAGAACCTGTTCGATCAGGTGATGTTCGCCACCGGACGCAGCCCCAATGCCGACAACCTCGGCCTGGAGGATCTGGGCGTTGCCCGTGATCGCGCGGGCGCCATCGTGGTTGACCAGTACAGCCAGACTGGCGTGCCCTCGATCTATGCGGTGGGGGATGTGACCAACCGGGTGAACCTGACACCGGTCGCCATCCGCGAGGGCATGGCCTTTGTCGAGACGGTGTTCAACGGCAATCCGACCAGCCCGGACCATGACCTTATTCCGACGGCGATCTTCACCCAGCCGGAAATGGGCACCGTGGGGCTGAGCGAGGAAGCGGCGGCAGAGCAGGAGGAGATCGAGGTCTATGCGACCTCCTTCAAGCCGATGCAGCAGGCCTTTGCCGGGCGGGCGCAGCGGGTGCTGATGAAGCTGATCGTCTCCAAGGCGACGCGCAAGGTACTGGGATGTCATATTGTCGCCCCCGGTGCGGGTGAAATGATCCAGCTGGCTGGTATCGCCGTAAAAATGGGCGCAACAAAAGAAGACTTTGATCGCACCGTGGCGGTGCATCCGACGATGTCGGAAGAGCTGGTCACGATGAAGACACCGGTGCGGACGGCTTGATTTTTCAGGCAGAACACACAGGTAGAACACCAAGCCGCGATGGGCGGCAAGATAGGGATTGGACACATATGGCGGGCAATAATGGTGGCCCCTGGGGGGGCGGCGGCTCTTCTGGCGGCTCAGGCAACAGAGGCAACAACCAGGGCGGTGACGACAACCGGGGCGGCGGACGTCGTCCTGATGAAGGTCAGATCCCCGAGATCGACGAGCTGGTCAAGAAAGGCCAGGAGCAGCTGCGCGTTCTGATGGGCGGTCGCGGTGGTGGCACCGGCGGCGGCGGTCGCGGTGGTGCTGGCGGCGGCGGTGGCCCGCAGCTGACCAAGGGCACCCTTGCGCTGGGCGCGCTGGCTGCGGTTGGCTTCTGGGCTTTTGCCAGCTTTTACACGGTGAAGCCGGAAGAACAGTCGGTTGAGCTGTTCCTTGGGGAGTATTCCGCAACCGGGCAGCCGGGCCTGAACTTCGCGCCCTGGCCGCTGGTGACCAAGGAAATCCTGCCGGTGACCCGTGAACAGACCGAAGACATCGGCGTCGGTGGCGGTATCAGCTCCGATGCAGGGCTGATGCTGACCGGCGACGAGAACATCGTCGATATCGACTTTCAGGTGGTCTGGAACATCAATGATCCGGCGAAATACCTGTTCAACCTGCGCGATGCCCGCACCACGATCCGCGCGGTGTCGGAATCGGCAATGCGCGAGATTATCGCCCAGTCCGAGCTGGCGCCGATCCTGAACCGGGACCGGGGCGCGATTGCCTCGCGTTTGCAGGACCTGATCCAGTTCACGCTGGATGACTATGACAGTGGGATCAACATCATCCGGGTGAACTTTGACAAGGCCGACCCGCCCGCATCGGTGATCGCGGCGTTCCGGGATGTTCAGGCGGCTGAACAGGAACGTGACCGGCGCCAGAACGAAGCGGATGCCTATGCCAACAACGCGCTGGCCGAGGCCCGTGGTCAGGCGGCGGAACTGCTGGAGAAAGCCGAAGGGTATCGTGCACGTGTCGTGAACGAAGCCCAGGGTGAAGCCAGCCGTTTCTCTGCGGTTCTGACCGAATATGAAAAGGCCCCGGATGTGACCCGCAAGCGTCTTTATATCGAGACCATGGAGAAGGTGCTGAGCCGCGTCGACAAGATCATCCTGGATGAGCAAACCGGCGAAGGACAGGGCGTGGTGCCATATCTGCCGCTTAATGAACTGCGCCGTGGAGGAAGCAACTGATGCGTAAATCAACTCTCTTGCTGCCCGCGCTGGTGATTGTGGCGATCACGGCACTGTCGTCGGTGTTCATCGTCGACGAGCGCGAAAAGGCGCTGGTTCTGCAGTTTGGCCGGGTTGTCTCGGTCAAGGAAGAGCCGGGGCTGGCGTTCAAGATCCCGCTGATCCAGGAAGTGGTGCGTTATGACGACCGCATTCTGAGCCGGGATATCGACCCGCTGGAAATCACCCCGTCGGATGACCGCCGTCTGGTGGTAGATGCCTTTGCCCGCTATCGGATCACCGATGTGAACCGGTTCCGTCAGGCGGTGGGTGCCGGTGGTATCGCAACGGCTGAAAACAGGCTGGACTCGATCCTGCGGGCGCAAACCCGTGAGATCCTCGGCTCTGTCAGCTCAAACGACATCCTGTCCTCGGACCGGGCGGCGCTGATGCTGCGGATCCGCAACGGGGCTATCAGCGATGCCCGTTCATTGGGGATCACCATCATCGACGTGCGGCTGAAGCGGACCGACCTGCCCACCGAAAACCTCGACGCGACCTTTGAGCGGATGCGGGCGGAGCGTGTGCGCGAAGCGACCGATGAGCGTGCCCGTGGTAACGAGGCCGCCCAGCGGATCCGGGCGCAGGCTGACCGGACCGTGGTTGAGCTGGTCTCAGATGCGCAGCGCGAAGCGGAGATCATCCGCGGTGAAGCAGACGCCGAACGCAACGCGATCTTTGCGCAGGCTTATGGCGCGGACCCGGAGTTCTTTGAATTCTACCGTTCGCTCAATGCCTATGCGACCTCGTTGCAGGCCGGGAACTCCACCATGGTGCTGTCGCCGAACAATGAGTTTTTCAACTATCTGAAATCCTCAAGCGGCAAACCGGCAGCGGCTGCGCAGCAATGATCGGCCCGCAGAAGCTTTGCGTGGATTGACGAGACATCAAACAGGGGCTGGCCGTGAGGCTGGCCCCTTTTCTGTAAAAGCTTCCCCGGCGGCAGCTCACCGGGTTTCACTTCGAATTGAATACGTGCAACATTCGTTGTGACGGTTCTTGGAAAGACTACATTAACGCCCATGACCCGCAGCGGATCCAGAGGCGCCCACCCGCCCAGGCCCGCCGCTGGATATGGAATATGGCGACAACTAAGGAGTAGTTTCGTGCAGCCACAGGCAAAGAACAACACAATCAGCGGCGCCCGCGCCCTTGCCCGCGCCCCCGCGCGGCAGGCGACGCAGTGGCGCCTGCTCTGGCTGGCCATGATCAGCACCCTGATGGTGCTGGCGCAGGTGGCCATCGCCCAGGCCCGGCCTGAAAGCCTGGCCCCGCTGGCCGACAAGGTGAGCCGGGCGGTGGTGAATATCACCACGACAACTGTTGTTGAGGGACGCACCGGTCCGCAGGGCATCGTGCCCGAGGGCTCACCTTTTGAGGATTTCTTTCGCGAGTTCCAGGACCGCAACGGCGATCAGGGCGACCGTCCGCGCCGCTCTTCGGCGCTGGGATCGGGGTTTGTGATTTCTGAAGATGGCTATATCGTCACCAACAACCACGTGATCGAAGAAGCCGATGAGATCGAGATCGAATTCTTCCCCGGTGAAGGCCAGCCGTCGCAGCCGCTGCCCGCAAAGGTGGTCGGCACTGATCCCAACACCGATATCGCGCTGTTGAAGGTCGATGCGCCGATGCCGCTGACCTTTGTCAAATTTGGCGACAGCGATCTGGCCCGCGTTGGCGACTGGGTTGTCGCGATGGGCAACCCGCTGGGGCAGGGCTTCTCGCTGTCTGCCGGGATCGTGTCGGCGCGCAACCGCGAGCTGTCGGGGTCTTATGACGACTACATCCAGACCGATGCGGCGATCAACCGGGGCAACTCCGGCGGACCGCTGTTCAACATGGATGGTCAGGTCGTCGGTGTGAACACGGCGATCCTGTCGCCCAACGGCGGCTCGATTGGGATCGGTTTCTCGATGGCTTCCAATGTGGTCAGCAAGGTGGTGAACCAGCTGAAAGAGTTCGGCGAAACCCGCCGCGGCTGGCTGGGCGTGCGCATCCAGGATGTGACCACCGATGTGGCCGAGGCAATGGGTCTGGACAGTGCCAAGGGCGCGCTGGTGACCGATGTGCCGGAAGGCCCGGCGAAAGAGGCCGGCCTGTTGGCGGGTGATGTCATCCTGTCCTTTGACGGGGTCGATGTGAAGGACACCCGCGGTCTGGTGCGTCAGGTCGGCAATACCGAAGTCGGCAAAGCCGTGCGGGTGCGGGTATTCCGCGAAGGCAAGACCGAAACCCTGCGGGTGACCCTTGGCCGTCGCGAAGATGCGCAGCGCCAGAGCACGCCTGCCGCTGGTGATGACAGCGCGCCGGATATGGCGGAGAAACAGCTGCTGGGTCTGACCGTCAGCCGTCTGAGCGATGAGCAGCGCAGCGAGCTGAACGTGCCCGATGGCATGGATGGTCTGGTGATCACCTCGGTGGATGAAAGTTCGGAAGCCTGGGAAAAAGGCATGCGTGCCGGCGATCTGATCACCGAGGCGGGCCAGCAGAAACTGACCTCGATCAGTGAGCTGGAAGCGCGTATCGACGAAGCCAAGGAAGCCGGTCGCAAGTCGCTGCTCTTGCTGGTGCGCCGTGCCGGTGAGCCGCGGTTCGTGGCGCTGAACCTGTCGGAGTGATCCGTCAAGGGCCGCCCGTCGGTGGGCGGCCCGATCTGACCGGTCACCTGCCACAGACAGGCCGCAGACAGGCACCTGACGTGCGCGTAAGGCAGATACCACAACAAGCAGATACAATAACAAAAGGGCCGGGCAGGGATGCTCGGCCCTTTTGCGTGGATCATCACAGGGTGGCGAAATTGCCCCCGGCCCACAGGTCCGGCGTGTCACGGACTCACGCCGACGGGAGGCGTCTGCACATGGGTCCAATAACCCCAGGCACCCCCCAGGCACCTTCTGTTCGATCCAACAAGCTGTTCGTAGATATCCGCCGCCCCAGATGGCGCATTGGTCCCCGGTTGCGCCCGGCGGATGTCCCTGGGTCCCGTCGAGCCATGTGCCGTGACACATGGCTCTTGATGGGACAGGATGCCGTTGGGATGGAACGGATAACGGCAACCTGTCGTGACCATGCCCTGCCCGGAGCGGTCTGGTCTGTAACCCAGTTCACAATGGATTAAGATTTATCCGATTGCCGATCTCGCGCGGTGCGCTTCCCGGCTGGCGAGGGCAGTCTTTGGGAAAAGGTGCGGCGGGAGGATCCGGGGCCTGCGGAGATCCGAGCCTGCGGCTTTGTCAGCCGATGTCGGGGTCCGACAGCAGCCGCAGCGCAGCCCGGTCGCGGATGGTAAGACCGCCACGGCTGATATCGATCACATCGCTGCGTTTCCACTGCGACAGGGTTTTGGACACCGCCTCGCGGGTGGCGCCGACAAATTCAGCCAGCTCGCTCTGCGACAGCGACAACCGCCCGTCGCCGCCTTCGGTGGTGAGATACAGCAGTTTGCGCGCCAGCCGCACCGGCATCGGCAGAAACACCTGTTCGCTGTATTGCGTGTTCATCCAGCGCATCCGCTGACCAGCGAGGCGCAGCAGATCTCCGGCGAGCGAGGGATGGTGTTGCAGCTTGGCGAGCACGTCGCCGCTGCGCAGTCGGCGCAGGCGGCTGGGCTCCAGCGCGGTTGCGGTCGCGGTGCGGGGGCCGGGGTCAAACAGGGCGATCTCACCGAAGACGGCACCGGGGCGCATGATGTCCAGCGACAGTTTGCGCCCGGCAGAGGACAGGGTGGAGAATTCAATCGCGCCACTGACGATGGCATAGAGCGCGTCGCCCTCATCCCCCTGTTCAAACAGTTCTTCGCCAGCCTGCAGGAGGACTTCACTGGCCTGGCTGTCAAGCATTTCCAGCAACCGGTCGGAGGCACCAGAGAGGAACCCGCGGTCGGGCAACAGCCATTTGCGGCGGGCCGAGGAGGCCGCGCGACCGGTGCTGTTGCCGGAGGAGCTGCCCGAACTGTGCAGGGCACCGGTGGCTGGCGATGGGCTCATGTCAGACCTTCGGTGCTAGGGGACGGGGCGGGGCGGGGATCAGTTCTCAACGGCTACCAACCCCAGTCTGCGGGCGCTGACCAGTGACAGCTGGTCATTGTCAAACCCGTCGCGTTCCTGAAATTTGCGCACGGCGGCGCGGGTGTCGCGATCCAGGATGCCGGTGATCTGGCCTTGGTAGAGGCCACGCACCGCCAGGGCGCGCTGGACCGAGCCGACGAATTGCGGCGTCATATCCACCGGGCAGGGGGTTTCAAACCAGCTTTCGCGGCGCGGGCGCACGATGTCCTGTCGGGTCTCGCGGCGAAACCGCGCCGGTTCCAGCACCTGCCCGTCGGCGGCGGTTCTGGCAGGTCGGGTCATCACCTGCACGGTCACGGTTTCGATCACGGCGGGTGTGGTATGGGTGCCCCAGCAGCTGCCGGGGGCAGCGCCGGGCGGGGCGGCGGGAGCATTGCGCGACACCTGCAGGCTGCTGCCACCGGTCTGTGGCGCGGTACAGGCCGCAATCAGCACCACCAGCCCCGCCGTGGCCGGCAGGACTGTGCCTCGGCAGATATGCCGCAAAAAGGCCTGCCCCAGCCAGGGCCCGTGCGGGCGCAAGAGGTCAGACATGAACAAAGTCCCCGTGTCGAAACACCTGTGTCGAAATACCGGCAGCCGTGATGCCGGGATGGCCCCGCGTCGGAGCGCATCCGGGGCTAGGCTACCGCAGTTCGCGCCCCAGCGCAAAGCCCCGTTATCGCCGGGCCTGTTGGTGTGCTATGCTCTGATGGCTCAGCTAAGGCGCGTGACCGGCAACCAACCCACAGGGGGAGGACGCAGGGAGGGCGGGGGCCTGGTGCAACGCGGCGCAGGAGTTTTGCCCCGCGGGTGGTTTCTGACTGGCGCGGTGGCCAGCGGTTGGCTACAACCTCGGACGCAACGCGAAAAAGGATGCAGCTGACGATGGCAAAGATCACTTATGTCGAACACAATGGTGCCGAACATGTTGTGGATGTGGCCAATGGCCTGACCGTGATGGAAGGCGCGCGCGACAACAATATTCCCGGGATCGAAGCGGATTGCGGCGGCGCCTGCGCCTGTTCGACCTGCCATGTCTACGTCGATGCCGCCTGGGTTGAGAAGCTCCCCGCCAAGGACGACATGGAAGAGGATATGCTGGATTTCGCCTATGAGCCGGATCCCGCGCGCTCGCGTCTGACCTGCCAGATCAAGGTGACGGATGATCTGAACGGTCTCGTGGTGCATATGCCCGAAAAACAGATCTGATGCGGCTGGGGCCGCAGGCGCGGCGTCATCTGTGGCGCGCCTGGCCCCTGTCTCGACGCCGCGCAGGTCAGGCGCTGCGCCCGTGGCGGGCGGGGTCCGGGGCGGGCCCTGCCATTCCTGGCGTATTGGCGCGGGCGATCTGTGCAGGCGGGCTGCTGTCCGCAATGGTTTCGGCTGCGGCGGCGCAGGATCCGCTCCGGCTGACGAGTGCTGAATTCGCCGCACCCACCGCGCATTATCCGCATGGGGTGCTGGGCGATCACATCGAGTATTCGGCCCTGGTGGTGCAGGACAGCAGAGGCACCGGCCATCGTGTGGCCCTGCCTGTCGCTGGCGCGGTCTTCGAGGACCTGGCGCCACGGCTCTGGGATGTGACGGGCGATGCGCTGCCGGAGGTGGTGGTGGTCGAAAGCGATCCGGTCAGGGGCGCGCAGCTGGCGATCTACGGTCTGCATGACGGGGCGCTGCGCAAGATGGCAGCGACGCCGCATATCGGCACGAGATTTCGCTGGCTGGCCCCGATCGCGGCGGCTGATCTGGATGGCGACGGCCATATCGAGATCGCCTATATCGACCGTCCTCATCTGGCGAAAACCCTACGGATCTGGCGCTATCGCGACGGTGCGCTGCATCACGTCGCACAGCGGTCCGGGCTGACGAACCATCGCATCGGGGAGGGTTTCATCACGTCGGGGCTGCGGGACTGCGGTGATGGCCCGCAGCTGCTGACTGTGGACGCCGGATGGAGCCGGATCATGGTCAGCACCCTTGTGGCAGGTCGCGTGATCAGCCGGGAAATTGGTGCATATTCGCCTGCGACGGGTCTGGCGGCGGCGCTGCGGTGCGAGGGGCCGGTTCAGGCCGACTGAGCGGGCAGGCGGCAGATGCTCGGCGCCGCTTCGGTAAAGTTGGGTTTATTTTCTTGCCGGCTGTTGCCGCAGTGCGCCCCTGCGTTGCAGATTTGTTCACCACTTTGCGCGTATTCTCTTGATAAAGACACCCCCCGGATTGCGCTGTCGCAGCCGGTGGCGGAACCCGTTTGCAAGCAGGAGACAGGCGCGTGACCTTTTCACCCTATGTGCTGGGAACCGGTATCGCCGGATGGAATTTTCTGGACCGAACCCGCGCCCAGCAGCAGGAGATTTTTGAAAAATCGCCGATCATTGATCGCGCGGTGCAGGACTTCACGCGGAAAATCGACAATATCCAGACTGCCGATCAGCTGCTCGGCGACTATAATGTGCTGAAGGTTGCCCTGGGCGCCTTTGGTCTGGAAGAGGACATCAACAACCGCGCCTTCATCAAGAAGGTGCTGGAATCAGATCTGTCTGAGCCCACCTCTTTTGCCAACCGGCTGAACGACAGCCGCTATCTTGGTCTTGCGCAGACCTTTGGCTTTGGCAGTGAGAGCGGCCCGCAGCTGCCGAGCACAAGCATAGAAAAACCCTATGTGACTGTCGCCAGCCCGGAGGATCTACTGTCGAACCAGACCCTGCTCAATCAGGCTCTGGATGACTTTGGCCTGAAGAAATACGCCGGTAACGAGTTCTTTCTGATGCGGGTCCTGGAATCCGATACCACCGATCCGAACTCTTTTGTGAACCGGCTGAGCGATACGAAACTGGCGGATTTTGCCAAGGCGTTCGAATTCAACCGGCCGCCGGATTACAGCACCAGCATGGAGGCGCTGGTGGGCGAATTCCTCGCCGTGAACGATGGCAATGGTCCGGCCAATGCGGATGAGCTGCTGGCCAATGAGGATCTGCTGAAGGCAGTCGTGGACAGTTTCGATCTGGAATATACCAACTCGATCTTCCTCAAGCGGATGCTGGAATCAAACCCCTATGATCCGGAATCGCCCGTCAACCAGCAGGAGGACCCGCGCTATCTGGCGATGTCGCGCGCCTTTGGTTTCGGGATCCCCGATATTAACAGTTTCACCAGCCCCGACGAGCTGCTGTCTCAGCCTGAACTGCTCGCGGATGCGCTGGAGCAGTTCTACCTGAGCAACCCAGGCGAGGATTATCTGCGTGATGTGCTGGAGTCCGATCTCTCGGACCCAAGCTCTTTTGTGAATCAGCCCGGAAATCTTGCGTTCTATAATTTTGCCGAGGCGTTTCAGAACGAATGGCCCACCGCGCCAAGCCGGATGAAGGTGCTGGCCGATGAGGTCGACGGCAAATTGGAGAACTATGAGCTGCCACGGCGGTTCGTATTTGATTTCGATGCCTTTGAGGCGGGGCTGGATGTGTTCAACATCAGTGAGCGGGAACTTGATTTTGACGTGATGATCAGGGCTTTTGAATCGGATCTGTCCTCCGAAATTTCTTATGCAAACCTGCACCGGGATCCGAATCTGAAGGCCATGGCGCATGCCTTTGCTTTTAACCCCGGTACCAATGACCGCACCTATCCCGCTGGTTTCGCTGAGGAGATCGCGGGTCTATACAATGATCGGAATTTTGAGGCCGCCATCGGGGAGAGTGACCCGAACATGCGTCTTGCCCTTGCCTTGGAGCGCGAGCTGCAAGCGATCGCGGATGCCGGTGGCAGCGAAGATGCCCATTGGTTCGGCATCATCGGCTCACCGCCGCTGAAAGCGGTGTTTGAGACGGCATTGGGCCTGCCATCCAGCTTTGGCCAGCTGAACGTGGATCGCCAGGTTGATGAAATGAAAGAACGTGCGCAGTCGTCTTTTGGCACCAGCCATCCGGCGGATCTTCTGAAGCCTGACAAGCTGGACGAGTTCAGAAACCGCTTCCTGCTGCTGAGCGGGCTGAACAGTGATCTGGCGTCGAGCGGCTTCAGCGATCCGGTCTTCACGCTGTTCCGATAGCGCGCGGGCATTGCGACAAAGGTGCCGGGCCAGCGTCGGCCCCTGCGGTCACCCTTCGTGACATTGGCGCCTTACCCGGTACGATCAGGGACGCGGGCTGATCTGATCGGCCCCGCCTGCGGAATCTGTGCCGACGCTCGGCCCCGTGATCGACTTCGGCAGCATGAGGCGCGATCTTTGCCGGAACCGGAACCGGAACCGGAACCGGAACCTGAACCGGAACCGAAACCGGGGAGGGCTATGGTGGAGCAACCCACACCCAGCCCGTGACAGCGGTTGGATCTTGCGGGCCCCGGCGCGATTGCGAGCGCATTTCACGCGGTCACGGGCTGGGCGTGCCCACCACATGGGCGCCGTCGATGTCACCCAGAGAGGAGAAAAGCGCGGCGGTATTGCTGGCGCCGACCTTCTTCAACAGCCGGGCGCGATGAACCTCGACGGTGCGGTAGCTCAGCTCCAGACTTCGGGCGATTTCCTTGCTGGTCTTGCCTTCGCACAGCAGCGAATAGACCTCGCGTTCGCGCCGGGTCAGGGGCTGATAGGGCCGGGATCGGGACAGATCGGCAAAGCTCCAGACCGCGCGTGCCAGCGGCTCCTGCGGTGTGAAGCTATGGCCACGGACCCGGACCCAGAACAGGCTGCCGTCCTTGCGCCGCATCACCCGTTCGTCCCAATAGGGCGCGCCGGCTCCCAAAGTCTCATTTCCCCGGTTGCGCAGGTTGAGAAATTCTTCCTGCGATGGGTAGAGAAAGGCAAAGAGCTGATCGAGCAGGTCCAGCCGGGTGTAGCCGAACATCTCGCAGAACCGCCGGTTGCAGTCGCGCAGGACCCGGTTTTCGGTGACAACGATCCCCACCGGCAGGAAATCATAGGCGAGCTGCATCAGGTCACGGGTGGCAAAGAGCTGGTCGAGCGTCTCGGCGCCGGGATCGCCCATGGGCGCTGTGCCGACGTCGAGGCCGGGGCGGGGCTGCTGGCTATTGGCCGTCATCTGGTCCTGCTGTTCCTGCATATGTCCTGCCTGTCGCGGCGACCGCAGCTGCGCGGCAGGGCTGAGCCTTCGGGAGCGGGGGCGGTCGCTGTTACAAGGATCTTAGCGGAGTGAAGGCAGCGTGAAAACAGGTGCTTGCCAGCCGGCATGCTGATCCTGTCGGGGTGTCAGGAGAGGTAATAGTCGATCGGTTGCAGCGGTGGCGGTACCTCCTCGCCCAGCTTTGGGGCCAGGCTGCGTTCAACGGTCCGGCAGATGGCATCCAGCGGCAGGCCGTTCACCGTTTCGCCAAAGGGATGAGATAGCTCCTCGGTCACCTCTGCAAGGCCGAAGAAGACATAGGCGACAATGCCGACGAAAATTGGTGTCAGCCAGCCCGCGCTGTCGATCAGCGCAAAGGGCAGCAGCAGGCAATAGAGGTAGGTCGTGCGAAACACCAGCAGTGAATAAACATAGGGCAGCGGCGTGGTGGCAATGCGTTCGCAGCCCGCCTGAGCCAGCGCCATGCTGGCGGTGCGTTCGGCCAGCGCCTTGCGGGCAAACCCATCGTCGGCGGCTGTGGCCAGCGTCGCGGCAAGGGCGTCGAGCGCTGCGCAGGGCGGATGTGGCGCGGTGGTGAAATCGTCGCCTGCCCAGCGGGTTGCGGCGCTGGTGTCGCGTTCTTTGCGCAGGTTGATGCGGTGCAGATGCAAAAACGCAAGGGCCAGCCGCAGGATCCGGCGTCGGCTCTGCGGGTCGGCAACAAACAGGTCCACCTCACGGCTGAGGCTGCGCAGGTCCGCGACCAGCTGTCCCCAGAGCTTGCGACCTTCCCACCAGCGGTCATAGGCGGCATTGTTGCGAAACCCAAGAAACAGCGAGAGCGCGATGCCAAAGACCGCAAAAGGCGCGGCATTGGTATGGGGCAGGCGGGTGATATCGGCGTCAATCCACAGCACCAGCGCCGACAGGGCGGAGAGGCCGAGGATACGGGGCAGTATGCGGGGCAGGACAGAGCCGCGCAGCGCAAACAGCAGCTGCATCAGGCCGGGTTTGTCGCGTAGGATCATCGAAAGTGGACTCCGCTTCGCTCAAAGGCGGGACTAGGGCAATTGCGCAGCTGCCTGACGGGGGATCCGAGACCGGGAACTGAGAGTGCCGGTCCCGAAAGGGGAGGCTCGCCTTGGCGCGCCTGCAACCTAGGGCCCGCCCCACCGCTGCACGTGGCCGAAAACGTCAGACTGGGGGGAGTTTGCGCGGTGTCCTGTCGGATTCGACCGGGCGGGTCTGGACAGCCCGGTGTGCGGTATCCTCACTGGGCGTCGGGGCTTGCCGCTTGCGCCGCCGGGCGCAGCAGCGCCCGGCCATGCCCAACTGTGTTGAGCCATCTGTGATGGTTCTGAAACAGACGGGAGTGCCTGCTCGACCGGTCTTACTTCAGCGCGCGCCAGCCGATGTCGCGGCGGAAGAAGCCCTGCGGCCAGCTGACACCCTCCACCATCGCATAGGCGCGGTCGCGGGCTTCTTGCAGTGAAGCGCCACGGGCGGTCACGTTCAGCACCCGGCCGCCAACGGCGAGCACCTTGCCGTCCTGCTCCTTGGTGCCCGCATGGAACACCATATTGCTGCTGTCTTCGGGCAGCGCGTCCAGGCCTTTGATCTCGGTGAATTTTTCGTAAGACCCGGGATAGCCCTCTGCCGCCATCACCACGGTGATCGCATGGTCATCGGCCCAGTTTACCTGCGCGTCACCCAGGCGGCCCTCGGCGGCGGCCTGCATCAGGTCCAGCGCCTGGGCGCCGAGGCGCATCATCAGCACCTGGCATTCCGGGTCGCCGAAGCGGACGTTGTATTCCACCAGCCGCGGCTGTCCGTCCTTGATCATCAGACCCGCATAGAGCACGCCCTGATAGGGCATCCCGCGTTCCGCCATCACCCGCATGGTGGGCTTCACGATCTCTTCCATCGCCTTTGCCTCGACCTCAGCCGACAGCACCGGTGCGGGGGAGTAGGCGCCCATGCCGCCGGTATTGAGGCCGGTGTCGCCTTCGCCGACGCGCTTGTGGTCCTGCGCGGAGCCGATTGCCAGCACGTCCTCGCCATCCACCAGCACAAAGAGGGAGGCCTCTTCGCCTTCCATGAACTCCTCGATCACCACCTCGGCGCCGGCACCGCCGAAGACGCCGCCGAACATGTCGTCGATGGCGGCCATTGCCTCGTCCTCGGTCATCGCGATGATGACGCCTTTGCCTGCGGCCAGACCGTCGGCCTTTACCACTGTCGGCACGCCGTGCTCGCGCACATGCGCCTTGGCGGCGTCCGCGTCGGTGAAATGGCCGTAGCCTGCGGTCGGGGCGTTTGCCGCGTCGCAGATTTCCTTGGTGAAGCTTTTGGAGGCTTCCAGTTTTGCGGCGGCCTCGGAGGGGCCGAACACCAGAAGGCCCGCCTCGCGCAGCCGGTCGGCAACACCTGCGGCCAGCGGTGCCTCGGGCCCGACGATGACGAAGTCGATGGCGTTTTCCTCGGCAAAGCTCACCACGGTGCCGCCGTCCTCGATATCAAAGGTGGCGCAATCGGCGATCTGGGCGATGCCCGCGTTGCCCGGTGCCACGATCAGCTTGTCACATTTGGGGTTCTGCATCACCGCCCAGGCGAGCGCATGTTCCCGCCCGCCACTGCCGAGGATAAGGATGTTCATGTCCGTGTTCTCCGATCTGCCTGCACCAATGGCGCCGTCGGCGGTTGCCGGGGCTTGCCTTGCTTGCGGCGGGTTCTATGCTGCGCGCGACTTCAAAACAAGAACCACCTGTGACGCAGGAGAGCAGCCCGCCGATGTCCGACCTGTTTGACGATCCCACCCCGGCTGACCGGCCCGGGCAGAATGCCCCCGAATTCACCGTTTCGGAAATCTCCGGCGAGGTGAAACGCACGCTGGAGGGCACTTTCGGGCGGATCCGGGTGCGCGGCGAGGTGGGCCGGGTATTCAAGGCGCGGTCCGGGCATCTTTACTATGACATCAAGGACGACCGCTCGGTGCTGGCCTGCACCACTTGGAAGGGGCAGATTTCCAGCCTTTCGGTGGTGCCGGAGGAGGGGCTGGAGGTCGTGGTCACCGGTCGGCTGACGGCCTTTGGCGGGCAGTCCAAGTACAACATGAACGTCGACGAGGTGGCGGTTGCCGGGCAGGGAGCGCTGATGGCGCTCTTGGAAAAGCGCAAGATGCAGCTGGAGGCCGAGGGGCTGTTTGCGCCGGAACGCAAGAAGCCGCTGCCCTATCTGCCACAGATCATCGGCGTGGTCACGTCGCCATCGGGTGCGGTGATCCGCGATATCCTGCACCGGCTGCGCGACCGCTTCCCGCGCAAGGTGCTGGTCTGGCCGGTCGCCGTGCAGGGCAAGGCCTGCGCACCGGAGGTGGCCCGCGCCATCGACGGCTTCAACCGGCTGACACCGGGCGGCGCGCTGCCGCGGCCCGATCTGATCATCGTGGCCCGGGGTGGTGGCTCGATCGAGGATCTCTGGGGGTTCAACGAAGAAATCGTCGCCCGCGCCGCCGCAGCCTCGCAGATTCCGCTGATCTCTGCCGTGGGGCATGAGACGGATACCACGCTGATTGATTTTGTGTCCGACCGCCGGGCGCCGACACCGACGGCGGCGGCGGAGCTGGCGGTGCCGGTGCGGCTGGAGCTGACGGGCTGGACCGAAAATCAGGGCGCGCGGCTGGTGCGGTCTGCTGGTCTGGCAGTGCAGCAGCGGCGCCAGCGGCTCAATGATCTGGCCCGCGCGCTGCCCAAACCCGACACATTGCTGGAAACCCCGCGTCAGCGGCTGGATCTGTGGGGGGACAAATTGCCCGATGCGCTGATCCGGGGGGTTGAGCGTCGCCGCCTGCGGCTGAGTGAGGCGGCAGCTGCGCTGCGTCCCAGCACCCTGCGCCAATTGGTCAGCACCCGTGGCGACCGGCTGCGCAACCTCTCTTCAAGGTTAAGCCTGCGCCCGATCCGGCAGGATCTAGCGCGTCAGCAGGACCGCCTCGGCCAGCTGGCCCAGCGGCTCGATACCGTGCAGGCACAGCGGTTGGACCGGCAGCGCCAACGGCTGGAGGCAACCGGGCGTCAGCTGGATATTCTGAGTTACAAGGCCACGCTGCGGCGCGGCTATGCGGTGGTGCGCAGCGGTGAGACGGTGATCACCCGCGCCGCAGAGGCGGCATCGCAGGCGCGGCTTCATATCGAATTTGCCGACGCCGAGATCGAGGTGACCCCAACCGTGACAACGACCGCAACAACGACCGCAGGCGGCGAAGCAGCCTCTGTCGTCAAATCCGATGCGGTCGCCGTTGCGCCATCGGCGGACGACCGGTCCAAATCGACCAGCCAGAAGCGCGACACATCAGGCCCGGGGGATCAAGGCTCCCTGTTCTGAGCCGGCCTCTGGCACGCGCTCAGACGCCGACGTCCGGGCCGAGGCAGAGCATCTCCTGACCCAGCTCCTCCGCCTCGTAAAGCTCGGTTGCCTCCGGGTCGCCTTCGAACTGGGCAATTAACCCGTTGTCGCCAAATGAAAACTGCCAGCATTGCGGCGTGCCGATCTCGTCGTAGACAAAACAGATCTGATCGGCCTGCGGATACCATTCGCCGTTCTGGCAGCGGCCATCCAGAAACGACCATATCACCCGGCGGTTGGGCAGATAGCGCTCAACCCCATAGGGCACGCCATCAAAACCGTAGAACAGGGTGCGGCCCTGGGTGTAGCGGTCGAACTGATCCGCTGTCAGAGGCGCACCGGCGGCGGCCGGACGGCCCTGCAGGGCGCTGCTCAACAGGATCGCCGAGAGAATCAGACAGAGCATTCGCATGGATCGACTGTGCCAGAGCCGTATCGCCCTGACCATTGTTTCCGCAGCGGGGGCGATGACAGGCAGAATCGCGCGATGCCTCGGGCAGGGCGGCGCGGGCGCAGGGTTGCGCGGCGTCACCTTTGACCGGGGCCGGTGTGCTGGGCAACATCGGTGTGGAAATAAGCCGCAGCCTCAGGTGGTTGCCCGGTGCAGATTGGTGCAGATCGGTGCGGCTGAGGTCATTGGCCAGAGCGAGGGGAGAGAGTGGGATGTCGGAATTGGGAAACAGCCCTATGGGGGATGCGTTGATCGGCGCGGCGGCGCTATTTGCGCTTGTGTATCTGGGGCTGACGGCGCGGCCGACCAGCGTGCTGCGCAGCGCGACCAAGACCCTGGCGGTGCTGCTGCTGGCGATTGCCGCCTGGCTTGGCGGTGGGCCAGTGCTGCTGACCCTCGCGCTTGGGCTTTGTGCCATTGGCGATTTCTGCCTGTCGCGGGATGGCGAAGGCGCCTTCATGGCCGGGGTCGGGGCCTTTGCAGCGGGGCATCTGGTCTATGTGTTTCTGTTCCTCGGTCAGGACAGCAGCGAGGCCGCGCGGCTATTGCAGATGCCGCAGTTGATCGGCGTTGTGGTGCTGGCGCTGGCGGGCATCGCCATGGCGCGATTGCTGGCGCCGCGTGCCGGTGCCCTGAAAGCTCCGGTGCTGGCCTATGTACCGATCATCATTAGCATGGGGCTGGCAGCCCTGACCCTGCCGCTGGGGGGCAGTCTGCAAGGGCTGGCGCTGGTACTGCCTGCGGCGCTCGCCTTCATGGCGTCCGATATCGTTCTGGCCTTTGAAACCTTTGTGCTGGCCGAGGATCACCCGGCGCGGCGGTTCACGCCCTATGCGGTCTGGCCGCTCTACTGGGGGGCGCAGGCGGGGTTTCTGCTGGCGTTTCTGTAGCGGCTTAGGCCTGCTCTTGCATCGGTTTTGTGGCGGTCGGCGCGCCGAGGTGCTTTGCACTTGCCGCAAAACCGCATTAGGTGTCCGCGTGACAACTCGCACAGACCCAATATGCGGAGACCGACATGGCGTTTTTCTCAAAACTGAAGGACCGGCTGTTCAAGTCGTCGAACAAGCTTGAGGAAGGGCTTGATGCCATCGTCGAAGAGGGCGCGGCCGCACAACAGCCCGCACCGGAGAAGACGCCCGAGGTGCCGCCATCCGCACCGCCTGTCGAGGTGCCGTCTGAACAGCCTGTTGAGGCACCAGAGGCGCCGCCAGTGGAGGTGCCGTCTGAAGCGCCGTCCGAGATCCCCGCAGAGACACCCGAACAGACCGCCCGCACAGCAGAGCCGATGGCGAAACCGGCGATGAAGCCGATGCCCGCGCCGACCCAGGACCCGGTTCCGGCAGCGCCTGGGCTTTTGGGGCGTCTGATAGGGCGCGGTAAGGCGGATGAGCCGCGCCGCGCGCTGGATGACGACATGCTGGAGCAGCTGGAGGATCTTCTGGTTGCCGCCGACATGGGGGTCGATACCGCGCTGCGTGTCACTGCCAATATGGCCGAGGGCCGGTTTGGCAAGCGGCTTTCGACGCGTGAGATCAAGGAGCTGCTGGCCGCAGAGGTGGCCCGCATCATGGAACCGGTCGCCCGCCCGATGCCAATCTACCAGAAACGCCCGCAGGTGGTGCTGGTGGTGGGCGTCAATGGCTCCGGCAAGACCACCACAATCGGCAAGCTGGCCAGCCAGTTCAAGGCCGCGGGCAAGAAGGTGGTGATCGCCGCAGGCGACACTTTCCGCGCCGCGGCAGTGGAGCAGTTGCAGGTCTGGGGCGACCGTGCAGGTGTGCCGGTCCTGACCGCGCCCGAGGGATCGGATCCTGCCAGCCTTGCCTTTGATGCGATGACACGGGCGCAGGAAGAGGGGGCGGATCTGTTGATGATCGACACAGCTGGCCGCCTGCAGAACCGCGCCGATCTGATGGAAGAACTGGCAAAGATTGTGAGGGTGATCCGCAAGAAGGACGAGACCGCGCCGCATAACACCCTGCTGGTTCTGGATGCCACCACCGGGCAGAATGCGCTCAATCAGGTGGAAACCTTCCAGAAACTGGCCGATGTGTCGGGGCTGGTGATGACCAAGCTGGACGGCACCGCCAAGGGGGGTGTGCTGGTGGCGCTGGCGGATAAATTCGGCCTGCCGATCCATGCCATCGGTGTGGGCGAGCAGATCGACGACCTTGCCCCGTTTGATCCCGAAGAATTTGCGGCCGCCCTGACCGGGCTGGAAACCTCCTGAGCCGCGCGCGCCAGCCGCATCTTCTGGCTGAAAATATCCTCGGGGGTCCGGGGGTGGAAAACCCCCGGCGATCTGTTCTGGAGCAAAGGTACTGCGGTTGAGCGACTGGCTGATCTCTCTGGAGGGGACCGAGGCGGGGCATCATGCGGCGCTTGCGCTGGCGCTGATGGCGGCGATCCTGCACGCGGTGTTCGGAGCGCTGCAAAAGGGGCGATATGACCCCTGGCTGTCGCGCGGTGCAATTGATTTCTCCTATGGGTTGATGGCCCTGCCGCTGGCGCTGTTCGTGGTGCCCTGGCCCGAGCCGCATATGTGGCCGATCTTTGCGGGCGTCTGGCTGATCCATGTGCTCTACAAGATCCTGCAGGGGCTGGCCTATAGCAAGGGCAGCTACACGGTGGTCTATCCGGTGGTGCGCGGCACCGGGCCGCTGTTCACCGTGCTGGGCGCGTCGATGCTGTTTGACGAAGGCTTTACAGCGGTGCAGTGGCTGGGGGTTCTGGTGCTGCTGGCGGGGATTTTCGGACTGGCGCTCTACAATTACCGCAATCTGACCGACAATCGCGAAACCCTGGGCAGCGCCCTGGCGCTGGCGGTGGCGACCGGCGTCTTTGTGGCGCTCTATACCACCTATGACGCCTATGGCATTCGCGCGACGGCGGATCCGTTCACCTTTCTTGCCTGGTTCTTCTTCATCGACGGGCTGGCGATGCCGCCCTATGCCTATCTGCGCTGGCGGGCGATGGTGCCGCGCCCGGACCCCGGCCCTCTGATGGCCAAGGGACTGCTGGGGGGGCTTATCGCCTTTGGCTCCTTTGGTGCGGTCATGCTGGCCACGCGGCTGGACAAGGTGGGAGAGGCGGCGGTGCTGCGCGAAACCTCCACGGTCTTTGCCGCGCTTATCGGCTGGCTGGTGTTGAAGGAAACCGTGGGGCCGCGACGGATTGCCCTGATGGCTTTGATCGCGCTGGGGGCCGTGATAGTGGAGATGGGCGGCTGATCCGGCTGGCACAGCGGCCAGGCCTCGGCGATCACCGCCGGTGAATTTAGGTAGAAACAGGAATAGAAATGGCGGGAAAACCGATCAACCGAACCCTTAAACTGGTGCTGGAATACGGCCCGCTGGTGCTGTTTTTTGTCGGCTATCTGCGCCTGCGCGATGAGCTGCTGATAATCGGCGGGCAGGAGTACAAGGGCTTTATCGTGGTGACGGCGGCCTTCATTCCGCTGATGGTGCTGTCGAGCCTGGCACTGTGGCGGCTGACCGGTCATATTTCCAGACTTCAGGTTGGGACGCTGGTGATTGTGATCCTGTTTGGCGGGCTGTCGGTCTGGTTCAATGATGAGCGGTTCTTCAAGATGAAGCCGACGATCCTATATGTGCTGCTGGGCGGTGCGCTGGCGATCGGTCTCATCCGGGGGGAAAGCTATCTGAAGGTGGCGATGGATGAGCTGATGCCGCTGCAGGACGCAGGCTGGATGATCCTGACGCGGCGGCTGTGTTACTTCTTCTTCGCGCTGGCGCTCCTGAATGAGCTGACCTGGCGCACGCAGAGCACCGACACCTGGGTTTATTTCAAGACCTTTGGCCTGTCGCTGGCGATGTTTGCCTTTTTCATGACGCAGGCGCGGGTTTTTCAGGCCTATGGGCTACCCGACTCCGAGGTGGACGAGCGCGAGTGACGCAGGCAGAGCCGCAGCGACCCGGTCCCGTGGTGCCGCTGCGTGTCGCGATCTGCGCGCTGCGGACTTGACCAAACGGCGGTTTGGGCTTATCCGATACGGATATATCGTGGCGATTTGTTACCGGATTGCGGGCCACGTAAAACAATCCCGCTAAAGAGGTCAGGATGTGAAGGACCCCCTTTCGCTTGGCCGAACGGGGGTTTTTTAATGCGCAACACGCGCAAGGAGACAGAAGATGAGCGAGACCTGGAACAAGCGTACCAAACTGGTGCATGGCGGTACCCGCCGCAGCCAGTACAATGAGGTCAGCGAAGCGATCTACCTGACGCAGGGTTTTGTTTACGACACCGCCGAACAGGCCGAGGCGCGGTTTATCGAGACCGGCCCCGATGAATTCATCTATGCCCGCTATGGCAACCCGACGGTGGCGATGTTCGAAGAGCGCATTGCCGCGCTCGAAGGGGCCGAGGACGCCTTTGCCACCGCATCCGGCATGGCTGCGGTCAATGGCGCGCTGACCTCGATGCTGAAGGCAGGCGACCATGTGGTTTCAGCCAAGGCGCTGTTTGGCTCCTGTCTCTATATCCTCGAGACGATCTTGACCCGGTTCGGGGTTGAGGTGACCTTTGTCGATGGCACCGACCTTGAACAGTGGCGCGCAGCGCTGCGCCCTGACACCAAGGCGGTGTTTTTCGAGTCAATGTCCAACCCGACACTTGAGGTGATCGATATCGCCGCAGTGGCCGAGCTGGCCCATGAGGTCGGGGCCACTGTGGTGGTCGATAACGTGTTTTCGACGCCGGTGTTTTCCAATGCCATCGCGCAGGGCGCGGATGTGGTGATCTATTCCGCGACCAAACATATCGACGGGCAGGGACGGGTGCTGGGCGGCGTCATCCTTGGCACGCGAGAGTTCATCCGGGGCACCGTTGAACCCTATATGAAGCACACCGGCGGCAGCCTCAGCCCGTTCAATGCCTGGACGCTGCTGAAGGGGCTGGAGACGATTTCCCTGCGGGTCAATGCCCAGGCCGATACAGCGCTGGAACTGGCGCAGGCGCTGAGCGGTCATTCCGCACTCAGCCGGCTGATGTATCCCGGCCTGGAGACCCATGCCCAATACGCACTGGTGCAGCGCCAGCTGGGCGGCAAAGGCGGCACGGTGCTGTCGCTGGACCTCAAGGGCGGCAAGAAGGCTGCATTCAGGTTCCTGAACGCGCTGACCATCCCGGTGATTTCCAACAATCTGGGCGATGCGAAATCCATCGCCACCCATCCGGCCACCACCACCCATCAGCGGTTGTCTGATGAGCTGAAGGCCGAACTGGGCATTACGCCCGGTCTGGTCCGGTTTTCGGTCGGGCTTGAGGATGCCGCCGATCTGATCGCGGATCTGACACAGGCCCTGGCGGTGGCGGAGGCCTGATCGGCTGAAGCTGCGGCTGAATAGCGACGGCGATAAGGGGGCAGGGCGCGCGCGTCGCCGCTGCCCCCGATGCCAAGCGTGATCCAAGAGGATCTGGCGTCAATCGCCGTAAATGCGCAAAACACGACGCTTTTGAATGATCTGTTTTGCGATCTGCTGCGTAACAGACTAAAACTAATCCTGCTGCCTGATGATCGGGCAGCGTCAGCGGAGGTCTCTGTTTCATGAACTCTCACTCGCGTAATCTGACCAAGGCGCCTGATCGAGCAGATGCAGAGGATGCACTCGAGCTGTTGCGCAAATGGGCCAGCACGGCAACCGAGACCGAAATTGCTCAACTAAACCCTGTGGTTGCACGGCTTCTGCCGGATGCACCCGTTGGTGATTATCCCGATCTGTCGCGCCACTACCCTGAGGAGTTTGAGGCCGATAGCAGCTATCGTGCGACCCTGCCGGACCTGCAGAACGGGCCGTCCAGCCTGATCCGCGGCGCCCATGAGCAGATCCAGCACGTCGGAATTTCCAATTTTCGCCTGCCGATTCGCTTTCACACCCGCGACAATGGCGATCTGACGCTGGAAACCAGCGTGACCGGCACCGTCAGCCTGGATGCCGACAAGAAGGGCATCAATATGTCCCGGATCATGCGGTCGTTTTACAAACACGCTGAACGCACTTTCAGCTTTGAAGTGATGGAAGCGGCGCTTGATGATTACCTCACCGATCTCGAAAGCCTTGATGCACGTTTGCAGATGCGGTTTTCCTTCCCGGTGAAGGTGCAAAGCCTGCGTTCGGGCCTGTCGGGCTATCAATACTATGATATCGCTCTGGAAATCGTGGATCACGATGGCGAGCGGACGAAGATCATCCATCTGGATTACGTCTATTCCTCGACCTGTCCCTGTTCGCTTGAGCTGAGCGAACATGCCCGCAGTGCCCGTGGCCAGCTGGCGACGCCGCATTCGCAGCGCTCGGTGGCGCGGATTTCGCTGGTGCAGGAGCCGGGCGCGCCGGTTCTGTGGTTCGAGGATGTGATCGACCATTGCCGCCGCGCGGTGCCGACCGAGACCCAGGTCATGGTCAAGCGCGAGGATGAGCAGGCCTTTGCCGAGCTGAACGCGGCCAATCCGATCTTTGTCGAAGATGCCGCGCGGCTGTTCTGCGAGGCGCTGCAATCGGATTCCCGTATCGGCGACTTCCGGGTGGTGGCCAGCCATCAGGAGAGCCTGCACAGCCATGATGCGATCAGCGTGCTGACGCAGGGGCCGACCTTTGCGGCGCGCAGCATCGACCCACGGATGTTCGCAACCCTGATCCATCAGGGGTGATCCGGGCGCGCAGGACGCCAATCGTGCCTGTCGCCCCATTTTCCGACATAGACCCGACACCGCTGCCTGATTAGGCGGCGGTTTTTCGCGCTTTTTACGGGCGACTCTGCAATGCGGCATTATTTATGCTGCAATGCAAAAGGAATCAGATAGAGTTGCAACCTGTGGGGGTGCGCGCTGCGTCGTTCCCCCTGTCCGAGGGGCGGAGGGGGCCTCGTGCCAGGGCTGTCGCGCCGAGCTTACCGGGTTCGGAAGATGGTCAGACCAATGTCTCTTGTTCATCTGCGCCAGCAAGGCCGTCTGATCTCTGGCCCTGATGTCTGGCGCAGCCATATCGCGGCGGATGCCACCCGCCAAACAGGAGATTTTGATGATCCCTCTACTCGACTTCACCGACCTTCCCCGGACACCTGCTGCATTGGCAGGTACGCTTGTTGGGCGCCAGATGCGGTTCTGGCGTGGGGCCGTGGCCCTGATGGGAGCAATGCCCGCCGCGCAGATGGCGGTTGCCAGCCATGCGATTGCGGTGGGGCTGAACCAGACCCGTGTCAAGACCACCGCCGCGCGCAGCACGGAGGCAGCCAGCCGCAGTGCCGAGCCTGCCGCAACCGCTGCGGAGAAACCTGCGGCCGCAAAACCAAAGCCCGCCCCGCAGCGCAAGCCTGCCCGCAAGAAAACCCGCCCGGCACGGACCAAGGCGGCGACCAGCACGCCGACGGTTGCGCCAACGCCGCAGCCCACCGACAAGGCGGATACAGCCGGGGCGTCCGATTTTTCCAGCAAGCGCAAGGTCGCGACGAGCGAAGCGGATGTGGCAAAACCTGCGGCCCCTGCCGCTGCTGCTGCCGTGACACCCGATACGCCCGCCGCCAAGGCCGCCGCCGCCGGACCAAGCCGCAAAACCACCCGCGCGCCGTCGAAACCGGCAGCGATGCCCGCCAAGGATCCGGCCCCGGCATCTTCGCCTGCATCGCAGCCCGCTGCGCGGACTCCGCTGTCGCCGGTTGGCGCGAAACAGGCCGGAACCACCAGCACTCAGGCGCTGATGACCGGTCAGGGCGGGGGGGGCGGCACGTCGGCCAGTGCGATGACGGCGAAAGTCGGCACGGTGTCACAGAAGTCGACAAAACCCTAACCCCGGGTCGCAACAGTCGCGCAGTCTCTTGACACTCCGCCCGGTGGAGGCCAACGCTGCGCGCATGTTGGATCTGCGTCCGGTTGGATATGTCATTGGCCTTCTGGTGGCCATCCTTGGGGCAACCATGGTGTTCCCGCTGGCTGTCGATCTATACGACGGGCAGGGGGAATGGCCGGTCTTTCTCGAAAGTGCCGTCATCACCATCCTTGGCGGCGGGCTGATTGCGCTGTCCTGTGCCAATGGGGTGCGCGAGGGGCTGACGATCCAGCAGACCTTTCTGCTGACGACGCTGGTCTGGGTGGCGCTGCCGGTGTTCGGGGCGATCCCCCTGATGCTGGGCGCCACTGAACTGCGCTTTGTCGATGCGTTCTTCGAGGCGATGTCCGGCCTTACCACCACCGGCTCCACTGTGATTTCGGGCCTTGATGGTCTGCCGCGCGGACTGCTGCTGTGGCGGGGCATCCTGCAATGGCTGGGCGGCATCGGCATCATTGTGGTGGCCATGGTGTTCCTGCCGGAGCTGCGGGTTGGCGGCATGCAGATTTTCCGCTCCGAAGCCTTTGATACGATGGGTAAAATCCTGCCGCGCGCGCAGGCAATCGCGAAGCAGATTTCGCTGATCTACGTCGGCCTGACCGTGGCCTGCATGGTGGTCTATATGCTGTTGGGGATGCAGCCCTTTGACGCTCTGGTGCATGCGCTGACCACATGTTCCACCGGGGGTTTCTCCAATTACGATGCGTCTTTCGGCACCTTTACGGGCGCGCCTGAATATGCGGCATCGGTGTTCATGATCCTCGCGGCGCTGCCCTTTGTGCGCTATGTGCAGATGGTCAACGGCCATTCCAAGCCGCTGTTTCGTGACAGCCAGATCCAGACCTTTCTGGCCACCATCCTGATCCTTGTCGTGGTGACGGCCTGTGTGCTGGTCTATGTGTTTCCTCACCACCCCGAGCAGGCGGTGCGCGAGGCGCTGTTCAATATCACCTCGATCATCTCCGGCACCGGCTACGCCAGCGTTGATTACATGCAGTGGGGCAGCTTTCTGGTGATGCTGTTCTTCTTTATCGGGCTGATTGGCGGCTGTGCGGGGTCAACCGCCTGTTCGGTCAAGATTTTCCGCTATCAGCTGCTGTTCGCCTCGATCCGGGTGCAGATCCAGCGCATTCATTCGCCGCATGGGGTGTTTGTCCCGCGCTATCAGGGCAGGGCGGTTGACGCCGAGGTGCTGAGCTCGGTGATCTCCTTTTTCATGTTCTTTGTGGTCACGCTGGGGATCGTGGCCTGGGCGCTGGCGCTGACCGGGCTTGATTTTGTGACGGCGGTGTCGGGGGCGGCAACGGCTGTGGCCAATATCGGCCCCGGCCTTGGCGACCGGATCGGGCCTGCGGGCAACTTCTCCACGCTGAACGATGGGGCCAAGTGGATCCTGAGCGCAGCGATGCTGATCGGGCGGCTGGAGCTGATGGCGGTCTATGCCATTCTGACCATCCGTTTTTGGCGCAACTAGGCAGATCGACCGAAACGCGCCGCTTTGACGCATCAAAATTGCGTGTTGCACCGGCGTTTCTGCGTGTATCGCTACAATCCGCAGGCTTGCCCTTGTGGGGCCGCTCGCATAAGAGGCGGGGAGTTGAAACCCGCAAGCGCACGGAGAGTTTTGCCCAATGCCCGTTCTTGTGATGAAATTCGGCGGTACATCTGTCGCCAATCTGGACCGCATCCGCCGCGCGGCGAAACGCGTGGGCGTTGAGGTGGCCAAGGGCTATGACGTGATCGTTATCGTCTCTGCCATGTCGGGCAAGACCAATGAGCTGGTCGGCTGGGTCAATGAGACCTCGCCGCTGTTTGATGCGCGCGAATATGATGCTGTGGTCTCCTCGGGCGAGAATGTGACGGCGGGTCTGATGGCGCTGACGCTGCAGGAGATGGATATCCCCGCGCGCAGCTGGCAGGGCTGGCAGGTGCCGCTGAAAACCACCAGCGCCCACAGTCAGGCCCGGATCGAAGAGATCCCGCCGGAGAACATCAATGCGAAGTTCGGCGAAGGCATGCGCGTCGCCGTGGTTGCAGGGTTTCAGGGGATCAGCCCCGAAGGCCGTATCACCACGCTGGGCCGGGGCGGGTCTGATACCACCGCTGTTGCCTTTGCCGCGGCCTTTGAGGCGGAGCGCTGCGATATCTATACCGATGTGGACGGGGTCTATACCACCGACCCGCGGATCTGCGATAAGGCGCGCAAACTGGATAGGATCGCGTTTGAAGAAATGCTGGAGCTGGCCTCGCTGGGCGCCAAGGTCCTGCAAACCCGCTCTGTTGAACTGGCGATGCGCTACAAGGTGAAGCTGCGCGTGTTGTCGAGTTTTGAGGAACAGTCCGACGAGGCCGGAACCCTGGTCTGCGACGAGGAGGAAATCATGGAATCCAATGTTGTGGCCGGTGTGGCCTATTCCCGTGACGAAGCCAAGCTGACCGTGCAATCGGTCGCCGACCGTCCCGGCATCGCGGCACATATCTTTACCGCGCTTAGCGATGCAGGTGTGAACGTCGATATGATCGTTCAGGATATCTCGGCCGAGGGTCGCACCGATATGACCTTCTCCTGCCCGACCGATCAGGTGGCGCGCGCCGAACAGGCGTTGCAGGCGGTAAAGCAGAAGGGCGAGCTGAACTACGCCGAATTGCTGGCTGACCGTGATGTTGCCAAGGTCTCGGTGGTTGGCATCGGTATGCGCTCACAATCAGGGGTTGCAGCCAAGATGTTCAAGGTGCTGTCGGACGAGGGCATCAACATCAAGGTGATCACCACCTCCGAAATCAAGATTTCGGTTCTGATCGACCGGAAATACATGGAACTTGCAGTGCAAGCACTGCATGATGCCTTTGAATTGGACAAGGCGGCCTGATCTGGACCTGGCTGCCTGACACCGAAACCTGTGTGAACGGCCCCCATGGTAAAGACGACCGAATCCGAAAGTCGCAATCTGTTGATGCGCTTGCGCGAGGCGATGGCCGGTGATGATGCCGGTCAGGCCCGGCTGGACAAGATCACCCAGCTGATCGCCGATAGCATGCGCAGCGAGGTGTGCTCGGTCTATCTGTTCCGGGACGAGGAGACGCTTGAGCTCTGCGCGACTCAGGGTCTGAACGTTGAATCCGTACACCAGACCCGTATGCGGATCGGCGAGGGGCTGGTGGGCCGTGTGGCGCGCTATGGCAAGGTGGTCAACACCCCGGATGCCCCCAACGCCAAGGGGTTCCGCTATATGCCGGAAACCGGGGAGGAGCGTTATGCCTCTTTCCTGGGGGTGCCGATTCAGCGGCTTGGCGAGATGCTGGGCGTGCTGGTGGTGCAGTCCAAGGACGCGCGCGAATTCTCCGCCGATGCGGTCTATGCGCTGGAAGTGGTGGCGATGGTGATTGCCGAAATGACCGAGCTTGGCGCCTTTGTTGGCGAGGGCGCGGCACTGTCGCCCCTGCACCAGCAACCGGTTCTACTGCGGGGAACCATCGCGCAGGAAGGCGCTGTTGAAGGCCACGTCTGGCTGCATGAGCCGCGCGTTGTTGTGACCAATCCGATTGCCGATGATCCGCACCGCGAGCTTGAGCGCCTGCATGAATCGGTCGAGGAGCTGCGGGTCGGCGTCGACAAGATGCTGGAGGTCTCCCAGACCGGTGACAAGGAACAGTTGCAGGTGCTGGAAGCCTACCGGATGTTCGCCAATTCCAAAGGGTGGATGCGGCGGATGGAAGAGGACATCGGCCGCGGTCTGAGTGCCGAGGCGGCGGTGGAGAAAGAACAGTCCCAGGCGCGGGCGCGCATGGGGCAGGTGCAGGATGCCTATCTGCGTGAGCGGCTGAGCGATCTGGATGATCTGTCCAACCGGCTGCTACGGATTTTGACCGGGCAGGGCCGTGAAACCGGTGCAGAGCTGCCCGAGGACCCGGTGCTGATTGCACGGAACATCGGCCCCGGTGAGCTGCTGGAATATGGCCGCAACCTGCGTGGCATCGTGCTGGAGGAAGGCTCTGTCGGCTCTCATGCGGCGATCATTGCCCGCGCGCTGGCCATTCCGCTGGTGGTTCACACCAAACGCATCACCACCGAGGCGCTGAACGGCGACCATATCATGGTGGACGGGGAGCAGGGCGTCGTGCATCTGCGGCCGGATGACACCGTTGTGGGGGCCTTTCGCGACAAGATCGCGATGCAGGCCAAGGCGCAGGAACGCTATGCCTCGATCCGTGACAAACAGGCGCTGACCCGCGACGGCACACGTGTGAACCTGCTGATGAACGCCGGGCTGATGGCCGATTTGCCGTCGCTGGAAAACTCCGGTGCCGAAGGCGTCGGGCTGTTCCGAACCGAATTGCAGTTTCTGGTCCGCAACCAGATGCCGAAACGATCCGAACTGGTGGCGCTGTATCAGCGGGTGTTGGATGCGGCTGGCGGCAAGCGGGTGGTGTTCCGCACGCTGGACATCGGGTCGGACAAGGTGCTGCCCTATATGAAGCCGACCGATGAGCCGAATCCGGCGCTTGGCTGGCGGGCGATCCGGGTTGGTCTCGACAAGCCCGGTGTGATGCGGATGCAGTTGCAGGCGCTGATGCGCGCCGCCAACGGGCGTCCGCTGACGGTCATGTTCCCGTTTGTGGCGCAGTTCGAGGAGTTCCGCGCCGCCAAGGCCGAGGTCGCCAAGACGCTGGAACGCGAACGGCGCCTCGGGCATCCGCTGCCGGAAAAACTGGAAGTCGGGGCCATGCTGGAAACCCCGTCGCTGGCCTTTGCGCCGCAGAAGTTTTTCGACGAGGTCGAATTCCTGTCGATCGGCGGCAATGACCTCAAGCAGTTTTTCTTTGCTGCGGACCGTGAAAACGAGAGGGTGCGCAAGCGTTACGACACATTGAACGTGAGCTACCTGAGCTTTATCGCGCAAATCGTTGAGCGTTGCGAGATTTCCGGGACTCCGCTCAGCTTTTGCGGCGAGGACGCCGGGCGCCCGATTGAGGCGGTCTGCCTTGCGGCCATGGGGTTGCGGGTACTGTCGATGCGACCTGCCTCGGTTGGCCCGGTCAAATCGCTGCTGATGCGGGTCGATCTGAATGCTATTCGAAAAATCATCGCTGACGCACGCCACCGAGGCGAGCAAACGGTGCGGCCGGCTGTGATGCAATATCTGCGAGAGCTCTGAGCCGGGATCCTTCGTACCATAATCTGCATTGGGACCGCGCAGCCGAGGCTGCGCGGTTTTTTTGACTGAGGATCAGGTCAGAGGCTGCAGCCTATGAGTGTGTTGTGGATAGCCGTAGGTAACGGGTCTGGCTGGTGCCTCTGGTTTGGTCTTGATGAATCGTGACTGCGCAATCGAATTTACTCTTTAACATTTTGTTAATACCTTCCAAACTTGACTTATCTCGATATTTTTGTCGGTTCTGAATGTCCCGGCAAGGTGTCTCGTTTGGGTTGAGAATGCCCAAACTGTCCCCCAACTTATCCACAGCGCCGTCCCTGTTGTACAGGTTGTTTTATCTATCTGAAAACATTGAATTAATTGTGGTTTTGCGGGAGATCGGATGACCCGTTTGAGACAAGTTCTCTACATCAATTGTGGGGCTTATCCACTTGAAATTTATCGGGAAATTATGGCTGAACAGCTTGGGTTTCCGCGCCCATGGCGATGGCGTCCGAGAAAACCGGGGCAAGAGTCATGCTCTTGCCAGTATTGCAGAGCGGAGATGAATATTCCCTTAACTCGGATCTCCTGCAGGTCTGGCAAAAGCTTCAAGTTTAAAAGTTTAAGCTTGAAATTTATTGCCGTGCGCTTATCCTGTGCTTAGCTTTGATCGCAATAGGGGAGTGGCACCATGAAAATCGCCTGTCTGGGAGGCGGCCCCGCTGGCCTGTATTTCGCGATTTCGACCAAGCTGCGTCAGCCGGATGCCGAAATCACGGTTTTTGAGCGTAACAAGCCCGATGATACCTTTGGTTGGGGTGTGGTGCTGTCTGATGACGCGCTGGACAATCTGGCTGCCAATGATCCCGTCAGCGCCGAGCGGATCCGCGATAAATTCGCCTATTGGGACGATATCGCCGTGGTGCATGACGGCGTGCGGACCGTGTCGGGCGGGCATGGGTTTGCGGGCATCGGTCGCAAGGCGATGCTGGTGATCCTGCAGGAGCGGGCGCGCGAACTGGGTATTGATTTGCGGTTCGAAACCGAAGTCGGATCGGCCGCGAGCTATCAGGCGGATTATGATCTGGTCGTGGCCTGCGACGGGCTGAATTCGCGGGTGCGAACCGAGTTTGCCGCGCATTTCAAACCAAACGTCGATGTGCGCCCTTGCAAGTTTATCTGGTTGGGCACACAGCAGAAATTCGATGATGCCTTTACCTTTATCTTTGAGAAGACAGAGCATGGCTGGATGTGGATCCACGCCTATCAGTTCGACGCTGACACCGCGACGGTGATCGTTGAATGCTCGGCCCAGACCTGGGAAAACTGGGGCTTTGAGGCGATGAGCAAGGACGAGATCCTGCGCACCTGCGAGGCGATTTTTGCCGATCATCTGGATGGGCACGCGCTGATTTCCAACGCGGATCACCTGCGCGGCTCGGCGGTCTGGATCAACTTCCCCCGTGTGCTTTGCGAAACATGGTATCATCAGAACGTGGTCTTGCTGGGCGATGCTTCGGCCACGGCGCATTTCTCCATCGGGTCGGGCACGCGACTGGCCTTTGACAGCGCCATCGCATTGGCGGAGTTCATCAGCACCGAACCGACGTTGGAACAGGCCTTTGTCCGCTATCAGGAGGAGCGGCGGCTGGATGTGCTGCGGTTGCAATCGGCGGCGCGCAACTCCCTGGAGTGGTTCGAGGATGTGGAACGCTATCTGGATATGGACCCGGTGCAGTTCAACTATTCGCTGCTGACCCGGTCGCAGCGGATTTCCCATGAAAACCTGCGCCTGCGGGATGCGGATTGGCTGGCCTCTGCCGAGAAATGGTTCCAGACGCGGGCGGGTGCCAGCGAGGATGCCCCGGTGCGCCCGCCGATGTTCGCCCCCTACCGGCTGCGGGAGATGCAGCTGAAGAACCGTGTCGTGGTGTCGCCGATGGCGCAGTACAAGGCCAAGGATGGCTGCCCGACCGACTGGCATCTGATCCACTACGGCGAACGCGCCAAGGGCGGAGCAGGGCTGGTCTATACCGAAATGACCTGTGTGTCGGCGCAGGGGCGGATCACGCCCGGCTGTCCGGGGCTTTACGCGCCCGAGCATGAGGCCGCCTGGACGCGGCTGACGGAGTTCGTACACAGCGAGACCGACGCCAAGATCTGCTGTCAGATCGGCCACTCGGGCCGCAAAGGCTCCACCCAATTGGGCTGGGAGACCATGGACGCGCCGCTGCCAGAGGGGAACTGGGAGACGGTTTCGGCCTCTGCGCTTGCGTGGACTGAGGATAATCCGGCCCCGCGTGAGATCACAGCGCAGGAAATGGAGGCCATCAAGGCGCAATTCGTGGCCGCAGCTCAGATGGCGGATCGCGCCGGGTTTGACATGATCGAACTTCACGCGGCGCATGGTTATCTGATTTCATCCTTCATCTCGCCCAAATCCAACATTCGAACCGATGAGTATGGCGGCGCGCTGGAAAACCGTCTGCGCTACCCGCTGGAGGTGTTCGAGGCGATGCGGGCAGCCTGGCCTGCAAGCAAGCCGATGTCCGTGCGTATTTCCGCCAACGATTGGGTCGGCGATGAAGGCGTCACGCCGGAAGAGGCGGTCGAGATTGCGCGGGCGTTCACCGCGGCGGGCGCGGATATCATCGACGTCTCCGCCGGACAGACCACACCCGAGGCACGGCCGGTCTATGGCCGGATGTTCCAGACACCGTTTTCGGATCGGATCCGCAATGATGCGGGCATTGCGACCATGGCGGTGGGCAATATCTATGAGGCGGATCACGCCAATTCGATCCTGATGGCCGGCCGGGCGGATCTGGTCTGTGTCGGGCGGCCACATCTGGCAGATCCCTACTGGACCCTGCATGAGGCGGCGCGGATCGGTGATCGCCATGCAGACTGGCCGCTGCCCTATCAGGCCGGGCGCGATCAGGCCTGGCGTCTGGCCGACCGTGAGGCGGAGGTGATCCGGGCATGAGCGAGATCTGCGGGAAACATGTGGTAATCACCGGCGGAGGCTCTGGCGTGGGTGCCGCCCTTGCGCGGGGCTTTGCGGCGCAGGGCGCGCGGCTAACGCTGCTGGGGCGGCGCAAGGCACCGTTGGAGGAGGTCGCCGCCGAGGTGGATGGCCTGCCACTGGCCTGTGATGTCACCGATGCCGAGGCGGTCCGCGAGACGCTTGCGGCGGCCCGTGAACAGCAGGGCCCGATCACCATTGCCATTGCCAACGCGGGTGCGGCGCCTTCCAAGCCCTTTGCCAGAATGGATGAGGGCGATTTCGCAGCGGCGCTTGCCGTCAACCTGTCGGGGGTGTTCAACCTGTGGCAGGCGGCGCTGCCCGATATGAAGGCCGAAGGCTGGGGACGGATGATCGCCGTGGCCTCCACTGCGGGGCTAAAGGGATACCCCTATGTCGCGGGCTATTGTGCGGCCAAACACGGGGTCATCGGTCTGACACGGGCGCTGGCGCAGGAGCTGGCGCGCAGCGGGATCACGGTGAATGCGATCTGTCCGGGGTTCATTGAGACGCCGCTTCTGGAGCGGTCGATCGCCACCATTGTGGCGACCACCGGCATGAGCGCTGAAGACGCGGCGAAATCCCTGCGTGCAGGCAATCCACAGGGGCGGTTCATCCAGCCGGAGGAGGTAGCGGATGCCGCGCTCTATCTGGCCGGGACGGCTGCCGCATCCATCAATGGCAGTGCGCTGCCGATCACCGGAGGCGAGATCTGATGCAGACCGACCGCTCCAAGGACCGGCTGCGGCTGTGGCTCAAGGTTCTGAAGGCCACCCGCGCCGTGGAAAGCGAAATCCGCGAGAACCTGCGGCAGGAGTTCAGCACGACTTTGCCGCGTTTTGACGTGATGGCAGCGCTGAGCCAGCATCTTGACGGGCTGAAGATGAGTGAACTCTCCGGCGTGCTTAAAGTCTCCAACGGCAATGTGACCGGCATCGTCGAGCGGCTGGTGGATGATGGCCACGTGCAGCGTGAAAAGGTCCCCGGTGACCGGCGCGCCAGCCGGGTGCGGCTGACCGAGGCGGGGGTGGCGGAATTTGCCCGCCAGGCCGCCGCGCATGAGGCCTGGATCGACCGGATGTTTGACAGCGTGCAGGAGGCGGAGGTGCAGACACTGTCCGACGCTCTGGATCAGGTGGCTAAACGGCTTGAGAATGAAGGACGCAAGGGATGATCTCGACGGATACCAAGTATTTTCTGTGCTCTGTTGACGCGGGTGTCGCAACGGTTGCGCTGAACCGGCCCGAGCGGAAGAACCCGCTGAGCTTTGAGAGCTATGCCGAGCTGCGCGACTGGTTTCGCGAGCTGCATTACGATGACGACGTAAAGGCGGTGGTTTTTGCACCCAACGGCGGCAACTTCAGCTCCGGCGGCGATGTGCATGATATCATTGGCCCCCTGACGAAGATGTCGATGAAGGAGCTGCTGGCCTTTACCCGCATGACCGGCGATCTGGTCAAGGCGATGGTGAATTGTGGCAAGCCGATCATCGCCGCGCTGGACGGCGTCTGTGTCGGGGCCGGTGCGATCATCGCGATGGCCTCGGATATCCGGATCGCCACGCCCGAGGCCAAGACGGCCTTTCTGTTTACCCGCGTCGGGCTGGCGGGCTGCGACATGGGCGCCTGTGCTATCCTGCCGAGGATCATCGGTCAGGGACGGGCGGCGGAGTTGCTTTATACCGGGCGATCCATGAGCGCGGATGAGGGCCATGCCTGGGGGTTTCACAACCGTATCGTGGCGGCTGACGAGCTGATGGCTGAGGCGCGCAACTGGGCCGAGCGGATCGTTTCGGGTCCGAATTTTGGTCATATGATGACCAAAACCATGCTGGCGCAGGAATGGTCGATGTCGATCGAACAGGCCATCGAAGCGGAGGCGCAGGCGCAGGCGATCTGCATGCAGACGGCCGATTTCGAGCGCGCCTATCAGGCCTTTGTGAAGAAAGAAAAACCCCTGTTTGAAGGGGATTGATCCGACCCCCGGAGACCCCGGCGCCGGAGGAGGGCGCAGAGGCCTCCGGCGGGAGTATTTGGGGAAAGATGACAGGCGCTGCCCTGTCTCGGGAGGAGCGATATGGCGGATAGGACGTTTCTGAGCTGGCCGTTTTTCGAAGAACGCCATCGGGCGCTGGCGGAGGAGCTGGAGAGCTGGGCTGCCGGGGCGCTGGCGGATATCGATCACGGCGATACCGACGCGGCCTGCCGGGCGCTGGTTGCGGCGCTTGGTGCAGGCGGCTGGACGCAGAATTCCGGCGCCATGGCCGGAGAGGCGCTGGATGTGCGCACGCTCTGCCTGATCCGCGAAACGCTTGCGCGGCACGACGGTCTGGCGGATTTCGCCTTTGCGATGCAGGGGCTGGGGACCGGGGCGATCTCCCTGTTTGGCAGCGCGGCACAGCGGCAGGAGTGGTTGCCGCTGACCCGCTCGGGCAAGGCGATCGCGGCCTTTGCCCTGACGGAGCCGCAGTCGGGGTCGGATGTGGCCAATTCCACCATGACCGCGACGCTGGATGGCGATCATTACGTTCTGAACGGGGAGAAAACCTGGATCTCCAACGGCGGGATTGCCGATGTCTATACTCTGTTTGCCCGTACCGGCGAGGGACCGGGGGCGAAGGGGCTCTCGGCCTTTGTGGTGCCTGCGGGCCTGCCGGGGTTTGAGGTGGTGGAGCGGCTGGAGACACTGGCGCCGCATCCATTGGCGAGGCTGAGGTTCACAGATTGCCGGATCCCGCGCAGCGCCCTGCTGGGGGAGGCGGGGGCCGGTTTTAAGATTGCGATGTCGGTGCTGGATGTATTCCGCTCCACCGTGGCGGCGGCTGCGCTGGGGTTTGCCCGCCGGGCGCTGGACGAGGCGCTGGCACGGGTGACGACGCGCCATGTGCAGGGCGCGCCGCTGGCGGATTTGCAGATGGTACAGGGCCATATCGCCGATATGGCGCTGGATGTGGATGCGAGCGCCCTGCTGGTTTACCGTGCCGCCTGGGCCAAGGACAGCGGCGCGGCGCGGATCACCCGCGAGGCCGCCATGGCAAAGCTGTTTTCCACCGACCAGGCGCAGCAAGTCATCGACAGGGCGGTACAGCTGCATGGCGGTGACGGCGTGCGGCAGGGCCAGAAGGTCGAGGAACTCTATCGCGATATCAGAGCGTTGCGGATCTACGAGGGGGCTTCGGATGTGCAGCGTGTGGTGATCGCCCGTCAGGCGATTTCCGCGTTTCAAAAAGGGGGCTGAGATGCTGGGACCAAGCGCACATATCGACACATTCACCCGCGATAACCTGCCGCCGGCAGATCAGTGGCCGGAGTTCCTGATGGAGGGGTTCGACTACCCCGAGCGGCTCAATGCCGCGGTCGAACTGACCGATGCCATGGTGGCCAGGGGATTTGGCGACCATACCGCCCTGATCGGCAACGGGCGGCGACGCACCTACAAGGAACTGGCCGATTGGACCAACCGGCTGGCCCATGTTCTGGTGGAGGATTTGGGGGTGAAGCCGGGCAACCGGGTGCTGATCCGTTCGGCCAATAACCCGGCCATGGTGGCCTGCTGGCTGGCAGCGACCAAGGCGGGGGCGGTGGTTGTTAACACCATGCCGATGCTGCGGACGGGGGAGCTGGCCAAGATCGTCGACAAGGCTGAGATCAGCCATGCGCTCTGCGACACGCGGCTTATGGAGGAGTTGGTGAGCTGCGCCAAGACCTCGGCATATCTGACGTCCGTTGTGGGGTTTGATGGCACCTCCAACCATGATGCCGAGCTGGACCGGCTGGCGCTGGAAAAGCCGGTGAGTTTCGAGGCTGTGGCCACGGGCCGGGACGATGTGGCGCTGCTGGGCTTTACCTCGGGCACCACCGGCGCGCCCAAGGCGACCATGCATTTCCACCGTGATCTGTTGATGATTGCGGATGGCTACGCGGCGGAAGTACTGGGCGTGACGCCCGAAGATATCTTTGTCGGCTCGCCGCCGCTGGCGTTTACCTTCGGCCTTGGCGGGCTTGCGATTTTTCCGCTGCGGTTCGGGGCGGCGGCGACATTGCTGGAGAATGCCTCGCCGCCGAATCTCATCGAGATTATTGAGAAATACCGGGCGACCGTCTGTTTTACCGCGCCAACCGCCTACAGGGTGATGTTGCGCGCGATGGAGGAGGGGGCCGATCTGTCGTCGCTGCGGGCGGCTGTTTCTGCGGGCGAGACGCTGCCCGCGCCGGTTTATGAGGATTGGATGGCGCAGACTGGCAAACCGATGCTGGATGGGATCGGGGCGACGGAGATGCTGCATATCTTTATCTCCAACCGGTTCGACGATCATCGCCCGGCCTGTACTGGCAAGCCGGTCCGGGGGTATCAGGTGCGGGTGCTGGATGCGGAGGGCAAAGAGGCGCCGCGCGGCGAGATTGGCCGGCTGGCGGTCAAGGGGCCGACGGGTTGTCGCTATCTGGCGGATACGCGTCAGGACAGCTATGTGCGCGATGGCTGGAACATCACCGGTGACAGTTTCGTGATGGACGCTGATGGCTATCTGCATTTTGCGGCGCGCAATGACGATATGATTGTCTCGGCCGGGTATAATATCGCAGGCCCGGAGGTCGAGGCGGCGCTGCTGTCGCATGAGGCGGTGGCCGAATGCGCGGTCATTGGCGCCAAGGATGAGGCGCGCGGAGAGATTGTGCAGGCGCATGTGGTGCTGGCCGAGGGCAGCAGCCCGTCGGATGTTTTGACCAAGGCGCTTCAGGACCACGTCAAGGCGACCATCGCGCCCTATAAATATCCCCGCGATATCGTCTACATCGACGCCCTGCCGAAAACCGAAACCGGCAAGATCCAGCGGTTTCGCCTGAAAGCGGAGTAGCGCAGGGATCCGCGCCTCGGGATTCCGGCTGCTAGAGGACAGGCACCTGTTCCAGCCGCCGTATCAGGTCGGGAGAGATTGCGTCCGGGCCATCGTTGAACTGGGCACGGGAGACGAAATTCAGATGCCGTGAAAGCAGCGTCAGCTTTGCCGAGGAGATCTCTTCGTAGAAGGCCTTCATGTCGTCGCGCGCCATCAGCTCGGTGATCTTGCTGCGGTGGGCGGTGACCGCAGCGTCATGCAGCGCCTTGATCCCCTTGAGCCGTTTGAGCCGGGTCAGTTCCTTTTTCGTTGCCGGAAGGCGGCGCTGTATGGTGAGATCCTGTTCCATGTTGAAATTCATGCGCATCCAATAGGCCAGCCCCTGGTCGCGCTCCACATGGTTCACCCGGCCACGGTCGCGTTTGACAAGGAAGCTCTCGGTGCTGCGTACGGCGTAATGGTTCAGCGTCACCATGTCGTAGCCGTGGTCGCGAATGCCGAAACGCCAGCCCTGATCGGCCATATCCTCGGGCACCGGTTTTCCCGTGCCTGCCACCCAATTCGGCATCCCCTCTATGCGCCGTTTCAGCGGACGGTGGACGCCAATGCGGTCATAGCCTCCGGCGACATGGTCCCCTCGCGTTCGGAACAGGGTTTTGATGCCCCAGGCCTGGATCGGGGCAGGGCAGTATTTGGGCGCGCAATAGGTATGCTGCTGGGTCAGCAGCACGTCCTCATAGGAATCGCGGAAACTGTTGCCGAACAGGCGCCATTGCATCGAGATCATGTCGGGATCACCGGTGGCAGCAAAAAGGCTGTCGAGGTCGCCGTCGCCAACGTGAATGTTCACGAACTCATCCACATCAGAGACCAGAACCCACTCGGCCTCCCGGACCAGATCAAGACCTTCTGCGAATTTCAACGCACCTTTCTGCGGATTATAGCCGCTGCCCATCTCCTGATAAGGGTTGTCCATCCGGGTGACATAGCCACGGGCCGCCAGCGCATCGAGCAGCTCGACAGTGCCGTCGTCGCAGTCATTGGTGAAAACCAGGATATGATCGAACCCGAGGGCGCGGTGGTGGGCGACCCATTCCAGGATGAAGGGGCCTTCGTTTTTCATACAGGTGATGATCAGACGCTGAGCCGTCTTTGCAGGGCGTGTTGTCATGACCTAGCCCTCTGCCTCGGCGAGTTCGGCACGCAGCCGTTCCAGCGAGTTGCGAATGTTTTTCGCATTGCGTTTCTTCAGCGTGTATTCGCAGACCTGAATGGCCAGTTTCCTGTGGTTTTTCTCCTCGGCCTTCATCAGGAGGTCGTGCTGGTATCGGGGCAGATCGCGACGCGCGCGCAGCAGTTGGTAGAACCGTTGGGAGGTGAAACGGCCCTCGCAGATTTCGTTCAGCATCGGTTTGAGGATGTTCATATTGGCCAGCGCCTGTGGCAGCTGGTGGCCGAAGAACGGCATCCTCATCTTGCGGATATTGTCACCTGTGAGCCGGTTCACCTGTTCCACATCCGGCGCGAAATAGGGGTCGTACAGGACCACGACATCCTCTGCCGACTGGGTCGCCTGCGCTGCATCCGCATAGCGGTCCTCCCAATCCAGACGCGCGGTCCAGCCCCAGCGGTTGTCATCCGGCAGGATGCGACGGTCGAGCGTGGTCTGCGGCGCGATGGCAAAGACCTTGGAGCCTGGTGCGCATTGCGAATAGGTGAGTGCGCCAAAGGCCCCCATGGAGGCGCCATAGAACAGAACCTCGTCAAATTGTGCAAAGAAGCCGCTGTCGCGCAGCTGGTCAAAGCTGTCATGCACAAAGGGGTTGCGGAACCAGTTCCGCTTGGCGCCGATCACGCCAAGCACCGAACAGCCCATGGTCTGCGACAGCAGCTTGTAACCCCAGGGCCAGCGCTGGCCCTCCTTTTGCTGGACGACATGGATATTGTCGAAGCTGACCACCAGCCGCTTGCCAGAAGGCTCGTAAAACAGCGCGTTGTCCTTGTCCTCCCAGAAGAAGCCGGCACGCTGGGCGGCATGGGCGCGCATGTCGGTGAACCGTGCATCACCGGTCATCGGTTGGGCGCTGTCCGGCGCGTCCGGACGCCTGACGGCGGAACGATCAAGGGCGCCCTGATTTTTGATCTGGGCATTGGTAGCGGCCGGCGCGATCGTGACCACGCGGCTGGCAGGCGCCGGGGCAGGCGCGACGACGGCAGGCGCAGGCGCAGAGGGGCGCTGCATCTTCTGGGCGAGGTCGGCGATATCGATATCGGCTCCCAGCTCGGCCTCGCGTGTTTTCAGGTCCGCAACGCGGATCTTGCCCTGCACCATCTCTTTCAGCAGCCGGGTCTTGGCCTTGATCTGGGCGGGAGAGAGCAGCAGCGCCTCCGGTTCGGGGATCTGCACACCTGCCGGGGTGCCTGCCTCGGCCTGATCCTCAAGCTTGGTGAGGTAGATCGCATCCGGGCGCGCGACCTCGGTCAGGTTTTCATATAGATTGGCGTATTCCGGCTGAGATTTCAGATCGTCGATTTTGGCCCTATGCCATTGCACGGCCTCTCTGTGCAGGCGTGCCAGCTGCGGATCCACCATCAGCTGATCCAGTTCGGCCCGCATCATCGGCAGGCGATTGAGCATCCGCCCGTCGGTTTCCGAGGCGTAGTTGCGGCGCGCCCAATAGTCGATCCCCTGATCCTGCTCGGTATGGTTGATCCGCCCACGATCCCGTTTCACCAGGAAACTGTCGGCCGACCGCAGCACATAGTGGTTCAGTGTCGCCATCCGATAGCCAAGCGAGCGTTTGGTGGAGCGCCAGCCGTTGTTGGTGAGCAGCATATCAGGCATGACGCGCCCGGACCCGTTGACCCAGCGCACCTGCGAGACGTTGTCTTCGTTGTCGATCTTCAGCGGGCGGTGAACGCCTATCTTGGTGTAGGGCGCGGATTTATGCACCATGCTCTTGAACCCCCAGCCAAGCCTGGGTTTTGGGATGAACTCGGGCGCGCAGCGGGTGAACTGTTCGATAATGGGGCGGTCTTCATAGGTGCCAACCCCGCCATTGCCGAAGAATTTCCAGGTAAAGGAGATCACATTCGGATCGCCAGCGGCCCTGAACAGATCGGCAAATCTGCCGTCACCGACATGGATGTTCACAAATTCATCGACATCAATGGTCAAAACCCAATCCGCAGCCTTGAAGGCAGGCTGTCTCATGGCGTCCTCCAGCGCGACATGCTGGGGCTTCTTGCCGGAGGCCGGATCCCAGGGATTGTCAACGCGGGTGACCAGCCCCAGTTCTGCCAGACGGTCCAGCATTTCATCGGTATTGTCGCGGCAGTCGTTGGTGTAGATCAGGAAGTGTTTCGCCCCGATTGCCTTGTGATAGGCGATCCACTCCAGAATGAACGGGGCCTCGTTCTTCATCGAGGTGAGGATCAGGATATTGTCGTGGGAAACCGGCTCTGCCAGCGGCGCGAGGCGATCCCCGAGTGTTTCGGTCCGCAGCTCCAGATTGTCGATCGCCCGCTGGTAATGGGCGCTCTGCGTGAGACGATCCAGCGGCATTTTGAGCAGGGGATGCGCGGTCTGTTGTGCTGCTGCCCGTGGCGCCGGAGCCGGGGTTTTTGCGGTTGCAGCCGCGGCTTTGGCAAGTTCGGCCTGAGTGGGTTTGCCCTGTGGGGGCCGGTCCGGGATCGGTGCGGCGGCGGCGTCGATATCATGCCGGACCAGCGCGCGGCCGAGATAGCTGTCGGGATGAGGAATGCCGCCTTCATGGGTGATCAGGCGTCGGCTCAGCCGACGGTTCCACAGATGCACACCATAGCAGCCCTCGTCGATCTTCTTCTCTACGGTATAGCCCGGTGACAGCAGGTTCCGGCGTTCTTTGAAAGAGATCTGAAAGAAGGCCATCTGCGGTTTCACATGCGCCATCTCACCGGTTTCATTCAGGAAATAGGTCAGCGCCGACGGCCCCCAGACGCCCCATTTCAATTCGGAGACATGAACCGGGTTGCCAGCCGCATGAGCCGCCTCCAGGGCCGCGCGTTCCTCGCCCTTGACCCAGGGCGGGATCGGGTATTCGTTTTCGCAGAATGTGTTCAACCGCTGTAGCGTCCGCGAAAACCGGGGCAATCCCAGAACTGCATTACAGACCAGCCGTCCCGGTTTTTCCCAGCCAAAGACCCATTGGTCCTGAAAATCCCAGGGTTTGACGCAAAGAACATCGGCATCCACCCAGATCACATTCTGCATGGAAATCATCTTGTAGCGAAAGGCGTCGGCATGAACCGCAGGCGAGCCGGAGACCTTGTGGCGGATGAAATCCGACGCCGGGAAAATCCGGTTTGCATCCATCAGCTCGACACCCGGCGGGCAGTTGTCGACCGTCTCGTAGGTATAGAGCAGGGTGCGATGCCCGTGATCGGCAAAGGATTTCAGACAGGTTTGCTCAAGATAGCTGAGATTGCCACCAATCCAGAGGGAGGCGATTACCGGGAGGTCAGACATAGTATTTCGCACTGCTTCATTCTTATTCTGGGACTGTCGAAGGGGCGCTGGTCTACCGTCCGGGGCCGCGAGATCCGACGCGCGACCGCTGCCAGCTGCAAAGCTGAGCCTGCAAAACGATTTTCTGTCCGGCAATGCCCCGTTCGACACTCATCCTCGTGACTGCGAGAGGTTCGCGAAGGGGCGTATCGCCACCAGAGCCCCTCTGATTAAGCAGGGACAGCCCAGGCCGCCCGCACGTCCTCAAACTCGTTTTTATCTAACTACCGGAGCCACTTGACCGTCTGCTTGCGATCATTGCCTGAGGTGACCCCACATGTCATAAGCGGACGATAACCTACCTTCAGGGCGCGTTCAAATGATTGTAAGCCACAAGCACAACTTTGTTTACGTCAAGCCCGGCAAGACCGCGGGCAGTTCGATCGAGCTGGCCATTAGCGCCTATTGCGGGCCACAGGATGTGATCACCAGGCTGCGCCCGCGCGAGGAATATCAGCGCGGCGACTGTGCGGCGCGGATCGAAAACCCACAATTCGTGAATATCAATTCCGGCGAGACCATCGAACTGCAAAACCATTCCAGATACAGCGATGCGCTGCGGGTATATGGCGAGCAGATCGTCGACTATGATGTGGTTTGCACCGAGCGGAACCCGTGGGAAAAGGCGATCTCGTCATTCTTCTGGAAGGGAAACAGGCGCCCCGAACGCCCGGTTGAGCCGCGCTTCAAGAGATTTGTCAACGACGGTCGCTGGCCGCAGGATTTCGATGTCTACTCCGTGAACGGTGTCTGTGTCGCCGATCACATCATCCGGGTCGAACGTCTGAAGGAAGACTACCGCGATTTCCTCGGATCATTGGGCATCGTGATCGAGGGGGAGATCAGCTTCCCGGCCTCCAAGGGCTTTCAGCGCCCCAAGGAGGCGACACGGGAGGTCATGTTCACGCGGCCTTGGGTGATCCGGGCAGTTGAGGAGCATTCCCAAGAGCTGCGCTCGGTGCTGCCCTACCGTTTCGAAGAGCGCAGCGCACCGGAGGTCCACCTGAGCCCGGACCGCCGAACGGCCCGCTATCGGTTTCTGGAACAAAACGCCTGCGGTCCCGCCTATTGGCAGCGCGTGCCGACATCCACATCGGCCTGATCCGGGGGGCAGGCGCAGTGCCGATGAGTTCAGTTGACCGCCTGGAGTGAAGTGCCAGATCCGCCTTCAGAGGCGACGCGAGCAAAACAGTCAAAGCTGTCGCGCATCGCGCTGTCAAATCTGACGTCTGGAGGCGAGTACCGGAATGTCCGTCTGCTTGTCTGATTTTCATTTAAGTTATTGATTTTTCGTATATAAATTTTTATGAGGTGGATTGTGAAATGTCACCGGTAATGTCAGTCGTTATCGCATTCATGCGTATGTTTTGGTTTCCCTAAATCAATGCCGTCTAGGTCTATGCCGCTCTTGCGAGAGCTTTGGTGTGGCCGTGGCCTAATTTGGCTCTCCAGGAGAGGGCGATATCGAGAACCTACGGTGCGTCCTAACGAGGCTCGACTTTGACGGTTTCTAGAAGGGGCAAGCTAGCAATGTACACTTGCTATGTATATCTCTTGCAGCCTTTGAGCATACACCGTTGGGTTAATGTCTACATTTTACTTTCAACTAGTGGCGGTTTGGGGGTACCTTGTGTAAACTGGAATCTATTGTCTACTTTATAGTAATATTTATTTTAGGTGGGGTGAATCTTGGTTAATCCAATTATTTTTAGTGCAAGTTCGAGGATCGGGAAAATATCTGCTGAAGCGGACGAGGAGTTCTTGTTTGACTGCTTTGTCGACGTGGCTGCGCTTTCTGAACTCAGGCAGGCAGGGTCTCCCAAGATGTTGCTACTAGGCAGCACTGGATCCGGAAAAACGGCGTTGATTCGAAAGATTGAACGAGACTCCTCTAGCGCGAGCTTGATCCAATTAGATGAGATGGCCCTTGATTATCTAGGGAATAGTGATGTTATCCAGTTTTTGATTTCGATAGATGTGAATTTAGATCTTTTCTTTCAAGCTTTGTGGAAGCATGTAATTCTTATTGAGTTTATTAGGTTAAAATTTCAGGTTTCTGATGAGCAGAGGTCAAAATTTGTTTTTTCGCAGATATTCGAAGCGTTTGCGAGGGATCAGAGGAAGCAAAGGGGAGTTGAGTATCTGAGGAAGTGGGAGAGTAAATTTTGGATTTCAATGGATGAGAATATTCGAGAGATTACTCAAAACCTTGAGAAAACTGTAAATGCTGAGCTTGGGTTAGAGGTTGAAAGATTCAATGCGAGATCTGGATATGTGCGAACATTGAGTTCTGAAAAGAAATCTCAACTTCAGAGAGTTGCGAGAAAATTTGTTGCGCCGGAGCTTTTGAGTGACCTGGCTAAAGTGATAGATACTCTAGCCGAGCATGCTACTAAGTCGGAGCCAAGCTATATCTTAATTGATCAGTTGGATGAAAATTGGATTGACCCTTCTATTAAGTATCCATTGATTAGAGCGTTGATTGAGAGCCTGAAGAGTCTCAGAAGAATTCGGGACTTGAAGACAGTGGTCGCTTTAAGGTCAGACCTTCTTGAAAAGGTTATTCTTGAGACGCGGAATGATGGCTTCCAGAGCGAGAAGTATGAGGACTACATTATTCGCCTGCGTTGGGATGCTAAGTTATTGAAGAGGTTGATTAATGAACGGATCAACTTCCTTTTTCGCCGGAAGTATAACTCTGAAAATGTAATGTTTGAGCATATATTCAGTGAGAAGGTTACCAATACAGGTAAGCCGTTTACTGCAATCCTTGATCGTAGTTTGATGAGGCCAAGAGATATAATAAATTTTGTGAATATGTGCCTGGAGGCATCCGAAGGACATACTGCAGTTACCCGAAAGGCATTCGGCCAAGCAGAAAGGGATTACTCCGCCAATAGGCTAACCGCGATGATTGAAGAATGGCAGAATGTCGTAGTTGGAGCAGGGTCATTGATTGATCTTCTGAGGGGGAAAAGAGAGGTGTTCCAGATGGCGGAATTCTGTACTGGCGATTTGCTGGATAATTTGGTTAACTGCTTCCCTGCCGTCCCAGAACACACAAAAGACTCCCTGTGGAGACTAGTGGAGGACGCTACATCAAAGTCTGTAGATCCGTTTGACCTCGCGTGCTTGTTGATTGAAAAGCTACATTTGATGGGGGCAGTTGGAGTGAAATATGACGTAAACCTGCCGTATCAGTTCTTTTTTCAAACCCAAAAGCCACTACCAAATAGCCATCTGACTGCGCAAACAAAAATTAGAGTCCATCCGATGTTGCATTCTGCATTGGGTATTCGCTCTTGAGTTTTTAGGAGCGGCGCTTCTGGTTAGATATTGGCTATTGTGTTACGATTTTTTCTTGCCGGACAGAACGTTTCTGGAGTCTTTTTGACGGTATCGTCGGTATGGTTTTTTCCTCGCTGTTGGGAATTAGCATAAGCCCACAATCACACATGATTGTCCTTGGATATCTTTCGGCGGGGTGGTGGCGGTATGGGTATGCGGTTGCCGGTCAGAGTTTAAACATTAAAGATACCTATCGTATTCGATGGCTGAGTTAAGCTGTGGGCTAAGTATCGCCAAAAATGTCTGGTATCCGAGAAACAAAACACTTCCCTTGAAAGACGACACGACGACATGCCATGAACACAATTGAGGGTCCGACATCCTTATACCGACCCTAGCCGAAGTTGCTATCTGTCCGGTGCGTCAGGCACCAATCGTTGTCCCGGACGGTGGCCGCTATATAGTGGTCAATTACTCATCAAACCATTGGGTGAGCTGCGCATAACCAAACCTGGGAATCAGGCTTGCTGCTGCTCTCTCAAGGATGCGACAAATACGCATGGCTTCAATATACAAGTTTCGTAGGTCGTTGCCTACTTACTGCATACACCCCTATTTACTGCATACACCCCTATGTTTTTTCCGTCAGCCCCCCTCACGGTGCTGTAGTACACCCTTAATCAGCCCCCAGAGCCTGCTAAAAGATCCATGCATCCACGCTAGCGCTTGACTAGTTCTAGCCCCCTTGACATACTGAGGTTGGCCGTATTGCGCCTGAACGAAAGCCCCTAGGGAAACCTGGGGGTTTTTTGCGTTCTAAGCAGCGGCATTCATGACATTGGAGGAACAATGCTTCTGGAAGCCTTCGTCTCGCTTTTGGTCAGTCTCTTGGCGTGTGTCCTGTGGCACTTCATTTCTCGGTGGCTGGAACGGAGAAAGTAACCAGTTCTCCGTGACCTGACCGATTTGGTCGAGTGACATTGCTGCAACGAATTTCCCTACTGCGAGGGAGGTGCGTCCAGTGAATGGCTCAGAGACCCCAGCGCAAGAGGCCGGCCTCCGCCTTCGCTGGATCCTTGGCGATACGAATAACAGCGTTCCGGTTCATCCCCGTGGCCTTGGCGATTGCCGAATGCCCCTGACCTGCAGCCAGGAGAATCTGTGCCTGGTCAAACTGCTCGCGTGTGAATGCGGGCTTACGTCCACGGAACTTCTCTGGGGAAGTCGCCTTGTGATGGGCTATGCCAGCCTTCTGGGCCTCTTTTGTGGCTTCCGCCTGTGCCTGTGCCGTCGCGGCCATGAACCCGATCAGAGCGTCTCTCACAGCCTCTTGCATCGGGTCGGTAGTTTCTCCGTCGAAGGTCATGTTGTTGATCACGGTGCGGATCACGATGCCCTTCTTCATGAAATACCTGATGGTATCTGTGACGTCTTGATAGTTCCGGCCCAGCCGGTCCACCCAGCGTACCACCAGCACATCACCCTTGCGCAGCTTGTCGTACAGCCTTTTACCTTCGGGCCGCTCTGCTAGCCGGGTGGATACGCCTGATGTACCATCGTCCGCGATCACCTCATCAATCTGAAACCCTGCTGCGACCGCCTGGGCTTCCTGGTGTTCAATGGTTTGCTCTGTGGTGCTGACGCGGGCGTAAAGGATTGTCTGGCTCATTTCAAATCACCTGTTCATAAGGGTTGTGTTCTTTGATTAAGGGTGTTCACAAGGGAGATCAAGCCCTAATGAGCAACTCATGCACGGGGTTCTGCGTTGTTCGTTAAGGTATACCCTGTGAACATCGTTTCTGGCCGGTAGGATTACCTGCCGGACTTGATGGGGTGCAGCCTATGAGGCCGTCTTCTGGTCTGCGCTGTTGTAGATCAAACAGGTGCGGAGAATTTCGGCGGCAAAAGAAACGGAGGCTCCGCGCGGGGTGCTGCAGCGATTGCCTGGTCTGCGTCTCTGTGCCTGTTGCTGGGTGTCCGAGGTCACGGCGGGTTTGTTTGCGGTCTCGTGAAAGGGGGGGGCGGGCGAGTGCCACCGGGGGGTACCTCCGGTATCGTATACAGCCCCGACCTGAGATTGGGTTTTCAACTCTGTCAACTTGGTTGGACGGGTCGGGGTCTGACCTCGAAGCTGGCGGATGGCGGCGCGGATCTGGGCCAATGTCGAGTTTAGTGTAAGTTCATATTTGCCTTATTTATATGGCTATTTCGAGAAAAGTTGACTGAGTAATATTGGTAGTATATCCCCCCCTCCGTAATAGGGAGCCGCCGAAATGACCGCCGACGATCACCTCATTGAAAACGCGCCAGAACTCATTCAGCACCGGCCCGCCGTGAAGCTGCCACTCGATCCACGGGACAGCATTCCTTTGCTGACGGAAATCCGGGGAGACCAGGTCTACCGGGAGCGTCTGTCGGCAGCATCTTCTGACCTGCTTCGTGATCTTCGTCGTGATGCCCGCCTAAAGGCAGCAACCGGCAAATCTCTCGATGTTCCGGGTAAGAAAAAGCCAGTCGTACCCGACATGGCCAAAGCGCGATCGGAACCTCATGTCCGTGCCGCAGAAGTTCTTTTGCACTCTCTGGCTTTCATTGCGTCCACGCCCGCCCGCACGGATGAAAAGGGGAAGGTGCTGCGCCAGTCTTATGTGGCGATCACCTTGGACAAGGCGCAGTTCGCAAAGGGCAAAGCCCTCGAAGAAATCAGCCATACCGCGTTCAGAAACCTCGTGATCTGGCTGGCCTACCGTGGCTGGTTGGAATTTGTACCCATGTGGGTGGGGGACGCCGACAACGACATCCGCCTAAGAACCCGCATCAGACCGCTGGGGATCTTCAAGGACTGGATGCTATCCTGTGGCCTAATTTTCCACGGCCATCCAACCGGTCTGGGTCGCGCAAAAGCCATCCCCGACGACCAGCTCCTGCGCCTACGCCACGGCAACCAGGTCACCGTGATCCATCGGCCATTGGACTCTGACGAAGCGGTCCTACCGGCCTTGAACAAGCTACTCCGTCGCCAGCGGCTCCAGGTCACTTTCCCCGATTACCGAGCTTACGAAAGCAGCTTTGACTTCACGACTGGGCGTCGACGGTACCAGACGGGAGGGTCAAAAGATCTGTACCGCGTGTTCAGTGAGGAAGATGGCCGTGCTGGCCGCCTCTATGGTCATTGGGTCCAACAGATCCCGGCATACCTCCGTGGCACCCTTAAAATTGATGGCAGCTCCACGGTCGAGCTGGACTATAGTGGGATGCAGATGTCATTGTTGTACGCCCACGCGGGCAAAGCCATTCCCGATGATGCCGATCTGTACGATGTGCCTGGATTTGATCGTTCGGACATGAAGATGGTTCTTATCCGGTCCGTAGGCAGCTCAGGCCGGGCGGAGGCCATTAACGCGATCCGCTATGCGCTGAGACAGCAGGGCCGATATCGACGGAAAGCAGAAGGTGAACCAATGGACATGGCAGAGCGGATGTATGACGCCTTCTGGACACGCCACGAGGGTCTGTCTCCCGAAGCCTTGGGCATGGATGAGGCGTGGGCAGAACTCCAGGCGAAAGACAGCCGATTGGCGCTGCGGGTTCTCTCTGTCTTGTTGGATCAAGGGGTGGCTGCGATCCCGATCCACGACAGTTTTATCGTGAAATCAGCCAAGGCCGATCTGCTCAAGGGCGTTATGTCGGATGCGTTTCAAGATCTGTTTGGTGTGGGTGGTGTCCAGATAAATAGGGGTGCGACGGGCTGATCCGGGGGCTACCTGCCTAGTTAAACGTACAGTTAGGGGTGCGAACCATACCCCTGAAAAAGCTTGACAAAATAGGCCCCCTATGGTATGATATTGGGGAAGGCAGCGAAAACACATCGCCCTTCCGAACCCCCCAGCAGAGACACAGACGCTAGCGCCGCAACCGGCCATTAAATCCGTCTGTCTCGCACCTCTCACATCGTTCAGCCCACCGGCACAAGCGGCGCATTAGTTGTGCCTGACCGTGTGGCGCGTCCTCCTTCCTGGTGAGCGGGTGCCTGGGGCCAACCCCCAAACCCCAATAGGACCAACCCAATGACCAAATCCAACACTGGCCCCGCTTCAGGCTGGGGCAACTGCGTCCCACACCTACCTGGCGACGCCTGCATGAACCCGCACGTTTTCGGCACCCCGGAGTACAAATCAAAGGTCACAGCCGCCGCAGAGACGCTTTTCGCCGGGTTCCGAGATGATGAAAAGGCATGGGAAGCTGTCGGAGAAACGGTCTATGCCCAGACAGCAGGCGGCAAATCCGTGAACTACGGCAAATTCCCAAATCTCCGTACCGCCCACGCCCCGTCCTTCATCGCCGCAGCTTGCCCGATCATCGACGGTCTCGTGCAAATCGAAAAGAACAGCCCTCATACGCCCCGACATCTCGCAATCCCATTCGGTGAGGGGCTGTATAAGCGGGGGCAGCGGTTCAGCAATCTGAAGGCACCCAGTGTGAAAAACGTCATCCGGGTCTTCGCGCATCGAAATTGGATTGAGCTGTACGCCGCCGGTGCCGATGAACGAGGTCGCAGTCACGCCCCGCGTATCCGGTCGCTAGAACCAATGGTGGGGTGGCTGATCGCTGTGGGCCTCCTGACTGGCGCGGAGTACGGGGGGATTGCAGCCTGATGAGCTACACTGCAGCACAGCTCCGCGCTATGGGTATCCCAGTCCCTGGCGAGCAGGAAGAAGATAAACCGGCGACCCCCACGGGTCGTCGCACATATACCGGCGAGGAGCTGAAAGAGTTGGGGATCCCTCTGCCGTCCGCGCCGGATCCGGTCGAACAGCCTAGACCGCCAGTGCAGAAGCGGGCGGCGGGACCTAGTCGGGTTACTCTGACCGGAGACCAGCTCCGTGAATTGGGCATCCCGGTACCTGGGCAGATGGATCCTGCGTCCATCCATTCTCGCATGTGGGATGGGATGACCTTCGAAGAGGCGATGCAGAGTTACAAAACACTGACCGAAAATCCGCGAGTAGAACATGGACTGGCGGGGGCCAGCTTCACCGACCCTACCACTGGCCAGCGCAAGATCATTCCCGTACCAGAGGCCGACACCAGCATCGGCGGATTGCTCTGGGACGCCGCCAAAGCCCCGTTCACCGATGTGACCCTGGCAGATGCATGGCGCGATAACGTCTCTGATCCGCCTGCCACGGTTTCTGTTGGCCAGAACCTGCACCGGGGTTTCCAAGAGAGTTATGGTGCCGCTACAGAGGCGGGGGCCGCCGCCCTGGATAAGGCCTTCGGAACAGATTTGCTCTCAGACGCCCGCAGAGCGTCCCTGGACTACGATACGAGCCACAGCACGGTAGACAGCCTGATTGCAGATTTTGCCGCTCCTGTGGCCTTCTCCGTGTATGGTGGGGCAGGTATCGCAGCGATCACACGCGGCATGGCCTTGGTCCCCAAAATTGCTGCCCGCATTTCCGGTTTCCTTGCTACTGAAGCCGCTGCTGCATCGACGGTGAGTTCCGACGAAGACCTGCTTTTCTCTCGTGGTGTTGATCCCACCAACCCGGACCAGGCGGAAGAAGTTCTCCGCCACCGAATGAACACCATGATCGAGGGCGTGGCTCTGGGATCCACGATGGCCGGATTGTCGTGGACCGGGCGGCAAGTCTGGGGAGCGACCGGCGCGAAGATCATCGAGAGTTACCGGCACGTCACCAGCCCAAACGCGATGGAAAAGGACGTTTTCTGGGACATCATCGGCAAGGTCTCCGGGATCGACACCGCCACCGCGTCGGTAGAGCGGCAAGCAGTCGTGGAAGATATCGCCCAGATGGTAGCCGATAACAAAGATGCGGTGGTCAAGAGCCTGACGAACGCAGAGGAAACTGTCACTACGACGCTGGACACTTTCAGCGCCATGTTGCGCGGGGTTCCAGAGAATGAACGTCTGATGCGCAATCGTATTGCAGGCACCGCCGCCGGGTTCGCCAACAATCCAGAATTGACAGGGTTTGCAGCCTCTCGGACCTCTGCCGCTGACACCTTGGCCGATCAGCTCGACCAGCAAGCCCGCGTTTTGGGTGGTGGCGATGCCGCTGCCCAGGTCGCCACGCTGGACGGCGCTGCGGATGGTTTCGCCCAAATAGGTAGAGAGGCACGGGATAGCGCATTTGCGTCTGTTGATGAGGCCCGTGCAGCTTATGACCATGCCACTCGCAACGCCCTATCCGATGCATCCTCTGACCCGACTTTGCCGGACCTGGTGAAGCGCCTGGGAGACGTGGTCGGGACAGAGGTAACCGCGCCAGTTGGCGAAAACATCCGTGCCATGCAAGAGGCTCTGGAAACTGGCTACACCACCATGAAGGCCCGCAAGGATGAGCTGTACAGCCGTATCCAGGGCGGATCTGTTGACGCCTCTTCGGTCGTGTCCCGGTTCAGCGTCCTGGCGACGGATGAGGTGATGAACAGCCAGCGATATCTTCGCGACCAAAGCCCCATCTACGACTTCCTGGCCACTGTCCAATCGGCTCGTGATCCCCGTGGCGGTGGGGTTTCTGGCTTCTCTGAGTGGATGGCTCAAAATGGCAAGGATTTCGGGTGGTTCCAGCGGGAATTGCGACCTGCATTGTCCGGGCTTGCCCAGGATCTTTTTGCCAATCCAAGTACACGCAGCGCTGGGAAACTGACCCGTGATCTGATTGCCTTCATAGACGGCGATATGGTCGACCAGGTGGCCAAGTCGAACCCGGAAATTGCCCAGGCAGCGCGAGAGGCTAAACGCTTCTATGAGGAAGAATTTGCGCCGCTGTTCCGTGAAGGCGTAGGGGCCAGATACGCAGAGATTTACGAAGGCACACTTGGCCGCACCGGCAGCGGCGTTGATTACGGGATCCGTTCCGATAAGCTGTTGCGAGGGGCTTTGAGTGAGGCCAACCCGGCGGAGCTGCGAAGCCTTGAGGGTGCATTGAAATCGGGGCAGGGCGATGGCCTGGTTGCCAACTACCTATCGCTCGACGTGGTCAACAGCTACGGCACCGAAATCAGACTGAGGGGCCTGGATGCGTCCACGCTGGGGGATCTGCAAACCCGGATGCTGCCGAAGCTTGAGGCGCTACGAGAAGTGGCCCCAGAACAGGCGGATCAGCTCGACCAGTTCATTCGCGCTATGCAGGATGGGAGCCGCAACAAGACCCAGCTTGCCCAGGAGCTGGAACAGGCTGCGGCGCAGGCTGAACGACGACAAAACGAGATCCTGAAGGGGGAGCTGTCCACCTTCTTTGCAGGGGCTGATATGGCGACGACGACTAACGCCACGGCCTCGTTTGAGGGTATTTTCCGATCCAAGGAAGCTGTGGGTACCCTGCAAAAGCTTCGGGGCCATATGGACGGCTTGCCAGCCGGTCGACGGGCGATCCTGGAACGCGGTTTGCAAACCACCTACAGCCGCCATTTGCGAGAGGCTCTGATCAACCCGGCCCAGGGGACCGGCGGTGTAAATGCGGTCTCAGGTCGAAACATCGTCCGTGCCAGCAACGATCAGACGGCCCTGTTCCGCATCGGGGATGAAATCTTCAAGGATGCCCCAGAGGTGATGCAGACCATCAGAGGTCTTTCCGAGATTGCCCAGCAGACCAGCTCCGCATCACGAGCCAAACCGATCCGGGGGGCCAACGCACAGAGCTACGGACGAGCTGCTGCGGAAAGCACCAACCGGATGATCAATGTCCTCGTTGGACCGCTCAGCAGGGGAGCTACGCAGGCCCGAACCGTGTTTCGCGCGTTTCTCGACGTCATGCGGCCCGATGAGGTGTTTCACCAGGTCACGGACAACATTTTGATGGACCCCAACGAGTTCCTGCGATTGGCGCGGGAAGTGAACAAGGCCCCTCGTGACATGGCAAAGATCGATGCTTACGCCAAGTTTCTAACGCGGGGCTTCTACTACGGCGTGACAGGCGAGGATGATGACGAGGAACTGGACGTTCTGCGGGAGATGAATGGGTTCATGTCGGGTGTCAGTCGGGGTGTTCAGGAGGCCGCTGACTGGCTTCGATGAGGTTGTGACAAGGATTGTGTCTGTTTTGATGCACGGAACCCGTCCCCGCTCCGATTTGTAGTTTCTGTCACATCAAAAAAACCCCCACTTCGACGGTGGGGGCGATCCTTGGCCAGCACCTATGATACATTCATCATTTGGAATGTGTATTGCGCCAGTGTCACAACCTCTGTCTGTTTTCGCTCCTGCTTCTGGGGTGCGGTGACAGGGGCTGCGACGTGCTATTTGTCGGGGTGAAACCCGCCGGTCTCCTCGAACCGATCCATCAGGATTTCGAGAAATTCCCACTGCGAGTATCGCTCACTTTTGGCCATGACCTTGAAGCGATCGACTACGGTCTTGGGGCCGCGCATCGACAGGGGTTGGTCGATTTTTTCATTTGGTGTAGGCATCTAGTTTGTTTCCTTTTCAGCTTAATGGGAGTGGGGGCGAGACACAGGTCTCCGCCGTACCTTTGCTATGCGGCAGACGCTGTCGCCTTTGATTGGACCTGCTTTGCATGCACTCGAAATCAGATCTGTCCGAAATTGTGACGCGCCTTCGAACACGCCTCCGACAACTCAGTCAGGACGGCTTGTACCTTCCGGCATCGTTCCTGCTGTTCCTCGTTGCCAGATAGAACACCGGCAATTCTACGCGTGGTCGAAATGGATCGAAGCAGGGCTTTGGCTTGCTGTTCCAGAGCCTCTACTCCGTGATATGCGGCAACTGTCTGAGGGTAGATCAGGCGGAAGATGGCTTCTTGGCGGTCTGCAGCGGTGATTGACATTCATATTTCCTTTCATGGTTGCTTTGGTTGCAATGGTTCGTCCGGCTCCCGCATGTGGCGGGCCGGGTAGTCGATAGCGGTGAATTCTGCTGACGCTAACTCAGGGCCGGATAATCTTCTGAGATCCACTCCAGATAGCGGTGGATTGGTCGGTTTACTGCTTCTTTCTTGGCTTGCAGGCTGGGGCCTCTTCCGTAGGTCGCAGACACGGTGTGCTGATCATGGCCAAGAATTGCATTGTTGACCTCGAAATTGACTTCTGCGTCACGCAACTTGTCCTTGAACGTTCCGCGCAGGGAGTGCGTTGCATAGAGTCCGTCTGGGCTGTCTGCGAACTTGGGCAAGTTTGCCAGCGGTAGCCAGTAGCTACACTGCTCTGAGGCGCGGCTCTTCCCGTCTGATTTGATGGAGAACCCGAAAAGCCGCTCGTCAGATTTTTTGTCCTTTACCCTTGCGCGGATTAGCGGCGCTAGTGTGTCGCAAACTGGAACCTCCCTTCGCGACCCCTCGTTCTTCACTCGTGCGTCGCGCAAATCTATAAAGAGAATTCCGTCTCGCTCACTGACCTGCCGAACCCTACATAGCGCGGCCTCATCAAGGCGCATCCCCGTGCAAATCAGGACTGCCCAGATGTCCCGCACATCTTTAGGTAGGTCACGGATTGAGAATAGGGCTTCCAATTGGCGGTCGTTTAGCGGGGTATAGTTTCGACCCGTTTTGCCGAACCTTGCGAGCTTGAGGCCGTTGAACGGATTAGTCTTAAGTTCGCCATCTTGGACGGCCTCGGTCAGCATGGTCGTGACGTCGCTGATACGGGTCTGAATTGTTCTGTGTGCTTTTCCGTCGGCTTCAAGTTGCTTTGCAAACTGATACGCGTGTTTTGCCTCTAGTTCCGTCAGTTCGAGATCTCCAACCACGTCGATGAACTGTCCAATGTTCTTTAGTCTTGAATTGCTGGTTTTCTCCTGCAAGTTCCCGTTTTCTACGCGACGGTTCAGTGAGCTTTCAAATGCACCAAGGTAGCTACTCAAGGTGACTGTGGGTTTGCTATCGCCAAAGGAGCGTTCCAACTCCTGCTTCGCGTTCGCGACGAGTTCGGCGGCCTTGTCAGGAGATGGTGGCTTCATGTCAAAGCGTTCCAGCAGCATCAATTGCCTGGAGGGATCTTCAGGATGAAGTGAGGCGAGGCGTATCTCTGTCTCAGCCTTTGACAGTTCCTGTATGGCCTTATTGGCTGAATAGCGGTCTTTGGGGGGTGCATCAGCCAGGGTTTGAGGGACGACGTCGCCAATTTTCTGGCAATACGGAAATAGGTAGCTCACGTCAGTGAGGCCCAGTTCTCTTACTGCTGTCTGAAATGCACTGTCTCTTGCTGAAAGCCGGTTCTCTTGAACCTTCCTCAGGATCTGTTGGCGCATCTGCAGTTCAAGGTCGCAGCGTTTCTTCTCTGCTTCCTTAAGATCAGAGGTGCCGGTAGAAATCCTCAGTTGCGTACTTCCCACGGCGGCTCGTGCCTCTTTCGGGACGGTTAGTACAACATAGTATTTCTGGCCTCGGCGGCTCACTCTGGCGGCATGCCAATTCAACATCTCACCTCTCGGATAATGTCGCCTGTAGTGTCAGGCATAATGTCAGTCCTAGTCCCTTCAGAGACTTTCTGACTATATTATCAAGGAAATAAGGTCCATATGGACATGTGGAGGCGAGTACCGGAATCGAACCGGTGTACACGGATTTGCAATCCGCTGCGTCACCACTCCGCCAACTCGCCTTACCGGTGGTGTGAGGCGTGATTAATCACATGCCGGGGGACGGTGCAAGGGGGCGTGCGCAGAACCGGCGGGAAATTTTGAAAAATTCTGCGGCCGCAATGGGCTGGAGTGCCGCTTTGAGTGTCGATCTGCCGGGGGCGCCAGCGGGGCAGGCTGCCTTGGTGGCTGTCGGCAGCCCTGCCGGGTGTCGCAACGGGGGACGGTTACGCCGGGCTGCGGGCGGGTTTGGTCAGATCCGACCGGCTTTGTCTGCTGCCGGGTTTGGTCCGAGGAGAGCCTGCCTTAGGGCGTCGGCGATCAGCTGGGGGACGCCGGGCAGCGCCCCGAGCACGGGCAATATGTCGCCGGGATAACTGGCATCGGCCAGCGCCTCGGGGATGTCGTCGCGGACGTGTTCGCCGGATTGTGCAAAGAACGGCAGGCAGAGGGTCGGGTGTTCCGGTTTGGCCGCTGCAAGATCGCGGGCGGCGTCCGCGATACGCGGATCTTCCTCGACATAGCCTGTGACCAGATCCGTGCCCGGCAGGTGGTGGCGCATGGCGGCTGCAAAGGCCTCGGCGGCTTCGGCGGCCTTGGGCCCCCGGGCCGACCCATGAGCGGCCAGAAGGATGCGGGTCCGGGGCAGCGACCATCCGCGTGCCTCGCAGGCCGTGGCCAGCGCCTTGCAGGCCAGTTCCGGCAGGGCCGGGTCCAGACCGAAGGGGGGTAACAGGTGAACATCATGCCCATGGAGCCGCTTGGGCAGCACCGAGCCGGTGAACCAGCCGTTGGCCATGAAGAACGGATAGATCAGCGCGCCCTTTGGTGTCACCTGTTCCAGTCGATCAGCTGTGGACAACGTGGCCGAGCGGATATCCCAGTCGGGCAACAGCGCAGCGACGGCATCGGCCAGATCGGCCAGCGCGCGTTCCTGGGGTGCCGGATCGGAGGGCTGGCCATGCGCGGTAATCACGGCGGTCGGGCGATGTGGGGGCAGGGGGGCGGGATCGGTCATCTGGAAGAGCCTTTCGGCTGTAGGAGGGGGCTGGCAGGGCATCGACCTTGCGGGTCGCCTGCGGGTGTTTCGATGGCATTACGGCAGGGCGGGGGCGCTGGATCAATCTTCTGCGGGCCGCCATGGCCTCGCCACCGCTGGGGCTGGGGGCAAGCCATGGGCGTCATTGAGGCGGCTGTCGCAGATCGTCGAGGAAACTGCGCAGCTGCTCCGGTTGAATGGGTTTTGTGAACAATCTGGCACCTGTGTTTTGGGCAAGCCGGGCGACCTGCGGGCGGCGGTCGGCGGAGATCAGGCAGGCGGGCAGCGCGCCAAGGTCGCGGTTGAGGCGGGTGATCACCTCGGCGCCGTTCTGGTCGGCCCCCAGTTGCAGGTCAATCACCAGAACATCCGGTGTGACGTCGATTTCCGTCAGCAAGGCGCGGGCATCCTCTTCACTGGCACAGGGCAAGACATCGATCCCCCATTGCTCCATCGTCAAGGTCAATGCGTGGCGCAGATCGGGATCGGTGACGATCAGCAGCGCGATCAGCTGCCCCAAGGGCACAGCTGCCGGATCCGGGGAGGCTGTCCCGGAAGGGGCGACCTCGGCCATGCGAGCGCCGGACAGCTCCGACTGATGTGACTGGTGCAGCCGTGCGGTGTCACGGGGCAGATCAACGGCAAAGACCGTTCCGCGCCCCACACGGGATCTGAGCGTCAGGGGATGGCCCAGCAACCCGCAGGCGCGTTCCACAATCGCAAGGCCAAGGCCCATGCCGTCAGCGGCGCTCACCGTGGCGTTCAGCCGCTGGAATTCTGCAAAGATCAGCGTGCGATCCTCGTCGGGAATGCCGGTCCCGGTGTCCCAGATCTCAACCCGGACCGTGTCCCGGCGGGGGCGGATGCCGACAAGCACACCCCCCCGGCTGGTATAGCGCAGCGCATTTGATATCAGGTTCTGCAGGATGCGCCGCAGGTAGGTCACATCGCTCAGCACCCGCGTCTGGCTGAGCCTGAGGCGGAACGAGAGGCCCTTGGCATCTGCCATCGGGCGCAATTCGTCATGCAGTTGCAGCAGCAGGTCGTCGAGATCGACGGACGTCACATGCCGTGTGGCGCGGCCGGAATCCAGTCGCGAAATATCAAGGAGCGCTGAGACCAGTGTCTCTACACTGTCCAGCGCATTTGCCGCCTTGTTCAGGGTTTCGCGGGAACCGCCTGTCGGCAATTCGCTCTGCAGCGCTGCGACAAAGAGCTTTGCCGCCGAGAGCGGTTGCAGCAGGTCATGGGAGGCGGCGGCCACAAAGCGCGACTTTGAGGCATTGGCGCGTTCGGCGGCCTGAAGCGCGTCTTCCAGCTCCAGCGTTCGGTCAAGCACACGCTGTTCAAGCGTGTCACGGGCCTCGCTCATCGCGCGCGCAGCGGTCCGTTCGGCGGTGACATCGGTGAAGCTGATCACGAAACCGCCGTCGGGCATTTCCTGCATAAAAACCGTCAGGACCCGTGTCATGCCCTGCTGCACGTCGAAGGAAAGCGGCGCCCGTATCGCTGGGCCGGATCGTATCCGTTCAGAAGGGATATCCGGTGCAGGATCTGCTTTTGGCCGGGTCCAGAGGGTGACCTGATCGGCCATATCGGCCTGTTCAAATGTGAACTCCGCCCGCAGATGTTCGAAGATCCGCTCGAAGCGGCTGCCGATGCGAAACCGGCTGATCGGAATGGACAGCAGCTCTCCCATGAGCCGGTTCCAGCCAACCAGACGCGCCTGCTGATCGAAGATGCAGACCCCCTGGTTCAGGTGTTCCAATGTGGCGCGGATGAGCCGGGCCTGATCGTCGAGGATGCGTTCACGTTCCTGGTGCTGAAGACGCATGATGTCGGTGACATCGGTTTGCAGGATGACGGTGCCACTGTCGGAGGTGCGGTGTTCGCTGACCTGAAGCCAGCGGTTCCCGGTCATGCGAACGTTGAACATGACGCTGCGGTCCTGATGCCGGGCCAGCCTGCGCGCGGCCCATTCGGCGGCTGTGGTCCCGGCGGGCAGCGACAGGGCCGAGCTGCCGCTGACCAGATTGACATAGGCCTCAAATGCCAGCCCCGGCCGCAGCCGCGCGTGGATGTCGGGCATGTGCATCCCAAATCGGCTGTTGCACATCACCAGTACATCCTGCGGATTAAAGAGGGCAAACCCCTCCTGCACGGTTTCGATGGCATCGGCGAGATTGGCGCGCGCCGCCTCGGTCTCGCGGTTGGCCTCGGCAAGTTTGGCATTGGACAGGTTCAGAAGGTCCAGCGTTCGCTCCAGATCGCGGGTGCGGCTGCGGATTTCCTCTTCCAGCAGAACGGCGCGTTCGAACTGCGCATAGGCGAGACCGGAGGCATCGGTGTTCTGTTCCACCCGGCGCATCAGCGTTGCGGTGATTTTCAGCAGTTTTTCGTTCTGCCGCTCCAGCGAGTCGCGCGGATCAATCAGGCCTTGCGTCATGATCGTGCCGGTGGGTCGCAGGCCAGGGGCGGATAGATGGCAACCCCTGTCAGCGTCTGGTTCACATGGATGGAATTCACCTGTTCACCATAGGTGCAGAAGCCGACAGCACGATGTTTGGCAAGAAGCGATGAGATCTGCGGCGTGAGCTGTTTTTGCTGGGCTTCCATCCGTCGCAGGAGGCAATCGCAGGCAAGGATCACATCCGGGGTCTGTGTCTCGCCAAGAGCGGTCAGGGCGCGGTCGAGGTGATCGACCATGTCCAGGGGTTCGGCCAGGGTCAGCACGACACCTTCGTCGATGGCGGAAAAGAACACCAGATCGCCCGTCTCAGCGACCTGCTGAATCGCGCGGACATGGTGCTGGCCACCCAGGCGCACGACGACGGGATGGGCCGCAAAGGTGAAAGTGGTCAGCTGTTCAGGATCCTTGCCCAGGAGCCGTGCATATTCGCGCGCGGCCGGCTCGGCGTTGATTTCATAGACCAGCCGACGGGCGGGATCGGCACCGGTGACCACCATGCGCTGGGCCGTGGGCACCAGATGGTCGGTGTTGAAGACCTTGACCGGGCAATTGCTGCGGATCTGTAGCAACACCGCCGCATTCTGGCGCGCGATGCCGTCACAGAGCACATAGGTCGCGCCAAAATCGGTACCATCGCCTGCGGAGCCGCCAAACAGCGGCACGGGGCCCAGACCGGGTGCGAGATCGGCGGTCAGCGCGTCCTCCTTGATCGACAGCCCGTCGATCAGCAGAAAGGCGAATTCGGAGGTCCATTGTGGCGTCTCTCGCGCCATGTCGTTGCGGTTGCGGATGATCTGGTCGATCTGGCACTGGGCATCATATGTGTTCAGATCTTCGATGCTCAGCACACGTGCGCAGAAATGGCTGCGCGGCAGGCCGATTGCGATGATCTCCCCGTCGGTATAGCCCGCTTCGCCGATCTCGCCTGCGGTGGTGCACCCAACAACAGTGGCCGGTGCGAGCTGCTGCGCCGCAGTCGCGCTGAGCGCATGGATATCGGCCTGCGGCGAGACAAAGAGGATGACCAGCTCCAGCTCGTCCAGCGGCGCCAGCGTTCCGGCCAATGTCGCCAGCGCATCAGGGGAGTCTGCCGCTGCCCGTCCCGTGCGGGTGATGCGATCCGCATTGTGCAGCGCCCCCGCCATGGCGGGCAGAGAGACCCGGTCTGAAGCCTGCGCCGTTGCGCGGGGATCAGCCGTGTCAGGGAAGGGGGCGGGGCGCGTCATGTCGGATGGTAGGCAGCTCAGCCCAGATCTTGCAAGACGTTTGCAAAGCTTGTTTCCTTTGCAATCAGAACCGCTTGGGTCCGGCTTTGGACCCCGAGTTTGCGCATGATCGCGGTGACATGCGCCTTTACCGTGGTTTCGGCGATCGACAGGTCATAGGCGATCTGCTTGTTCAGTTTGCCCGCGCAGATCAGTTGCAGGATCCGCGCCTGCTGATTGGTCAGCGTCGCCAGACGCCCGGTCGCATCCTGCGTTTCACTGTCCCGCGGCAGCAGCACATAGCCGGGCGGGACGAAAGGCGTGCCCCTGCCGATGGCGCCAAAGGCGTCGATATAGATCTCGCGCTGGCTGTGCTTGGGCACAAAGCCGGCGGCACCGGCGTGGATGGCTGCGCTGATGACCCGGTTGTCCGCCATCGACGATACGACAAGGATCGGCGCGGTTGTCGCATTGTGCAGCCGTATCAGCCCGTCGAGGCCCTGAGCATCGGGCAGGTTGAGATCCAGCACCACTGCATCGGGAGCAGGAGTGTCCGAAACCTCGGAAATGGCCTGTTCCACTGTCGCGGCGGTTGCGATGTTGGTGATCCCAACCGTGGCGCGCAGCGTCATCGCCAGGGCGTCGCAGAACAGCGGGTGATCCTCGACGATCAGCGCGGTCACAAAGCCTGCCGGGTCCTGCGCATCCGGGGTGCGAGGTCGCTGGGGATGATCTGGGGCGGGCGAATGGGTCATCAAACTCCTCAAGCCTATGCCAATGGTCCATGGTCTGCGCCGGGCAATCGCGGGTCACATCGCGCGCCAAAGCCACGCGCCCGCCATGCCGCTCATGCTAGCAGCACCTGCAAGCCGCGACCAATAGGCGAAAAGTCTAAGACGGCTCGCGAAGATGCAACGGCCGTGATTTCGCGTCTGGCGGGAGCGTAGGCCTGTGCTATCCTTGCTGCGCGCACCGTCGCCGTCTGATCTGCAACCAATGTCGCATATCGGCGCGCAGCCGGATTGCGTTATGCAGGCGCCAGCAGGGGCGTCCCAGTGCCCGCAACACGATGTATCGCCAGCAAAAGGAATAGGCTTATGAAACTTGCCGATACCCGCAGCATCGCTGCCCCGCGCGCCGAGGTCTGGCAGGGGCTTCTGGATGCCGAAACGCTGAAGGATGCGGTGCCCGGCTGCCAGGAAATGGAGGGATCGGCCGAGGAGGGTTTCACGGCGGTTGTGGTACAAAAGGTCGGCCCGGTTAAGGCGACATTCCGTGGCACTGTGACCCTGTCCGATCTAGATGCGCCCAATAGTCTGACCCTGCGGGGGGAGGGCAAGGGCGGCGCGGCTGGGTTCGCCAAGGGCGACGCCCATGTGACGCTGAGCGATGGTGAGGACGGGCATACCCTGCTGACTTATGAGGTCGAGGCCAAGGTCGGCGGCAAACTCGCCCAGCTTGGAAGCCGGATCATCGACGGGTTTGCCAAAAAGATGGCCGACCAGTTCTTCGAGCGGTTCCAGACCGCCGTCGAAGGGGATAGTTCGGTCGAAACAGATGCCTCAGCGGAGGAGGCCGGGACACCCGACGCCAGCCAGGACGAGGCGCCGCGCAAAGGCTGGATTGGCCGGGTGCTTGGCAATTGAGCGGACAGGTGGTCAGGGGAGAGATGCCGGTTAATCCGGCTCTTCCAGATGAAATTTCACGATTTCACGCCACAGCCGCTTGACGCTCCGAAAGCACCGATTTATAGACCAAATTCCCTGAGCGGGTATGGTGAAATGGTATCATAAGAGCCTTCCAAGCTTAAGGTGCGGGTTCGATTCCCGCTACCCGCTCCAGGATTTCCGACATAGATTAGACCGGTAGCCGCGCAGAAGATCTCTCTGGGGTGTTCAGGGCGGTCCCGAACCATTCATGCGGCGGTATGACAGGCTTTGACGGCCTCTGTGCGCTTGACCTCAGGGGTTTGCGGGGTCATGAACCTTGGCGATGCGCAGGCGACAGAGCCTGCCACACGGAACGTCGAAGGAGCTGACATGGCGGGCAATCAAGCGGTCCCGACTGCGGATGTAGAGCGCGAGAAATCGCGCAAGATTGGTGTCCTGTCTGCCCTCTGGCCGTTTATGCGCCCCTACCGCCTGTTGATGGCCACCGCGACGCTAGCACTCGTGCTCACCGCGGGCCTGTCGCTGACGCTGCCGCTGGCGGTTCGCCGGGTGGTCGATAACTTCCGGGTTTCCGATGCTGAGCTGCTGAACCAGTATTTCGCCGCTGCTCTGGTGATTGCGGCGCTGCTGGCGGTGGGCACGGGCCTGCGCTATGCGCTGGTCACGCGGCTGGGAGAGCGGGTGGTTGCAGATATCCGCAAGGCGGTGTTTGACCGCGTCATCGGCATGAGCCCGGCGTTTTTCGAGCAGATCATGACCGGAGAGGTGCTGAGCCGGATCACCACGGATACAACGCTGATCCAGTCGGTGCTGGGCTCGTCGGTGTCGATTGCCCTGCGCAATATGCTGATCTTTGGCGGCGGTCTGGTGCTGATGCTGCTGACCTCGGCCAAGCTGACCAGCCTTGTTCTGCTGATCGTGCCTGCGGTGATCGTGCCGATTCTGGTGTTGGGGCGGCGGCTGCGCAAGATCAGCCGCGAGAATCAGGATTGGATCGCGGCCTCTTCCGGCAACGCGGGTGAGGCGCTGGGCGCGGTACAGACGGTTCAGGCCTATACGCATGAGAGCGCCAGCCGGGGCGAATTCAGCCGGATGACCGAAACCGCATTTGACGTTTCAATGCGGCGGATCCAGACCCGTGCCTTCCTGACCGTGATCGTGATCTTTCTGGTGTTCTCCGGCGTGGTTGGCGTCCTGTGGATGGGCGCAAACGATGTGCGCGCCGGGGTCATGTCCGAAGGCACCCTGGTCCAGTTCGTGATCTATGCGGTGCTGGTAGCAGGCTCGGTAGCGGCGCTGTCAGAGATCTGGAGCGAATTGCAACGGGCCGCTGGCGCAACCGAACGTCTGGTGGAGCTGCTGACGGCGGTGGATGAGGTGCAGGATCCGTCGCGTCCGCAGGCGCTGGCCGAACCGGTGCGGGGCGAAATCCGATTTGACAATGTGTCCTTCCGCTATCCCGCCCGTCCGCTGATTCCGGCCCTGAGCGACGTCTCCCTGACGGTGAAGCCGGGCGAGACGGTTGCCTTTGTCGGCCCCTCCGGCGCGGGCAAGACAACCATCATCCAGATGATCCAGCGGTTCTACGATCCCACTGATGGTGCGGTCTGTCTGGATGGTGTCTCGTTGCGGGACCTGCAACGGGATGCTTTCCGCAGGCATATCGCGCTGGTGCCTCAGGACCCGGTGATCTTTGCCGCCTCGGCGCGGGACAATATCCGCTTTGGTCGTCCCGAGGCCAGCGACGCTGAGGTCGAGGCCGCCGCTCGTGCGGCCGCCGCCCATGACTTTATCACTCGGCTGCCAGAGGGCTATGACAGCCAGGTCGGGGAACGTGGCGTGATGCTGTCGGGCGGTCAGAAACAACGGATCGCCATCGCCCGCGCGATTCTGCGCGACGCGCCGGTGCTGTTGCTGGATGAGGCCACATCCGCACTGGATGCCGAAAGCGAACGACTGGTACAGGCCGCTGTCGATGAGCTGAGCCAGGGCCGCACCACCTTGATCGTGGCGCATCGACTGGCAACCGTGAAAAAGGCAGATCGCATCGTGGTGATGGAAGAGGGCCGTATCGTGGCCACCGGTAGCCACGATCAGCTGGTTGCCGAAGGCGGGCTTTACGCGCGTCTTGCACGCCTTCAGTTCACCGATGGGCTGGCTGCGGAATAGGCAGACCCGGTCTCAAATGAGCCGAATTTCGGCTTCAAGGTCGAAAAACTTCAAATGTCGCTGCGTCAAAGCGCAGGCTTCCTTGACGTGACCCTGTCGGCGCGCTTGCGCGGCGGGTCGTTTCAAATCATTTTGTGTTAACTGAAATTCCCCGGCACAAGGGGACTAGGGGAGGAAACCAATGGGATTTGCCACGGCTGCGGACTGCTTGGCACTAACGAACGAGATGCCTTTTGGGCAGCGGAATATGCCGACGACGCTTTATGGGTTGCTGTCCCGTACGGCCGGGAAATTTCCCGACAACAACGCGGTGAGCTACCAGATTTTCTCTGGTCCCAAGGATAAGGCCGAGACCCTGACCTGGCGCCAGCTGAAGGACAAGGTGACCCAGGCGGCGAATATGTTCCGGTCCATGGGGATCGGTGAAAAGGATGTGGTCGCCTATATCCTGCCGAACTGCAATGAAACCGTCGTGACCCTGCTCGGCGGCGCTGTGGCAGGCATCGCCAATCCGATCAACCCTCTGCTTGAGCCGGAGCAGATCGCCTCGATCCTGCGCGAAACCGGGGCGAAGGTGGTGGTGACCCTGAAGCCTTTCCCCAAGACCGACGTCGCCCAGAAGGTGGCGGAGGCGGTGCGCCATGCGCCCAAGGTGAACACGGTTCTGGAAATCGACCTCAACCGCTATCTGACGCCGCCAAAATCCTGGATTGTACCGATGATCCGCCCCAAGCTTGAGGGCAAGGACAAGCTGGCCCATGCGGATTACAAGAATTTCAACAAAGAGCTGCGCAAGCATCCGACCGAGCTGACGTTCGCGGATTCCGACAGCGACCGGGTGGCCTGCTATTTCCACACCGGCGGCACCACCGGGATGCCCAAAGTGGCGCAGCACACCTATTCCGGCATGAACTACAACGGCTGGCTGGGCAGTAAGCTGCTGTTTACCGCAGATGACAATATCATGTGCCCGCTGCCGCTGTTCCATGTCTTTGCCTGCCATGTGATCCTGATGGCGGCGGTGGCCTCGGGGGCGCATGTAGTGTTCCCGACACCGCAGGGCTATCGCGGCGAGGGTGTCTTTGACAATTTCTGGAAGCTGATCGAACGCTGGAAGATTTCCTTTATCATCACCGTGCCCACTGCAATTTCGGCCAAGATGCAGCGGCCCGTCGATGCCGATGTCTCGACCGTGAAGACGGCCTTCTCCGGCTCGGCGCCACTGCCGGTCGAACTGTTCAAACGGTTCGAAAGCGCAACGGGCGTCAGCATTGTCGAAGGCTACGGCCTGACCGAGGCGACCTGCCTGGTCTCCTGCAACCCGGTTCAGGGCGAAAAGAAGATCGGCTCGATCGGCATTCCGCTGCCCTACACTGACGTCAAGATCGTGAAGGCAACCAATGGCGATATGGTCGAGCTGGGTGTGGATGAGATCGGTGAGATCTGTATCTCGAGCCCCGGCGTCTATGCCGGTCATACCTATACCGAGGTCGAGAAGAACGAAGGTCTGTTCTACAAGGACACCTATCTGCGCACCGGCGATCTGGGCCGTCTGGATGCGGATGGCTATCTCTGGATCACAGGCCGGGCGAAGGATCTGATCATCCGCGGCGGCCATAATATTGATCCGGCCGAAATCGAAGAGGCGCTGCTGGGGCATGAGGCCGTCGCCTTTGCGGGTGCAATCGGCCAGCCGGATGCCCATGCCGGCGAGGTGCCATGTGCCTTTGTCGAGCTGGTGGATGGTGCAAGCGTGACGCCGGAGGATCTTTTGGCCTATTGCAAGATCCACGTGCATGAACGCGCGGCAATCCCGAAACATGTCACGGTGATGGATGAGCTGCCGAAGACGGCCGTGGGCAAGGTGTTCAAACCTGATCTGCGCAAGAATGCCATCACCCGGATCTACAATGAGGCCCTGCTGAAGGCCGGCCTGCCTGCGCGCGTCGAACATGTGGTCGACGACAAAAGCCGCGGTCTGGTCGCCCAGGTTGAGGCCAATGGCGCCTCGGCCTCCGATATTTCGGATGTGCTTGGTGTCTTTACCCGCCCCTGGGAGCCGATGCCAAAGGGCTGATCCCAGAGCGGCGGATGGCACTGCGCCACCCCAGCATCAGAAAGCGCCCCACGCGGGCGCTTTTTTCATTTGTAAAGCATGGTTTTTGATTTCGGCGCTGCTAATCTCATTCGACGGACTATGAAGATAGGGAACCGGTGAGATGAACTACGAGCGGCTGATCGACGAAGAAACCTGGGCCTTTATCCGCAAAACCGGCGAATGTTACCCGGATGATGCGGTGGATCTGTCGATCACGGAACAGCGCAAGGTCTATGATGACATGGCCGCTGAATTCCGTGTCGCGCGCCCGGATGTGGTCCGCTGCGAGGATCGGCTGGTGGGGGCGGTGCCGGTGCGGATCTACACCGCCGGAGAGCCGGGCTGCACGGTGATGTACTGCCATGGCGGCGGCTTTGTCGTTGGTGGATTGGACAGCCACGATGACGTCTGCGCCGAGCTTTGCGCCCAGAGCGGCTATCGCGTTGTGGCGGTGGATTACCGTCTGGCCCCAGAACATCGCCACCCTGCGGCCTTTGAGGACGCCTGGGCGGTCTTGCAGTGGATCCGCGACAGTTTTGAGGGGGATCTGGTTCTGGCTGGTGACAGCGCCGGTGCCAATCTCTGTGCAGCCGTGGCGCATCATGCGCGCGGACGTATTGACGGGCTGGTGGGGCAGGTGCTGATCTACGGCGCCTTTGGTGGCGATATCAATCAGGGCTCTTATCTGGAACATGCGCAGGCGCCGATGCTGACACGGGATGATATCCTCTACTACGGGTCAATTCGCCGCCCGGAAGGCACGCAGGCGACGGGCGATCCGACCCTCGAACCGCTGGCCGATACCGATTTTTCCAACCTGCCCGCAACGGTGCTGATCACTGCCGACTGTGATCCGGTGCGCGATGATTCCCGCCATTACCGCGACAAGATCATGGCCGCCGGTGGCAAAGCGCATTGGATCAACGAACAGGGGCTGGTCCATGGCTATCTGCGCGCCCGCCACAGCGTCGGCCGCGCCCGTGACAGTTTCGAACGGATCTCCGTCGCCGTGGAGGCGCTGGGGCAGGGGCTCTGGCCCTATGAGTGAGCGCTGTCGTCGCCCGGCCCCTGGCACATGATCAGCCTGCGAAATCGCGGCAGTTTTCAGGGGCGGCTGCGCGGTTGTACCAGCCGCCGCTCTTGACCCGCCAGTCGCTGCTGTGGGTGGTGACATAGGACCAGTTGCCCACTGGAAGATGCGCATAGCCGATAGTGTCGCCGGGTTGGATCGTGCCGATACGGGCGGTGCCCGCACTATGGCCGGAATGGAGCGGGACCGGAGCGCCAAGCCAACCCAGACAGGCGCCTTCAAATTCATCGCGGATCGGCAGATCCACCAGCAACCGCCGCAGATGCGTATCGTTCAGCGTCAACTGCCTGCGCCCGGTGTTGACCTTGCAGCCGTGATACTTCTCCAGCGCGCGGATGTCCTGCACCTGCCGGTTGCTCTGCGGGTCAAGCGCGACGGATTTTCCGAGGCAATCGCTATTGTCGAAAACGCTTTGGCCCAGCACCGTTCCAAAACAATAGCCGGCACGGTCCATGATCAGATTTCGCGTGAACCACAGATCATCGCAGCCGTCCTGTGCAAACGCGGGCAAGGGCAGCAGCGTTAACAGTAGTGTAAGATAGCGGATGGGCATGGCAGGCTCCTGTTGATCGCGGCGGCGGTCCGATAAGCCTGCCATGGATCCTCAGCCGAGGAAAGATTTTGCCTTCATCGTGTCGGCGATGGGCGCACCAAGGCGGCTGAGGATGGTAGGCGCCAGCTGGCGCTGGTCGATCACCACATCTTCCGCCGGACCTTCGGCCGGGCCAAAATAATACAGCGCGGTTTCCTGTTGCAGGGCGCTGCGCCCGCCGTGGTGGCCGCGATCATCCTGCCCGTGATCGGCGGTGACGATGATCTCATAGCCCATTTCGCGCCATTTGAAGATAAACGGCGCCAGCATCTCATCCATGACGAAACAGGCGTGGTCCATTTGCTGGCAATCGTGGAAAAACCGGTGCCCCATGCTGTCCAGCGTGCAGGTGTGCAGCATTCCGTAGTTCAGCCCGAACCGCAGGCAGAGGTTTGTCAGCGTGCCAAACAGATCGACGTCCGACGGGGTCATCTGGTTGTCCAGCCCGTAGCCGGTCATCGAATGGAACCGCCCGTGATTGATCGTGGCGCTGTCCGGTTCGTCATATTCAACGTCGCGCACGGGGTCATAGGGGTGGCGGTTGAAGAAGGAGGACCAGAAACTATGCGCCACCGCACCGGTTACGCCGCCGCCCTCGCGAACCTGGCTGAACACATCCTTGTGGCCCAAGCGGAAGACATTGCCATTGCCGGTGCAGCCATGTTCGGCGGGGGCAACACCTGTGTGGATCGAGGCATAGCAGCTGGCGGAGATCGAGGGCAGCACCGAACGGTGTTTCCAGACCCGCGCTTCGCCGCTGTCGACCCAGCCTTCCAGGTTGCCAAACAGCCGACGGAAGTTGCGCCACGGCACCCCGTCCAAGATGATAAGGAGAAGTTTGTTGTCCATCGCAGAACCCAAGGTCTTGTAAAGGTGAGTTAAAAAGGCGGCCGTGAGGAGTGTTCCTGCGACCGCCTTTGAGTGCGTCCCGCCGCAGTTGCCTGCGACGGGGGGATATCAGGTGCTGGGCTGCTAGTTGCCCGCACTTTCCATCTTGCGGTTGGCGATGACCTCTTCCAGCCACCCGAGCCGCATTTCCGGCACCGAGCTGAGCAGCAGATCGGTGTAATCGTCAAAGGGGGGCGACAGCACTTCGGTCTTGCCGCCATAGCGCTGGACGCGGCCCTGATACATCACCGCGATATTATCCGAAATCGCCCGCACCGTGGCGAGATCGTGGGTGATGAACAGATAGGCGACATTCTCGATCTTTTGCAGTTCCAGCAACAGCTTCAGAATGCCATCGGCCACCAGTGGATCCAGCGCCGAGGTGACCTCGTCGCAGATGATCATCTTGGGCTTCGCCGCCAGCGCTCGTGCAATACACACCCGCTGTTTCTGTCCGCCCGACAGCTCCGCCGGGTAACGGTCGATGAAGCTTTCGCCCAGCTCGATCTCATCCAGCAGTTCGATTATCCGTTTGCGCTTTTCGGCGCCCTTCATGCCAAAGTAGAACTCCAGCGGACGGCCGATGATCGTACCGACGGTCTGGCGCGGATTCATCGCCACATCCGCCATCTGATAGATCATCTGCAATTCGCGCAGATCCTCGCGGGTGCGTCCCGCCAGATCGGAGGACAGCCGGCGCCCGGCAAACTCGATATCACCCTCGCGCGGTGGCAATAGCCCGGTGATCACCCGTGCCAGTGTCGATTTACCAGAGCCGGATTCTCCGACCACGGCCAGCGTCTGACCGGGGTGCAGGTCGACGTTCACATTATGCAGCACATCGAATTTGGTGCCCTGGTAGCGCGCGGTGATATTGCGCACGCTCAGCACCGGCTCCGAGGTCGGGGCCTTTTCCTCATGGGTGATGGAGCGCACCGAGACCAGCGCCTGTGTGTACTCCTCCTGCGGGGCGTTGATGATCTGATCGACGGGGCCGTATTCCACCATATTGCCGTGGCGCAGCACCATGATGTCGTCGCTCACCTGTGCCACCACCGCAAGGTCATGGGTGATATAGAGTGCAGCCACACCCGTGTCGCGGATGGCTTCCTTGATCGCCATCAGCACCTCGATCTGGGTCGTCACATCCAGCGCCGTTGTCGGCTCGTCAAAGACCACCAGATCCGGCTCCGGGCAGAGCGCCAGCGCCGTCATGCAGCGTTGCAGCTGACCGCCTGAGACCTGATGCGGATAGCGCTCGCCGATATTGTCGGGATCGGGCAGACCCAGCTTGGCAAAAAGCGCGCGGGCGCGGGCTTCGGCCTCTTTCTTGGAGAACTTGCCCTGTTCAACCGCCGCTTCGATCACCTGTTCCATGATCTTCTTGGCCGGGTTGAACGAGGCCGCCGCCGATTGCGAGACATAGGTGACCTCGCCGCCGCGCAGGCGACGGATATCGCGCAGTTTGGATTGCAGGATATCGCGGCCATTCACCCAGACCTCGCCGCCGGTGATCTTCACACCGCCCCGGCCATAGGCCATGGAGGCCAGACCGATGGTGGATTTTCCGGCGCCGGATTCGCCGATCAGCCCCAGCACCTTGCCCGGTTGCAGATCAAAGCTGACACCATGCACGATTTCGATGTCATGGGGCTTTTCCCCCGGCGGGTAGACAGTTGCGCCGATCTTGAGATTGCGCACTTTCATAAGAGGTTCGCTCATCCGCGGCCTCCTTTCAGCGAGGTTGTGCGGTTCAGGACCCAGTCCGCGACAAGGTTGACCGAGATCGCAAGGGTGGCGATGGCGATGGCAGGCAGCAGTGCCGCCGGAATGCCATAGACGATGCCTTCCTTGTTTTCTTTCACGATCCCGCCCCAGTCGGCTTCTGGCGGTTGCACGCCAAGGCCGAGGAAAGAGAGCGTCGAGACAAACAGCACCATGAAGATGAACCGCAGGCCCATTTCGGCCACCAGCGGTGACAGCGCGTTGGGCAGGATTTCGCGGAAGATGATCCAGGCGGTTTTCTCACCCCGCAGACGCGCGGCTTCGACGTAGTCCATCACCTCGATATCCACCGCAACCGCACGGGCAAGACGATAGACGCGGGTGGAGTCCAGCAGACCCATGACCACGATCAGAACCGGCACGGTCACCGGCATCACCGACAGCACCACAAGGGCAAAGATCAGCGTCGGGATCGACATCACCAGATCGACCAGCCGCGACATCACCTGATCCACCCAGCCACCGGCAACGGCGGCAAAGAAGCCCAGCACCGATCCGGTGACAAAGGACAGGATGGTGGCCGCAGTGGCGATGAAGATGGTGGTGCGTCCGCCATAGATCATCCGGCTGAGAAGATCACGACCGATATTGTCGGTGCCAAGGAGATGCTCAGCCGAGCGCGGCTCCCATACGTCACCGACAATTTCAGCCATCCCATAGGGGGCCAGTAGCGGTGCAAAGATCGCCATCAGGAAGTAGAGGGCCGTGAAGAACAGCCCAATCATTGCAGAGATAGGGATATTCTTCATTTCGGATGCCTCAGACGCGGGTTCGACAGGATCGCCACGATGTCGGCAATCATGTTCAGCACGATGTAGACGGCGGCAAAGATCAGACCGCAGGCCTGCACCACCGGGACGTCACGCTTGGACACGTGGTCGACCAGATACTGGCCCATGCCGGGGTAGACAAACACCACCTCGATCACCACGACGCCGACCACCAGATAGGCGAGGTTCAGCATCACCACATTGACGATCGGTGCGATGGCATTGGGAAAGGCGTGACGGGCAATCACGTTGAAGGTGCTCAGCCCCTTCAGCTCCGCCGTCTCGATATAGGCCGATTGCATCACGTTGAGGATCGCCGCCCGCGTCATGCGCATCATATGCGCCAGAACCACCAGTGTCAGCACCGCGACGGGCAGGGCAATGGCGTTCAGTTTTTCCAGCAGGCTCATGGATTCATTGATCATTGCGACCGAGCTGAACCAGCCCATCTGCACCGCAACGAAATAGATCAGCAGATAGCCGATCAGGAATTCCGGGATCGAGATCGAGGCCAATGTCACGGCCGAGATCAGTTTGTCAGGCCAGCGGTCGCGGTAACGTACCGCCAGAAGGCCCAGGAAGATCGCCAAGGGAACCGAGATCACGGCGGCCCAGAACGCCAGGAACAGCGTGTTGCCAAGACGGCGGCCAATGCTGGTTGCGATGTCCTGACCATTGGTCAGGGCGGTGCCCAGATCACCTTGCAGGGCGCCGAACAGCCAGTCGAAATAGCGCAGAACAGCCGGTTCATTCAGCCCCAGTTCCTCGCGCAGGTTGGCAAGTGCCTCGGGCGTGGCCGACTGGCCCAGAATGGACTGCGCCACATCGCCGGGCAGGATCAAGGTGCCCATGAAGATGAGCACGGATGCGGCGATCAAGAGAATCAGTCCCAGCGCGAGGCGCTGGGACACAAGTTTCAAAACGGGGTGCATGGCATGGACCTCTATCAGGCCAACCAGCACTTGTGGGACCACTTGCCGGACATCACGTCGCCGGTTGGGTCAGAGATCCAGCCCTGGACCTTGTTGCTTGTGGCGTCGATGAAGTCGTTGAACATCGGGCAGATCAAGCCACCATTGTCGCGGACCAGCATGCCCATCTGGCTGTAGAGCGCCTTGCGCTTGGCTTCATCCAGCTCACCTCGGGCCTGTAGTAGCAGGGCGTCAAAGTCTTCGCGCTTGAAGCGGGTGTCGTTCCAGTCTGCGGTCGACAGATAAGCGGTCGAATACATCTGGTCCTGCACCGGACGCCCCCCCCAGTAGGAGGCACAGAACGGCTGGGCGTTCCAGACTTCGGACCAGTAACCATCACCGGGCTCGCGCTTCAGTTCCAGCGGGATACCGGCGGCATTGGCCGACTGCTGGAACAGCTGGGCTGCATCCAATGCACCCGGGAAGGCCACATCCGACACCCGCAGGATGATCGGGCTGCCGTCATGGCCGGATTTCTTGTAGTGCTCTGCCGCTTTGGCCGGATCAAACGGGCGCTGCGGGATGCTGTCATCAAACAGCGGATAGGCGGAGTTGATCGGCATGTCGTTCCCGACGGAGCCATAGCCGCGCAGAACCTTATCGACCATTTCTTGACGGTTGATGGCATATTTAAGCGCCAGACGCAGCTCGTTGTTGTCAAACGGCGCGGTGTCGCAATGCATGATGAACACATAGTGGCCCGGACCTGCGGTTGAGTGCACTGTGAGGTTCGGTGCACGGTCGAGGAGCCCTGCCACCTTCGGCTCAACACGGTTGGCGATATGCACCTGACCCGATTGCAGCGCCGCCATACGGGCGGTGGCGTCGTTAATCACCACGATTTCGACTTCATCGACATGGCCGCGGGTGTCATCCCAGTAGTTGGGGTTCTTCTTGTAGGCATGGCGCACGCCCGGTTCGTCCGCGACCAGCATATAGGCGCCGGTGCCAACGCCCTCTGCGGGGTTGTCGAAACCACCATTGGGCTGGATCATCAGGTGATAGTCGGCCATCAGATAGGGCAGATCGGCATTGGCGGTGCCCAACTCGACGATGAAGTTGTCACCATCGACTTTCATGCCTTCGATACCGCGCATGATGCCGAGCGCACCCGATTTACTGTCCTCGTTGGAGTGGCGCTCCATGGTGCGCATCACGTCCTCGGCCGTCAGCGCCTTGCCGTTGTGGAACTCAACACCTTTGCGGATCTTGAAGGTCCAGGTTTTGGCGTCGGCGCTTGCCTCGACGCTTTCTGCCAAGCGGTTTTCGATGGTGCCGTTCTCGGTGACGTTGACCAGGGTCTCACCGAACTGGTTGAGGTTGTGGTAGGGCACCTGGCTTGCGGCCACGGCGGGATCGAGCGAGTCGGTGCTGCCGCCGCCGATGGAGCCGAGCTTCAGCGTGCCCCCTTTGACCGGGCCTGCGGCCTCGACGGCGCGGGCAAACAGGCTGCCTGCTACTGCGGCGCTGATGCCGAGTGCGGCGGTTTTGCCCATGAATTCACGCCGGGTCATTTTCCCGGAGGTGACGCTTTGCGTCATGAAATCAATCTGGTCTTTCATTGCGGACTCCCTGTCGTATCTAGACGCTGAACACGTCATTTCTTGAATTGTCATTCAAGGTTTGCGCATTTGCTGCGACCTCGCAACCCTTATTAGCGTGCTTTCTGGCGCAGGCGGGGATGGCGAAGGCATAAAGAGACGGTGATCCCGTCGTCTTTTGGAACTGGTATGTCGTATTTGGTAAGAAGTGAATGGCTGGTGGGACAATATGTGGAAAAAACCAATGCACTCGCGATGCCAATTATTATCGCCGCCGCACCCCGTATTTCGCCAATGGATGGTGGCCCCCGCCTGATTTTCGGCCAAAACGGGTGATCCGAGCCGGTTTTGCGACAGGCCGCAGCTGCGGGCGCGATGGCCGATCTGGCGCATTTGCGCGATTTCGGATGCTTGCTTTGGCACCAATGGGCGCGTCAGGACATGACGGAAAACGACATCCGCAACCTAACCGCAATCCGCCCGCAGAAAAGCGCAGTTCACCAGTCCGCGCTGTCCATCCAGATGGTCACCGGACCGGAGTTGATCAGCGCAACCTGCATATCGGCCCCAAAGGACCCGCGCGCCACAGGCACCTCAAGCGCCGCCAGCTGATCGGCAAACCGGGTGTAAAGCGCGCGGCCCAGATCCGGCGCGGCGGCATTGGAGAAGCCGGGCCGGTTGCCACGGCGGGTATCGGCGGCCAGTGTAAACTGGCTGACAACCAGCGCGCCGCCGCCGATGTCCTTTACCGAGCGGTTCATCTTGCCCGCCTCATCGCGGAAAATCCGCAGATTGCTGATCTTGGCCGCCATCTGATCCGCTTCGGCCGCGCTGTCCCCCGCCATCGCGCAGATCAGGATCAGCAGGCCTTCACCGATTTCACCGATGATATCGCCGTCGACGGTGACAGACGCCTCGGACACTCGCTGGATCAGGGCACGCATGGATTATCCTACTCAGTGATATGCGGCGTCAGTCGCGCCAGGTGGTGAAGTCGTGCAGTTCAGCGCGTTCAGTGCGGAACTGGTTGGCCGGGTGGTCGGGATCGGCATAGCCGAAAGACAGCGCACAAAGGATATTTCGATCCTCCGGTATGTCGCAGAGCTGATGCAGCATCGGCGCATAGGTGGCAACAGCGGCCTGCGCGATGCTGGCAACGCCCGCTGCGGTTGCGGCCAGCGTGAACCCGGTGACAAAGCCACCGCAATCCAGCGCACCATAGGGGCCAAGCTCCTTGGGGCTGGTCAGAATCGCGCAATGGGGGGCGTCAAAAAGCGTAAAGTTGCGCATCATCTGCCGGTGAGAGGCGGCGCGATCGCCGCGTTCAACACCAACCGCCTCATAAAGCGCCCAGCCGCAGGCCTGTCGCCGCGCCTTGTAGTCGCCACTGTAACGCTCGGGAAAGGGGAGGTCGGGGGCAACAGGATCCTTTGCGACCGCCTCCGCCAGGGCCACCCGCAGCGCATCCGTCGCCGCGCCGCTGAACAGCGTCACCTGCCAGGGCTGGGCATTGCACCAGGAGGGCACTTTCTGGGCGCAACGCAGGATATCCTCGATGACCGCACGGGGTACCGGATCGGGGCGAAAGCCGCGACAGCTGTGACGGCGGCTGAACAGCGCATCAAGCGCAGGAAGGGTGGTCATGGCGGATCCTTATGTCGGCTTCGGGGGGGCTCGTGGTCTCGGCGCGGAATGTCAGCGTGATCCGAAATAGGCCACGGCAGCGCCGATCAGCAGTGCCAGAGCAACGGCGGCGGCAATTTTCCACACCGAATAGGGGCGTTCTCCCTGTACCCGACCGGATTGCCCGTTGACCACAAAACGATAAGTCTTGCCCCGATATTTATAAGCGGCCAGCCAGACCGGCAGCAGCACATGTTTGAAGGTGATATCGGAAAAATCGCTGTCGATATGTTCGATCCGTTGCCGATCCCCGCCAATGTCAAAACGCACGTCGCGTTCGATGACCCGGCGCATCCGCGCAGTCGCCTCGCCGTAGCCATCGGCCAGTTCCACCGCATAGGCCTCGGCCCGGAACCCGGCCAGATACTGCGGCTGGTAAGGCTCCAGCGCCGACAGGTCCCAGGGCTCCAGCGCATCGGTGTTCTTTTTCGGCAGGCTCTTGGAGGCGAGCACCAGCACATCGTCAAAGAACCGCTGCACCCGCCCCGAGACCGGCCGCCAGCGTATCTTCGGCACCTGCCGCGACTGGTGCTTGCCGTCGACCATCACGGTTTCGGTGACATAATAGACGGTGCCGCGCTGGCCGCGATACTGCGAGCGGGTGTCGGCGTCGAAGGTCCAGTAGGGGACATAGATGCCGTCCATGCGTCGGCCTTTGCGGGCATATTGTTGCAGGCCGCTCGGCGCAAACCACAGCTGGCCCAGCCAGCCCGACATCGCCTGATGGGCGCTGCGCTCATCAAAGGCGAAGGGCAGCACGCCCTTGGGCTTGATATGACGGTGGATCCCGGTGTTTGTGACCATCGGCGTGGCGCAGAACGGACATTCCCCCGCATGGTCCTTTTGGTCAAATTCCACCTGCGCGGCGCAGTTCGGACAGCGCAACACGCGGGTTTCTTCCATGTCGGCCTCGGCCAGACCCGAGGAGAGCGCCGTCTCGAAATCCAGCTCCCGCAGGCTGCCACCCCGCCACGGGCCGGATCGGATCGCTTCCCTGTGGCCGCAATGATCGCAGGTCAGCGTGCCGTTTTCCGGGTCATAGCGATAATCCGCGCCGCATTGCTCGCAGGGGAACCGATGTTCCTCAAGCGGTGCCTGCGTCTCGGCGCTGGCGGAGCTCTCGGCAGGCGACAGGCCGGAGGGCGGCGGCGGTGGGGGCTGGGTCACGTGGGGAAGCCTCAAAGATATCTATGCAGCAGTTTCGGCACCATGATGCGCAGGGCGTTGTCCTTCAACAGGAAATGGCGCCACAGATGGAACAGCCCATGCAGGACGATGACAATGAGCAGCGCATCAAAGGCAAGTTCATGCAGCTCTTCAGCCAGCTCATGCAGGGTGCGGCTGCCTGCGGCCGGATTGATCGGCAACACCCCAAAAGCGCGGATCGCAAAGGGAGCCAGCACCCCGGCCAGCGCCCCGGTTGCGACCATGACCGGCAGGCCGATCTGCAAGACACGGTGGTTCAACCCGTGGAATCGTCTGGCCCAGCCCGGCAGCTTGGGACCGGCGCGCCCGGCCAGCCCTTTGCGCAGATAGACAAGCGTCCAGATCAGCACGACCACGGCAAGGAGCAGGCCAACGCCCGCGTGGGTGGCCAGCGCCAGCCCCGGATCGGCGCGGTTCTCCTCCGGTTCCACGAGAAAGAAATAGAGGATCAATCCAAGGCTCAGCCAGTGGAGCCATTTGAGCGCGCTGCGTCGGGTCATATGCAGAAGGTCCTTCGTGGCACAGGGGCTGCGGTCTGTCCTGAGAAAGGGCGCCGATGATCGCAGCGCCCTCGGGATTGTGTGATGTCAGCCAGCAGGCGGTGTGGGCGGCGGTGGCGGAGGCGGCGGTGGCATGATGGTGAACAGCTGCGCCAGTTCGATGACATCGCCTGCCGCCTTCCAGCCGTCCTGACCGGGTGTCCAGACCAGGCTGTCCCGGCGCAATCCGCCCTCCTGTGCCATTCGCCCCAGTCGGGCCTTGGAATAGGGGCCGGTGGTCTGACCGTTCTCGGCGATGTGCCAGACATGTTCCACCGGTGGAGGCGGCGGCGCCACCGGCGCGGCGGCCTGCGGCGCAGCGGGTGCGGGCCGCGCGCCCCAGGGACCGCTGGTCTGACCCGCTGCATGAGCGGCGGCACCCGGCTGCGCCATCTGCGCCATCTGCTGGGCCATTGCCATGCCCATCCCCATGCCCATTCCGGCCCCCATGCCACTATTGGGCGCCTGGGCGGCGGCGGTCATCGCCTCGGCGGCGGAGAACTGCGTGTAACGGCCAAGATCACCGACGATTCCCATCTGGGTGCGCTTGTCCAGCGCCTGTTCGACCGCGGCGGGCAGCGAGATATTCTCGATATAGAGCTCGGGGATCGCGATGCCGTATTCGGCCACCGTGGCGGAAATCTCTGCCGCCACCAGCTTGCCCAGATCGGCGGTATTTGCAGCCATATCCAGAACCGGAATGCCGGAGCCTGCCAGCACCCGGCTCACCTGCTGGACGATGATATTGCGGATCTGGAAGGAGATTTCATCCATGGTGAACTCACCATCGGTGCCGACGATCTCGCTCAGGAACCGGGCCGGGTCCACCACCCGGATGCTATAGGTGCCAAAGGCGCGCAGACGGACCGGCCCGAACTCCGGATCGCGCGCCATGATCGGGTTCTTGGTGCCCCACTTCAGATCATTGAACCGGGTGGTGTCGACAAAGTAGATCTCGGATTTGAACGGCGACTGAAAGCCGTGATCCCAATGTTGCAGGGTGGTCATGATCGGCATGTTGTTGGTCTCCAGCATGTAGAGACCGGGGGTGAAGACATCGGCCAGCTGACCTTCATGCACAAAAACCGCCGCCTGACCTTCGCGCACCGTCAGCTTGGCGCCGTATTTGATCGCGTGGCCTTCGCGCTCGAACCGCCAGACCAGCGTGTCGTTGGTGTCGTCGGTCCAGTGGATGACGTCGATGAACTCTCCCTTGAGAAAGTCGAAAATACCCATTGTCTTCATCCTCTTTCGGCGATGCCGGGGCATCGGGGTCGGCAAATGCGGAGCCGCTACTGCGGCTCTCCCATGATATCATATGCGATGGCTTGCACGATGGGCCGCGCCTCATCGGCGGACATGCCGGTGCGCAGGCGTGGATCGTACAGGATTTTCAGGAGTTTCTCATCCTGGCTGGTCAGCAGCGCAAATTCGTCGTCATCGTTGAAGATCGAGGGGCGCGCCTGCGGGCTGTCGTTGCGCAGGCCAAGGCCCTGGGCAACTTCCTCGTGGATACAGCTGCGCCGCGCCAGATCCGGGTGCTCGGCGCGGATAAGCGCGACCCCGCGCATATAGGACGATGGATCCGCCTGCAGCCCCCCGGCGCGCACCAGACAATAGTAGCTCTGCGGCGGGTTGGCAAAAACCTCTAGGTCGGCGTCGCTGATCGACGGCAGGATCTCCCGCACGCGGCCGGCGACATAGGCGCTGTCGTCGGCGCCTGCAAAGATCACGTTGAAATTGGCGCGCGCGCGGCTGGTGGTGGTGCTGATCGGATGGCCGGTGATCCGGGCCAGCCGGGCGGCATAGGCATCAAGGGTGGCGCGATCCTTCTGCTGCTGTTCAGCGCTGACCGAGGGGCCAAAATCGGCCCGCAGACGCACCGGCCCGTCCCAGCGCCCAAGCGCGCCGGAGGTGCGCAGATTGCTGCTGCCATATTCGTCGTAAAAGGCGATCTGCTCAAAATTCCGGCGCAGATCATCGGCGTCATAGGGCGTCTCCGGCCCGCCCCCATCGGTCCGCAGCAGCCCGCGTGTCAGCAGGTCCTGCTGGAGGGCGCCATAGTAGCGGGCCAGCCGCTGGCTCTCGGCGGAGGGCGGCTTGGGCTGCGGGGCGAGATTGGCCGGGCGTGTCGGCGGCACCAGCGAGGTGCGCTGAGCGAGGGGATCGCATCCCATCAGGAACGCAGTCCCGGCCAGCGCGCCGACAAGCACCGGCACCAGCCGTCGCCTTCGGGCGCGTTGCGATATCGGCGCGGCTGCGGTCATGCGGTGCCGGGAACCGCCGTGGCGGCGGTATCGCCGACCCCGTCGCGCCGCGCCTTTGCCGAGGCCAGCGTGTCACGCAGCTCCGCTTCCATCTTCTTAAGCTCCGCCTCGGCGGCGGCGCGCTTGGCCTTGCCCTCATCGGCGATCTGAAGGCTTTCCTGAATGGTGCCGATCAGATCCGCATTTGCCTGTTTCACCGCTTCGATATCAAAGACACCGCGCTCCATCTCCTGTCGGATAATCTTGTTGCTTTCGCGCAGATTGGCCGCGTTGGAGGTCAGCAGCTCATTGGTGAGGTCATTGGCATCGCGCACCGCCGCCGCCGCCTCGGCGGAGCGCTGGATGGTAACAGCCTGTGCCAGCTGGGTCTCCCAGAGCGGCACGGTATTGACCAGCGTCGAATTGATCTTGGTCACCAGCGATTTGTCATTCTCCTGCACCAGCCGGATCGACGGCAGCGACTGCATCGTCACCTGACGCGTGAGCTTCAGATCATGCACCCGACGTTCCAGATCGTCGCGGGCCGCGCGCATGTCACGCAGCTCCTGCGCGCGCATCACCTGATCGGCCTCCGGTGCGGCGGCCACTGCCGCCTCCAGCGCCGGGATTTCCTTGCTGTCCAGTTCGGCCAGCTTGGCCTCACCTGCTGCAATATAGAGCGCCAGTTCGTCATAGAAGCTCAGCGTCTTGGCATAGAGCAGATCCAGCGACTTGATGTCCTTTAGCAGCTGATGTTCATGGCCAAGCAGATTGTCGGTGATGCGGTCGATCTGGCCCTGCACATCCTCAAACCGCGCGGTGAACTTCGCAAAGGGCGCAGCGCGACCCAGCAGCCGCTCCCAGAAACTGCGCTTGCGGCGCACATCCAGTTCGGACACCGAAAAGCCGCGGATCGTGGTGACGATATTGCGCAGCGAATCGCCGGCAGGGCCGACATCCTTGTTGCGCACATCGGTCAGCATGGCCTGGCTGATCTGTTGCAATTCAGCCTGCGCACCGGAGCCGAAGTTGATGATCGAGTTGCTGTCGGACATGTCGATCTGCGCCATGCGCGACTGGATGTCTGCACTGGTGGCGGCGTCGGCCTGATCCAGCGACTGGATTTCGGCCGTCGGTTCCGGCAGTGCGATCGCGGTGATTTCGGAGATCAGCTGAGCCTCCTGGGCGGCTTTCGTCTGGGTCGTCTTGGACATGTCGAAGTTCCTTATGGCTGTGTCAGCGGGGGTCCAGGTGAACGCCCTCGCGCTGCAAACGGTCCCGCAGCACGTCGATTTCAACGGTCAGATCGGTGCGGTCCTCCAGCAGCATCTTGCGGGTGCGGGCGGCAAAGTTTTCCTCAAGGTCGCGCAGCAGCGCCAGATAATCCTCGCGCGATCGGGGGTCGCCACTGCGCGTATAGATATCGGCAAACTTGATCGTGGCGTCGCGCGCGCCCATCAGATAGACGGTGAGATAGCGCCGCGCGCCGGTCAGGTCGCGGGGGTCTTCCTCAACGGTGCGGAAGAGATCGCGCGCCACCTCCTGAAAGGCCTCAACCCGCTGTTCGACCTCGCGGTCACGGGCGCGCAGAGCAGCATCCTTCATGGCCGAGAGATAGGTTTCCGCCTCTTCGACGACACGGGCGACCCGGTCGCGCTGGAAACCGTCGATGCCCTCGGCGCCCTTGTCGCGCAGGGGATCAAGCCCAAAGGCCGCCAGATGCAGGCCGCTCGCCGCTGCGGCATAGATCAGCGCCGTCAGCGCGCCGGGGTCCTGCCGCCAGGCGGCAAACAGCGCGCCGACACCGCAGAGCAGCGCGGCGAGGATCTTGCGGGGCAGGGCAGGGCGACGGGCGACCTTGCGATCGTCATAAGCGGCCTCGGCCCTCAGCCCGTCGCGCAGCAGATAGGCCGATCCGGCCCACGTCGCGGCCGCAAGCAGCCCAAAGGCGAGACCGGCAGCCCCCGAAAAAACGGACATCAGCGCCACCAGACCGGCAGGCAGCGCCATCAGATTGGCGCGTGCTCCGACCGGATCGACGCGGGCATTGCGATAGCTGCCAGAACTGGAGCCCGCGCCGCCCGAAGCCCGTTCATCGGCGGCTTTCCGCTCTTGTTCGTCGGGACTGTATTTGCCGCCAAAACGCCGCGCCATGCCATCAGCCTCCGACCAGCCAGCCGGTTGCCAGACCGATCATCAGGATCAGCAAGGCCACAAAGGCGAGTTTCTGCACGTTTATTCCCCCGAGATGAGCGCTCCAAGCAATTGGAAACTTAGGATATGCAGCGCCATCTTGCTAGGGGGAAGTCTCAGGCCTTCGCCGCAGGACCGTCTTTGGCGGTGGCTCAGCGCCGGGGCGGTTTGCCGCCACCGCGTGGGGCTGAACTGCGACCCGCATCACGGCCAGCTCCGCCGCCTGCGGGTTTGCCGCCGAATTTTCCGGTCGGTTTGCCAGCTTGCTTGCCAGTCGGCTTGCCGGTCGGTCTGCCGCCCGGCGTCTCCGTGCTGCGACCCGCCGGTTTTCCGCCGGGCTTTCCGGCGAACCGGTCAGCGGGTTTGCCCTTGCCTGAAAACTGGCCGCCGGACGCGCCGCCAGGACCGGACCGGCCGGCGGGCCGGGCGCCTGAACGCTCTGCGGGTCTGTCGCCAGAGCGGTCCGAGCCTGCAAATGAACGGCCCGCCGGTTTTCCGGCAGGTTTTCCGACGGGCTTGCCGCCTGGTTTTGTCGCTGGTCTTGCGCCGGCTTTCGTCGCTGGCTTGCCCGCCGGTTTCGCGGCACCGGGGCGCTGTCGTACCGGGCGGCCTGGGCGCTTGGGCTTGTCGTCTTCCTCGGTCTCGGGACCGGTCAGACCCAGCTGATCGCGCACCACACGCGGACGCAGCTCCTCGACTTCGCCTGGCTTCAGATTGCCCAGCTGGAACGGCCCATACGACAGGCGCAGCAGGCGGTTTACGGTGAACCCGATATCCTCAATGGCGCGGCGGATCTCCCGGTTCTTGCCTTCGCGCAGGCCAATGGTCAGCCAGGCGTTTGCGCCCTGCTGACGATCCAGCGCGACGGTCATCGGCTGAAATCTCTCTCCCTCGATCACGAGCCCCTGACGCAGCGGTTCAAAATCGCTGTCCTTCGGTCGGCCGTTGATCCGCACCCGGTAGCGGCGCAGCCAGCCGGTCGACGGCAGCTCCAGCTGCCGCTTGATGCCGCCGTCATTGGTCAGCAGCAGCAGCCCCTCGGAGTTGAGGTCAAGCCTGCCGACCGTCATCACACGGGGCATGTCCTCGGGCAGCTCATCAAAGATGGTCCGGCGGTCCAGCTCGTCGCTGGTGGTGGTCACCAGCCCCGCTGGTTTGTGATACATCCACAGGCGCGGCGGTTCCGGATCCTGCATCGGCATACCATCCACCACGATCCGGTCCTTGCCCAACACCACATTCAGCGCCGGGCTGTCGATGACCTTGCCGTTCACGGCGATACGCCCTTCGGCGATCATCTTTTCGGCCTCGCGCCGCGATGCAACACCGGCGCGCGACAGCACCTTTGCGATGCGGTCGCCGTCCGGGCTCTCGCCGGTTGCGGAGGGGGCGGTCGGTTTCTTGCTGGCGCGGGCTGGTTTCGCCGCTGCGGGGCGCTGGCCCTTGGGGGAGGATGGTGTTTTGCTCATACCTGAGGCCATAGATCATTCCGCGCGGTTGCGAAAGCTCCCATTCTGGGGCAGGGAGAGCTATGCCGTTTCGTTCTCATATGGATATTGCCCTTGCCGAGGCGCGCGCAGCCGCCGCGCGCGGCGAGGTGCCGGTGGGCGCCGTGCTGATCGCGCCGGATGGCCGTGTCGTGGCACAGGCGGGCAATCGCACCCGCGAACTGAACGACCCCACCGCCCATGCCGAGGTGCTGGTGATCCGTGCGGCCTGCGCCGCCGCCGGGTCCGAGCGGCTGACCGGTCACGACCTTTACGTGACGCTGGAACCCTGCGCGATGTGCGCGGCGGCGATTGCTGCCGCCCGCATCGGGCGTGTTTACTACGGGGCGTCCGATCCGAAATCCGGTGGCGTCGCCCATGGTGCCTGCGTGTTCTCGCACCCGCAGGCTCATCACGCGCCCGAGGTTTACGATGGCATTAGCGCAGAGCCGGCCGAAACCCTGCTGAAGGAGTTCTTTGCGGCGCGTCGCGCCGGGGACGGTTGACCGCGCTGATTTCCTGCCCGTAGCGTGGCGGCGCGGCGGGCCAGCAGATGAGCGGCCTGCACTGCCGAAAAGGGGGCGAGTGATGAGCAAGGAATATCTGGCAGATGACGGGCAGCTGCGCTGTGGCTGGGCTGGATCCGCGCCCGAGTTTCTGGCCTATCACGATCAGGAATGGGGTTATCCGGTGGCAGATGATCGCCGCCTGTTTGAAAAGATCTGTCTGGAGAGCTTTCAATCCGGCCTGAGCTGGCGGACCATTCTGGCCAAGCGCGAGAACTTCCGCGCCGCCTTCCATGGTTTTGACTGGGACAGCGTGGCGGAATTTGGCCCGCCAGATGTGGAGCGCCTGTTGCAGGATGCAGGCATTGTCCGCCATCGCGGCAAGGTCGAGGCGGTGATCAACAATGCCCGGCGCGCGCAGGAGATGGTCAGGCAGGAGGGCTCGCTGGCGGCGTTTTTCTGGCGGTTTGAACCCGGTCCCGATGCGCAGGTGCCGCCGCAGACGGCCTCTATCACGCCGCAGTCCATCGCGCTGTCAAAAGAGCTGAAGAAACGGGGCTGGAAATTTGTCGGCCCCACCACCTGTTTTGCCTTCATGCAGGCGATGGGGCTGGTCAATGATCACGCGGAGCATTGCATCTGCCGCGCGCAGGTGGCCAGGGCGCGCGCCAGCTTTCAATCCCCGGCCTTATCCGGCGGCGAGTGATCAGGCCGCACGCGTGATCTTCGCGCTTTTGAGGTCAGCGCGCTACCAGGCTTTCGTGCGTGCCCGCGCCGCCCCGGCCGGGGCGGCGCCATGCCCAACGGGACCGGATCTGCACCGCAGACCGGGGTCCGGGCGGGAGCCTGTCGGCTAGACGTCGATTACGTCCAGAACCTGCGGCTCGATCACCGTCACATCCGGCAGCGCCTCGGCCAGTTTCTCGGCGCTCTGCTCAAGGATCGGGAACGTGCGGTAGTGGCAGGGGATCACGGTCTTGAAGTTGAAATACCGTGTCGCCGCATAGGCCGCCTGCGCCATATCCATGGTGAAATGCCCGCCCGCGCTCAGGATGCCGATGTCGGGTTTGTAGTAATCCCCCATCCAGTCCATATCGGCCATCAACCCGGTATCGCCCGAGATATAGAGCGTCTTGTTTTCACTCATCAGCATGTAGCCGACTTCGCTGCCCCCGGTGCGCAGCCCGTCCTGGGTGGCAAAGGTCGAGCTGTGCGAGGCAGGCACCATCGCCAGTTGCGGCCCGTCCAGATTGACGGTTCCGCCTTTGTTGAAGCCGATGGTGGTGACCTCCTCGGTCTCGCCCCAGATGCCCATCAGGTCATATTGCCCCACAATCGGCACATCCAGGCGTCGCGCCAGCGCCAGCACGTCGATCACATGGTCGAAATGCGCATGGGTCAGAATGATATGGGTGGCGCCGGTGATCGCGGCGTCATGCTGGTCCTCGGCGAGCATGGGATTGCCGGTGAGCCAGGGATCGACCAGCAGAACCTGCCCTGCGGTCTCGATGCGAAAACTGCCATGGCCCAACCAGATGATCTTCATGTTCTGTCTCCCTCAATACTGTTACGATCGGCCCCGCTGGCGCATCGTCTTGGCCTAAGCCTATCGCGCTTGGTGCAAAAATCCACTCGCCCGCGCTCCGTCACGCCGATTTCACCGGGGTTTCGCGCCGCCACAGGCTTGCGGCGGCGGCGGTGCGGCGGTAAATGCGTCCTAACACGAGATGAGGGTTTCCATGTCGATTGACCAAAGCACCGCCGCAAAAGTGGCCAAACTGGCCCGTATCAAGGTCGAAGAGGACGCGCTGCCAGCACTGGCGGATGAGTTCAACACCATCCTCGGCTTTATCGAGCAGCTGAACGAGGTGGATGTTGAGGGCGTCGAACCGATGACGTCGGTGACGCCGCAGCGCCTGAAACGCCGCGTCGACGAGGTGACCGATGGCAATCAGCAGGACAAGATCCTGGCCAATGCCCCCGATGCCCGCGAAGGGTTTTTTGCAGTGCCCAAGGTGGTTGAATAAGACATGACCGAACTCAACAAACTCACCCTGTCCGAAGCCCGTGACGCATTGCGCAAGGGCGAGACCACCTCTGTCGAGCTGACCGAGGCCTGCCTCAAGGCCATCGAGGCTGCAGATGCGCTGAACGCGTTTGTGCACAAGACACCCGAAATCGCGCTGGAGCGCGCCAAGGCAGCAGACGCACGGATCAAGGCAGGCGATGCGCCCGCCATGTGCGGCCTGCCGATCGGCATCAAGGATCTGTTCTGCACCAAAGGTGTCGCCAGCCAGGCCGCCTCCGGCATTCTGGAAGGTTTCAAACCCGAATATGAATCCACCGTATCGCAGCAGCTGCAGGATGCAGGCGCTGTCATGCTGGGCAAGCTGAACATGGACGAATTCGCCATGGGCTCGTCCAATGAAACCTCCGTCTATGGTAACGCGGTCAGTCCCTGGCGGCGCGGCAATGATACTGCCGAGCTGACACCGGGCGGCTCCTCCGGCGGCTCCGCAGCGGCCGTGGCTGCGGATCTGTGCCTAGCGGCTACCGGCACCGACACTGGCGGCTCGATTCGCCAGCCGGCCGCCTTTACCGGGATCACTGGCATCAAGCCCACCTATGGGCGCTGCTCGCGCTGGGGGGTGGTGGCCTTTGCCTCCTCCCTGGATCAGGCGGGCCCGATGACCAAATCGGTGCGCGATGCGGCAATGATGCTTGAGGCGATGTGTGGCCACGACCCCAAGGACAGCACCAGCGCCGATCTGGCGGTGCCGAACTTCGAGGCGATGCTGACCGGCGATATCAAGGGCAAGAAGATCGGTATCCCGCGTGAATACCGCATGGATGGAATGCCCGGCGAAATCGAGAAACTCTGGTCCGAAGGCGCCGAGATGCTGCGTGCCGCCGGGGCCGAGATCGTCGATATCTCCTTGCCGCACACCAAATACGCCCTGCCTGCCTATTACGTGATCGCCCCGGCCGAGGCCTCCTCCAACCTCGCGCGCTATGACGGTGTGCGCTATGGCCAGCGCGCGGCGCTGGAGGCGGGCGATGGCATTACCGAAATGTACGAAAAAACCCGCGCCGCAGGCTTCGGCCATGAGGTGCAGCGCCGCGTGATGGTGGGGACCTATGTTCTCTCGGCCGGTTTCTACGACGCCTATTACAACCGCGCCCGCAAGGTCCGCACCCTGATCAAGAAAGACTTCGAAGACGTCTTTGCCCAGGGCATTGACGCGATCCTGACCCCGGCGACACCTTCGGCCGCCTTTGGCCTCGGCGAAATGATCGACGCGGATCCGGTGCAGATGTATCTCAATGACGTCTTTACCGTCACCGTGAACCTCGCCGGTCTGCCCGGCATTTCGGTTCCGGCCGGTGTTGATGCGCAGGGCCTGCCGCTGGGGCTTCAGCTGATTGGCCGCCCCTGGGAAGAGGGCGATCTGCTGAATACGGCCTATGCGCTGGAAGGGGCCGCCGGTTTTGTGGCCAAGCCGGCCCAATGGTGGTAAACCCTGTCCTGATCTGAGCAGAACCAACAGGTGGTGATCATGCGTCTATTCCGGTCCATCTTGGCGACCAGCAGTCTTGTGCTGCTGGCTGCGTGCCAGCCTCCGGTGCCTGAAAGTGGCCCAGAGGCCGGATTTGGTTCCAGCCCCTTTGACCGGGCACCGGCGACAGGCACCACGATTAATGGCGATCCGCTGGTGCCGCCGGTCCGCGTCGCAACCGAGAGCTTGCCGGGCAGCGCGCAGCCCGCCCCCCGCGTCGCAGCCGCAGGCAGCAGCGCCGGATCCCTCGCACCCGCGACCGGCAGCAGCGACGATATTGCCCGCGAAACCGCCGCGGCCCTCGCGGCTGCACGCGGCAACTCGGGCACCGCACCGATCGAGGCCAGCCCGTCAAACCCGGCACCGGCCCTTGCGGGCAATCCGCGGATCTCCGACGAGAATGATTTCGATGCGGTCGCCTCGCGCCAAAGCATCGAAAGCGATGCCGAGCGTCTGGCCCGTCAGCGCGCCCAGTATCAGGTGGTCAGCCCCACCGCAGTGCCCGAACGCAGCGGCGACCGCGATCCCAATATCGTGCGCTATGCGCTCAGCACCTCCAACCCGCGTGGGCAGCGGATCTATTCACGCTCCGGCTTCAACCTGGCGGCCCGCTCCTCGCGCAACTGCGCCGGATTTGCCTCGCCGGAACTGGCCCAGATTGCCTTTCTCGAAGCGGGCGGCCCGAAACGTGACCGCCAGGCGCTTGATCCCGATGGGGACGGCTACGCCTGCGGCTGGGATCCGGCGCCCTATCGACTTGCGGTGCAGAACTGAGGCGGCTGGCGCCTCATGACACCTCCGCCGACCTCTGCTGACACCGGGACGGATGCCATCTGGCACCCCAGTCCCAATTTCAATGCGCGCCGCCATGATCTGACGCCGCATCTGGTTGTGCTGCATTACACCGCGATGGACAGTGCCGAGGCCGCATTGGAGCGGCTCTGCGACCCGCGGTACGAGGTGTCGGCCCATTACCTGATCGCCGCTGACGGACGGCTGTGGCAGATGGTCAGGGAGGCCGACCGCGCCTGGCATGCCGGCGCCGGGGAATGGTGCGGGCAGGAGGATATCAACTCCCGCTCGATCGGGATCGAATTGGACAACCGGGGCGATCATCCGTTTTCCGCAGCCCAGATGAACCGGCTGGAGGAGCTGCTGCGGGCCGTGCTGTTGCGCTGGCGGATTCCGGCCTCCGGTGTGATCGGGCATTCCTGCATGGCGCCGGGGCGCAAATGTGACCCGGGCGCCCGCTTTGACTGGGCGCGGCTGGCCAGACAGGGGCTGGCAAGCGCCGCGCCGGGTGCTGCGGCGCGGCCAGAGACCGACGTCGGGATGGACCGCTTTCGCGCTCTGGCGCGGCGGCGTGGCTTTACGGCGGATGTGGATGACGCCACCCTGCTGCAGGCGGTGCGCCTCAGATTCCGGCCATGGCAGACCGGTCCCTTGACCGACAGGGACGTCCTGCCGCTGCTGACCGATGCGTCCCGGGCAGAGGCCTGAGCGAGGCTCTGCCTCGCGCTCCGGGATATTTGACGCCAGAAGATAGAGAGCGTCCCGGCATCTTCTGGTCGCAAATATCCTGGGGGTGAGCGCCGCAGGCGCGAGGGGGCAACGCCCCCCCCGGTGCACTATCCGCTTGACCTTGGGCGCAGTAGTTTCTACCCCAACCCCTGCGCAGAGGGCCGGACGGCCGCGGGGGGCCGCAAGGCGTCGCGAGGAAAGTCCGGACTCTACAAAACAACGGTGCCGGGTAATGCCCGGGCAGAGCGATCTGACGGAGAGCGCCACAGAAAACAGACCGCCCATATGCGCCTGCCTGTCAGGTGATTCCATGTGGGTAAGGGTGAAACGGTGGGGTAAGAGCCCACCGCGCCGCTGGCAACAGGGGCGGCACGGCAAGCCCCACCGGGAGCAATGCCAAATAGGACCCCCGCGCGGGCCGGTCGGCGTCAGCCGATACCGCCGCTAGGCATGTTTTGGCCAAGAGGGGTCGGGTTGGCAGCTGGAGGTGCGCAGCAATGTGCATCCTAGATGAATGGTCGTCGAAGGGGCCCTGGCCCTGGAACAAAATCCGGCTTACAGGCCCTCTGCGCAAAATATCCCCTCGAATCCTATTGACTCGCGGGGTGGTGCAGGTAAAAGCGCACGCTCATATAGGAATTTACCGAGAGGCCCCTGCCTTTTCGGACGCAGGAGAATACCATGGCGAAGCCGACCACAATCAAGATCCGCCTGAACTCGACCGCGGGCACGGGCCACTTCTACGTGACCAAGAAAAACGCACGCACCATGACCGAGAAAATGGTTGTGCGGAAGTACGACCCGGTCGTGCGCAAGCACGTTGAATACAAAGAAGGCAAAATCAAATAAGCCTCTTGGTGTTGCGCTGCCTCCGGCCGCGACACCGCCCCCGATATTCGGGACAGTAGATCAGAAGGGTCGCACCAGGGTGCGGCCCTTTTTCTTGTGGCCGCGCTGTTGCCTGACTGACCGGGCGCCACTGACGGGGCGCCACTGACCGGGCTGCCGGTCGCGCGCATTTTATGAAAATTCGGTAAATGAAAACACCGACAGCGCGCCGGATCGGCCCGAAAATGCCACATTTGGCCGTCACATATGTCCTGGGATGTGGGTGAGAGAGTGGGTCCGGGATGCAGCGCCAGAAGCGCGCGGTTTCGGAAGTTCACAGCACCACAGGTCGGCTCGGGGGAGCGACCATGACAGGAGGCGACGGTGGGGTCGCCTCCTGTTTTTCGTTGTGGCCGCAGATCAGCCGCGCCACTCGGCCATGACCATCACAGGCAGCAGGCCCATACGCTGCATCAGCGCCGCAGAGGCGGTGTTGAAGGGGGCGTATGTGGTGGCGATCACCGGAACGCCCTTGGCCGCCACAGAGCGCTTCATATCGGTGATCAGCGCGGTTGCGACACCCATGCGCTGCCAGCTCTTGGCGACGGCGACATGGTGCAGCATGGCGCGGGTCTCGGCCCTGCGGACGGGGAGGGCAGGGCGCTCCTCGATGCCATAGATGACATAGCCCATGATCCGCCCCTGCGGGCTGACGGCGGCGCGGGCGGTCAGGCTTGGCTCGCTCAGCCATGTCTCAAGCCAGCGGGCCAGCGCTGCACCATCAGGATCGGCCGGGTAGCGGTCAGGCTGGTGGGTGACATGCAGCGCGTGCAACTCTTGCAGCAGCGGGACAATGCGGTGCGCCTCTTTTGGGGCGATATCAATCAATCTCATCGGGGTCTCAAATTCGTTGCGTGACATGTCCCGGCCGCAACCGCAGCGCGGGCAAAGAAAAAGGGCGGATCGTGATGATCCGCCCCGGTCTTGGTTGGCTCTGGAAGGTATCGCGTTATTCGCGGTTTCCAAGCAGCTGGAGCAGCATCATGAACATATTGATGAAGTCCAGATAGAGGCTCAGTGCGCCCATGATCGCGGATTTCGCCAGCCATTCCTGGTCGCCCATATGGGCGTGCTGGAGATAGTCGTTCTTGATCCGCTGGGTGTCATAGGCGGTGAGGCCCGCAAAGATCAGCACGCCGATCACCGAGATCGCAAAGGCCATTGCCGACGACGCCAGGAAAATGTTGACGATAGACGCCACGATCAGGCCGATCAGGCCCATGATCAGGAAGGCGCCCATGCCGGAGAGGTCTTTCTTGGTGGTGTAACCCACCAGCGACAGGCCCGCAAAGGCGATGGAGGTGATCAGGAACACCTGCACGATGCTTTCGCCGGTGAACACCAGGAAGATCGAGCTGATCGACAAGCCCATCACGGTGGCGAAGACGTAGAACAGCAGCTGGACGCCCGCGGCCGACATGCGGTTCGCGGCGGCGCCGATGCCAAACACAAAGGCCAGCGGGGCAAACATGATCACCCACTTCAGCGGCGAGGCGTAAAGCGCATAGCCGATGCTGGTCAGGTATTTATCGGCACTCAGCTGGGCTGCGGCATTGGCCGGATCGGAGGTCACCGCCAGGCCGGAGATGGCCCAGGCAGCCAGGAATGTAATGAATGTGCCCACGGCCATGGTGCCGTAGACCTTGTTCATATGGGCGCGCAGGCCCGCATCGATCTCCGCAGAGCGTGCGCCCGCTGTGGATCGGATGGTGTCAAACTGTGCCATGTATCATGGTCTCCGTCTCTAAACTCCCTCGCGCAGTTTCCCTACTGCGTGCAGAGAGCTGGCGTTCCTCGCAAATATCGGGTGAAGCGGGGCGCGGTTCAAGGTCGTAGACCGAAGTTTCGGTGGAATTATCGACAAAAAGCGGTGGAAGCTCGGTCGCGGGGGAGGGATCAAGTCTCTATTGGCCATCTAGGGGGAATATTGCTGACAGGTGATAGTCACGCTCAATCTTTGAGTGCATTTCTATTGTGGTGGTCGCGCAATTTTGACATGTCTTCCATCATGAGATCACAAAACACACATCTTCAAGGGATCGGGTTACGTCTGTTGGCCGCATTCCTGATGACCGCCATGTCAGCCGCAATCCATGGTGCGGCACAGAGTGTGCCTATTGGTCAAATCATGTTCTGGCGATCTGCTCTGGCGTTGGTGCCCATCGTTCTTTACATGGCTTGGCGCAGTGAGTTCCCTGCCGCGTTGAAGACACGATATCCTCGACTGCATGTGACACGGAGTGCTTTTGGTGCGTTTTCCATGGCAATGTCTTTTATATCCCTCGCTTATCTGCCTGTCGCCAATGCACAAGCCCTGGCCTACCTTGCACCGGTTCTGGTCTTGCCAATCGCGGCGATGATGCTCGGGGAACGGTTGACCGCCACAATAATAATCGCAATTTCCGTTGGATTTTCGGGGGTTGTATTGCTGTTGTGGGAGGCTATTGAATTGCCCGGCGATGGAGCCTTGATTGGCGTGGTTGCTGGTCTCGCGTATGCATTCACTATGGCGTTCGTTCGGGTGCACACAAAAACTATGACGGCAACCGAGGGTTCATCCACCATTGCCTTCTACTTTGCGATTGTCTCTGCCGGGCTCGGGCTTGCTTCTTTGCCATTGGGTTGGGTGTCCCTCAGCACAGCAATGTTCGGATGGCTTGCTCTGGCCGGGCTGATTGGTGGCATCGGTCACATTGTCGCCAATGAAGCGGTGGCACGGGCTCCGGTCAGTAGGCTCGCGCCTTTTGACTTTACCGGTCTTGTCTGGGCGCTTGGCTTTGATCTGGTGTTGTTTTCGGTGATACCGGGAGCGTTGGGGGTTCTGGGGGTCTTTGCCATTACCCTTGCGGCACTGCTGGTGACTTTCGCTGGCCGCAACACACAACCTGATCCACTCAAGGTGTAAATGCACACACGCTGACACCGAACTTCAGCTCAGGCTGTATCGTAACAAAAAGGCCCGCAGCGCGGACATCTTTTCGTATTAGGCTTGGTGTGAGCCTTGTCGGCGCGTCGCCTTTAGCGGGTCCAGCTGCTCGGCGCGTCCCAGATCGGGCGGCGGGCCTCTGCCTGGGCTTCGGTCTTGCTGATGCCCATGTCGTCCAACGCGCTTTGATCAAGCGTGGCCAGCATCCGGCGTTCGCGCCAGATGGCGAGGCGTTGGGCAACGGTTGCGAGGAACGAGCGGCGGGGCGCGCAGGTGCAGTTGCGCAGGCTGTTGTCCATATAGGTCATGATTTTTGTCCTTTTCTGGAATTCTGATGAGGTTACAGTGTCTGATCAATTCTATTGATGTATATGGCGGAGTGTGATTGATATGAAAAACGAATGTTTATGATTTAAACCATCAGGAATTGTGATGACGCGAAATCTCGATATCACCACGCTGCGCTCGTTTGTGGCGGTTGCGGACAATGGCGGGGTGACCCGCGCGGCCGGTTTTCTGCATCTGACCCAATCGGCGGTCTCCATGCAGCTGAAGCGGCTGGAGGAGCTGTTGGGCCTGCAACTGCTGGACCGTTCTGGCCGCACCATTGCGCTGACCGCATCGGGCGAGCAGCTGCTGGCCTATGCGCGGCGGATGGTGGCACTGAATGACGAGGTAATCGGGCGGCTCACCGATCAGGCCTATGAAGGCGAAATCGTTCTTGGGGTGCCGCATGACATTGTCTACCCGGCGATCCCGCAGGTGCTACAGCGTTTCAACGCGTCGTTCCCACGGGTGAAGGTGCAGCTGATCTCCAGCTATACCCGCTCTTTGAAGGAGCAGTTTTCGCGCGGTGAATGCGATCTGATCCTGACCACCGAAACCGCCACCTCGGAAAACGGCGAAACGCTGGCCAAGCGGCCGCTGTGCTGGATTGGTGCGCCCAATGGATCAGCCTGGCGGCAGCGCCCGCTGAAACTGGCCTTTGGCCGCTATTGCACCTTCCGGCCCAAGGTGGTGAGCGCGCTGGACGCCGCCGGGATCGCCTGGGAAATGGTGGTGGAGACCGATAGCGACCGCACCATCGAGGCGACGGTCAGCGCCGATCTGGCGATCCACACCATGATCGAGGGCACCGAGCCGCCGCATCTGCTACAGATCGACCACGGTGGCAGCCTGCCGGATCTGCCGATCCAGCTGATCAACCTCTATGGGGCAGAGACCTCTGGCTCTCCGATGGTGACTGAACTTGCCTTTCTGGTGCGGAAGGCCTTTCGCAACATCAGTACCCCGCTGGCGGCGGCGCAGTCCCATTGGACCGCAGCCTGACACCTGCGCCCTAACGATCGCACCCTGCGGCTGCCCTGCGTGGCGGCGGTTGCCGTCGCCTAGGCCTCTGGCCGGATCATGATCACCACCTTGCCGGTGGCTTTGCGGTTGCGCAGCAGCTCCAGCCCTGCGTCAGTCTCCTCCAGCGGCCGGCGGTGGCTGATGTGTGGGCGCAGCGAGCCGTCACGATACCAGTCGATCAGCCGCGCGATGGCGCCCCTGACCACCGCCGGGTGGCTCTTCAGGTAGCCGCCAAAGTAAAACCCGATAACGCTGAGGTTCTTCACCAGCAGGTGGTTCGCCGGGATCTGCGGCACCTCGCCGCCGGCAAAGCCGATGGGCAGCAGCCGCCCGCCCGGGTTGGTAGACCGAAAGGCCGCTTGCCAGACATCGCCGCCAATCGCCTCATAGACCACATCGGCGCCGCCCAGATCCTTGACCGCCTGCCGCAGATCCTCGTCGGCGTCGATCAGATGATCCGCGCCCGCCGCCTTGGCCACGGCCAGCTTCTCGGCTCCACGCGCATGGGCGATCACCCGCGCGCCCAGACGTTTGCCGATTTCCACAGCCGTCAGCCCGACACCACCGGCAGCGCCGGTGACCAGCAGGGTTTCCCCCGGCTGCAACCGCGCACAGTGATCCAGCGCAACCAGTCCGGTGCCATAGGTGATCTGAAACGCCGCCGCATCGGCAAAGGACATCTCGTCGGGGATCCGCGTGACGCGATCGGCCGCAAACACCCCGGCCTCCGCCAGCCCGCCCTGACCGGAAAACACCGCCACCCGATCGCCAACCGCCAGCCCCTCCACATCAGGGCCAAGCGCCTGAATGACGCCCGCCAGTTCCAAACCGGGAATAAATGGCAGGTCCGGCGTATCCTGATATTTGCCACGGAGCAGAAGAAGATCGGCAAAGTTCAACCCACAGGCGTGTATTGCAACTGCAACTTCTCCGCTTCCCGGTGATCCCACGTCAACTTCTGCGATAGTCGGGGAAATGTCAAAACTGCTGACACTGTAGGCGCGCATATCATTTTTCCATATCTGGCATGGGGTAAGGTGATTCTGAATGGCCAAACCATGCCAGATTCGCCTTCAGATCACCTCACTATTTATGGGGAGGTGGAGAACATGTGTAAAACATGCAAAAAAGTGAAATAAAATTGGTACATGAAATCATGCGTTTGCCGCACAGGTGCTGACCCCGGCGAGAGTGAACGCTTGAATTCAACCGTTAAGGTCGTACACTCAACTCCAATGGGAGCGCCTTGTCGTTTGTCCAGAAACCCGTCGGGTTTTTTGGCAACATTGGCACCACGCGGTATTTGCCGGGTGGGCGGGGGTTTAAAAAGGCGGTTAGGGTGGCACCCAGTTTTGTAAATCTTAGGAGAAACGCATGGCTCATCCAGTGGACGTGCACGTGGGGAAACGTATCCGGCATCGCCGGTGGCTCATCGGCATGACGCAACAGCAGCTCGCAGAGCTGGTTGGTATTAAATTTCAACAGATCCAGAAATATGAAACCGGTGCAAACCGGGTCAGCGCCTCCCGGCTCTGGGATATTTCCGACGCGCTCAGCGTGCCGGTCAGCTTCTTTTTTGAAGGTCTGCAAGATGATGATGCCCCGGCATCGGACAAGGCACGCGTGCCTGACGATCTGATGGGCGACAAGGAGGCATTGGATTTGGTGCGCTCCTACTATGCGATTCCTGAAAACCAGCGCCGTCGTCTGTTCGAACTGGCGCGCGTGCTCAGCGACGCAGCCTGATTTTCCCGCCTCAAGTGGGGGCTTGGGGCTTGAAATATGCGCGGTTGAATGTCACCCCTTCGGGTATGACTTCAGCCGCGTTTTCAGATCTGGACGTTGCCCATCGGATGGCCGATGCCGCACGTCAGGCGATCCTGCCCTATTTCCGCTCAGCCGGGCTGCAATCCGACAACAAGCTGGACGAAGGTTTCGATCCCGTCACCATCGCCGACCGGGCCGCCGAACAGGCGATGCGCGCGGTGCTTTCGCAACTCAGGCCCGAGGACGGCATCCTCGGCGAGGAATACGGCGAGACCCGTGGCCAGTCCGGGCGCATATGGGTGCTGGACCCGATCGACGGCACCCGTGGCTTTATCAGTGGCACCCCGACCTGGGGGGTGCTGATTGCCCTTGGCGATGCGGATGGCCCTTTCCTCGGCATCATTGATCAACCCTATATCGGTGAGCGGTTCATTGGTACGCCCGAGGGGGCCAGTCTGACCGGCCCGCTGGGGGAGGTCGCACTCAGCACCCGCAAGACATCGGATCTGTCGGCGGCTACGCTGTTCACCACCTTTCCCGAAGTCGGCAGCGCAGCGGAACGCGCCGCCTTCCAGCGGGTCGCCAGCGAAGTGCAGCTGACCCGCTACGGGATGGATTGCTACGCCTATGCGCTGCTGGCCGCCGGGCAATGTGACCTGGTGATCGAGGCCGGGCTCAACGCCTACGACATCCAGGCGCCGATCGCGGTCATCGAGGCCGCCGGTGGCGTGGTGACCAACTGGCAGGGGGAGCCTGCGCATGAGGGCGGTCAGGTCCTGGCCGCAGCCACCGCCGAGCTTCATGCCGCAGCGCTTGCCCTGATCCGCAAAACCACTTGAAACGACCTCGGGCAATCCATTAGGGTTCGGCCACGCGCCGAGTCCTTTGCCCATATTCTGTCGGCGCGCCATCACACTTCTGAACCGAAATGGGCGGCCTGACGGAGTGTGACCTGTGCCTGAAATTCTGATCGAAGATATTGATATCGCGCTGACAATGGATGATCAGCGCCGCCAGCTGACCCATGCCGATCTGCGGATCCGCGACGGGGTGATCGCCGAGATCGGCAGCGATCTCACCACGGAGGGCGAGCGGATCAGCGGCCGGGGCTGCGTGGTGACCCCGGGCCTTGTGAACACCCATCATCATCTCTATCAGAACCTCACCCGCGCGGTGCCCGGCGCGCAGGACGCGCTGCTGTTTGGCTGGCTCAAACGGCTCTATCCGATCTGGTCGGCCTTCACCCCCGATGACATCCATGTCTCCGCCCAGCTGGGGCTGGCCGAACTGGCCTTCTCCGGCTGCACGCTCACCTCCGATCACCTCTACCTCTATCCCAATGGCACCCGGCTGGAGGACAGCATCGAGGCGGCGGGTGATATTGGTCTGCGCTTCCAGCCGACGCGCGGCGCCATGAGCATCGGCGAAAGTGCAGGGGGCCTGCCGCCGGACAGTCTGGTCGAGGAGGAACACGCCATTCTCGACGATATGATCCGCGTCGTGGACCGGTTCCATGACCCCGCCGAAGGCTCCATGTGCCGGGTGGCGCTGGCGCCCTGTTCACCGTTTTCCGTCAGCCGCGAACTGATGCGCGACACTGCGCTTCTGGCCCGCGACAAGGGGGTGATGCTGCACACCCATCTGGCCGAAAACGATGAGGATATCGCCTATTCGCTGGCGCAGTTCGGCTGCCGTCCCGGCCAATATGCCGAAGATCTGGGCTGGACCGGCCCCGACGTCTGGCATGCCCATTGCGTGAAACTGGATGCCGGGGAAATCGACCTCTTTGCCCGGACCGGAACCGGCGTTGCCCATTGCCCCTGTTCCAACTGCCGCCTTGGCAGCGGCATCGCGCCGCTGCGCGCCATGCGCGATGCGCAGGTGCCGGTTGGTCTCGGCGTGGATGGATCGGCCAGCAATGATATGGCCAGCCTGATCAGCGAAGCCCGTCAGGCGATGCTCTTGCAGCGGGTCGCACAGGGGGCTGATGCCATGAGCGCCTATGAGGCGCTGGAGATTGCCACCCGTGGCGGCGCGGAGGTGCTGGGGCGGCGCGATGTCGGCCAGCTGGCGGTGGGCAAACGTGCCGATATCGCGATCTGGGACGTGACCGGCATCGCCTCCAGCGGCAGCTGGGATCCGGCGGCGCTGCTGCTGGCGGGGCCGGCGCAGGTGAAACATCTCTTTGTCGAAGGGCGCCAGATCATCCGCGATACCACGCTGGCGACAGTGGATCTGCCAGACCTTCTTGAACGGCACCAAAAAGCCACCACACGGCTGATGCAGCTGGCCTGACGCAGCTGACCAGATCGGCGACAGCGCGCTGCGCTCATCTTCTGGCCCGAAATATCCCCGCCGGAGGCAGAGGCGCATCAGCGCCTCTTTCCCCCTCGGTGCCCGGCTCAGCTGCGCGCGCCGTTGATCCAGACCTCGGTCACCGCCCGGTCATCGCCCATCATGATGGTGGCAAAAACCGCCTCCCAGAGATCGCGCGCGCCCGCGCAGCGCTGCGCAATCGCCGGGGTTGAGGCCAGATCCAGGACCACCAGATCGGCCTCCATGCCGGGGGCGAGATTGCCGATCTGGGCCTCCATGCGCAGCGCGCGGGCCGAGCCTTGGGTGGCCAGCCACAGCAATTGTGCAGCATGCAGCGGCGTGCCGCGCAGCTGGCCGATTTCATAGGCGGCCGCCATGGTGCGCAGCATCGAGAAACTGGAGCCACCACCGGTATCCGTCGCCAGACCAATGCGTTGCCCCTCAGCCATCAGCCCGGCCATGTCGAACAGCCCAGACCCGATGAAGGTATTGGAGGTTGGACAATGCACCAGCGCCGCGCCAACCTCGCGCAGACGGGCGCGCTCGCGGTCTTCCAGATGGATCGCATGACCGTAGAGGCCACCTTCGCCCAGCAGGCCAAATTGCTCATAGGTGTCCAGATAGTCCCGGGCCTCGGGAAACAGCGATTTCACCCAGGCAATCTCGTCGGTCTGCTCGCTCAGATGGGTCTGCATCAGGCAGTCGGGGTGCTCGGCCCAAAGCGCGCCCATCGCCTCCAGCTGTTCGGGGGTCGAGGTGGGCGAGAACCGTGGCGTGATCGCATAGGACAGCCGGTCCACGCCATGCCAGCGGCCAATCAATGCAGCGCTGTCGTCATAGGCCGATTGCGCGGTGTCGCGCAGGCCTTCGGGGGCGTTGCGGTCCATGCAGGTCTTGCCCGCAACCACGCGCTGCCCGCGCGCCTGCGCAGCGCTGAAAAACGCCTCCACGCTTTCGGGGTGGATGGTGCAGTAGCTGCACATCGTGGTGGTGCCATTGGCCCGTGTCAGATCCAGATAGCGGCCTGCGATTTCATCGGCATAGCCACGGTCGCCAAAACGCATCTCCTCGGGGAAAGTATAGCTGTTCAGCCAGTCGATCAGCCGCTTGCCCCAGCTGGCAATGATCGCGGTCTGCGGGAAATGCACATGGGCATCGACAAAGCCGGCGAGGATCAGGTGATCGCCGTGATCCACCAGGCTGGCGGAGGGGTGGGCCTTGCGCAGCGCATCAGCCGCGCCCAGTTCCAGCACCTTGCCGCCACCAATCGCCACCGCTTCATGCAGCGTCGCCGCAGCCTCGGGGTGGTCGCCCTCAAACGGGTCTCCCGCAAATGACAGGACCTGCCCCCGTAAGATAAATTCTGCCTGCATCCAACGCGGTCCTTTCTTGCCAAACTGCGATGCGCAGGATACGCGCAGCGACATCGACGGTAAATTACGTCATTGTCATTGTTTTTCGGTAACAGCTTCTTTTATTCCAGAAGCAATCACCAAAAGGGGCCTCGGAATGATCGCAGATGACCAAAAAGAGCCAGTCGATGCCACATTCGAGGATGCCTACGAGCTGGACCGCAAACGGGTTGCCCAGATTCTGGAGGCGGTGGAGGTCGATGACCAGCCTCAGCTGACCGAGCTGATGGAGCCGCTGCACGCCGCTGACATCGCCGACCTTCTGGAACAGATCAGCGCCTACGAACGTGGCCGCCTGATCCGCCTTTACGACCGCGAATTCGACGGCGAGATCCTGTCGGAACTGGATGAATCGATCCGCGAAGAGGTGATTTCGCTGCTGGCGCCGCAGGTTCTGGCCGAGGCGGTGCGCGACCTTGAAAGCGATGATGTGGTCGACCTTCTGGAGGATCTGGAAGAGCCTCAGCAGGCGGCCATCCTCAATACGCTCGAAGATGCCGACCGGGTCGCGGTGGAGCAATCGCTGAGCTACCCGGAGAATTCCGCCGGCCGTCTGATGCAGCGCGAGGTGGTGATGGCCCCCGACCACTGGACGGTGGGGCAGGCGATTGATTTCATGCGTGAATCCGAACACCTGCCGGATCAGTTCTACCATGTGGTTCTGGTCGACCCGCGGCTGCACCCGGTGGGCAATGTCACGCTTGGCCGTATCATGTCCTCGAAACGGGAGGTGCGGCTGAGCGAGATCGTCGAAGACACCTTTCAGATCATTCCCGCTGATCAGGACGAAGAAGACGTCGCCTATGCCTTCAACCAGTATCACCTGATTTCGGCCCCGGTTGTCGATGACGAGGGGCGGCTGGTCGGTGTCATCACCATGGATGACGCCATGATCGTGCTGGATGAGGAACATGAAGAAGACATCCTGCGTCTGGCCGGTGTCGGTGAGGGCAGCCTGGCCGACCGGGTCATGGCCACAACGAAGCAACGCTTTCCCTGGCTGGCGGTGAATCTGGCAACGGCGATTCTGGCCTCGCTGGTGATTGCCCAGTTCGAGGCGACGATTGCGGAATTTGTGGCGCTGGCGGTGCTGATGCCCATTGTGGCCTCGATGGGTGGCAATGCCGGCACCCAGTCGCTGACCGTGGCGGTGCGCGCACTGGCCACCCGCGACCTCACCGGCTCCAACGTCTGGCGGGTGATCCGGCGGGAGGTCCTGGTGGGGTTGGTGAACGGCCTCGCCTTTGCGCTGATCATGGCCGTTGTCGGCATCCTGTGGTTCGGCTCACCTATGCTGGGCGTCGTGATCGCCGTCGCTATGGTGATCAATCTGGTCGTCGCAGGGCTGGCGGGGACAGCGGTGCCGATTATTCTGGAGAAAATCGGCGTCGACCCGGCGCTGGCCTCCGGCGCCTTTGTGACAACGGTCACGGATATCGTTGGTTTCTTTGCCTTTCTCGGGCTGGCCGGGGTGTTGCTGCTCTGATCCTGCCCGCTGTTGCCGCCCGTCCGGGTGGTGTTCACTTGCTTTGACAGGAGCCGCACCATGGATGACCTCACCCGGATCAAGGCCGACGCCCGCAAGGCGGCCTTTCAGCGCCGCAAGGCCGCCTTTGACATGAATAAACCCGGTGTGGCGGGGCATCTCTCGGAGGTGCTGGCAGGCTATCGCGGCGTGCCGCTGTCGGGCTATATGCCGATCCGCACCGAGATCGACCCGCTTCCTGCGATGGCGGAAGCCGCCGCCCATGGCCCTGTTGGTGTGCCGGTGATTCAGGCCAAGGATACACCGCTGAACTTCAGCCGCTGGCAGCCTGATGGCGCGCTGCGTGACGGTCCCTTTGGGGCAAAGGTGCCGGAGGTCGATGACTATTTCGAACCGGAAATTCTGATCGTGCCGCTGGTCGCCTTTGATGCGCGCGGCGGGCGGCTGGGCTATGGCGGCGGCTTTTATGACCGCACTCTGGAGCTGCTGCGGGCCAAACGTCCAACCCTCGCCATCGGTTTTGCCTTTGACGCGCAGGAGGCCGAAAGCCTGCCGCTGGAGCCCACCGACCAGCCGCTGGACATGCTGATCACCGAAAGCCGGGTGTTGCAGTTCAGCTGACACCCGCTGCGACGGGCCAAGGGTTTGTCAAAAAACCTTGGCAAAACTTTTCAAAAAGTTTTGCACCCGCAACGCGGCTCTTGTCCTGAGCCTTGCAACGGCGTACCACGCGGCAATGCGACTATTATTTCTTGGCGATGTCATGGGCCGTGCGGGACGCAAGGCCATTTCCGAACACCTCCCGCAGATGCGCAAGGACTGGCGGCTCGATTTTGTCGTGGTCAATGGCGAGAATGCCTCAAACGGTATGGGGCTCAATGGCGAACACGCCAAGCTGCTGCTGGATGCCGGGGCCGATTGCCTGACGCTTGGCGATCATGCCTTTGACCAGAAGGACATGTTGCAGGCCATTGAGAAAGAGCCGCGCATCATCCGGCCGCTGAATTTTGCCAAAAACGCGCCGGGGCGCGGCTACCGGCTGTTCAATGCTCCGGGCGGGCGCAAGGTGCTGGTGGTGCAGGCACTGGGGCAGGTGTTCATGAAACGGGCCTATGACGATCCCTTCGGCGCCGTTGAGGCGGTGCTGAAATCGCACCCACGCGGTGGGCTGGCGCAGGCGGTGATCGTGGACATGCACTGCGAGGCCACCTCCGAGAAGATGGCGATGGGCCATTTCTGCAATGGCCGCGCGTCGCTGGTGGTGGGCACCCATACCCATGTGCCGACGGGCGATGCGCAGATCCTGTCGGAGGGCACCGGCTATCTGACCGATGCTGGCATGTGCGGCGATTACAACTCGGTGATCGGCATGGAGAAAGCCGAACCGATGCGCCGTTTTCTCACCGGCATGCCCAAGAACCGCTTTACCCCGGCCGAAGGCCCGGCAACCCTGTCGGGTGTTTTTGTCGAAACCGATGATCGCACCGGGGCGGCCAAATCGATCCGCATGATCCGGGTCGGCGGCCTTCTCGAGCAGGCAACTCCCTGACGCTGGCCACCCGATCCAGGCCCCCTAGTGCAGGCCACGGCAACCCCGCCCGTTCCATGCGCGAAACCTGGGCAGGCGGGGCGGGATATTCGCCTGCCAAACCCCTCAAATTCCGAAGCTTATTCGCAAAGGACCGCTAAATAGGGACCAGATGCTCCCATCGTGTTGCGAAACACTTGCCTCCGGTGACCGGATCAGGTTCACTCCCTTGGGCCGCGCGATATGCGAGGCGGTTCGCGCAGTTCTTTCAGGTCGCCGATGATTGATCTCTCAACCTCTTGGATGTCTTTACCCCTGATGCAGTTCATTCCCCTTGGCGAAACCGGTGGCGCGGTTCTGACGTTGCTGATCGTGGTGGCCATGTTTGCCGCTTTCCTGCGGGAAACCTTCCCGACCGAGGTGGTGGCGCTGGCCGGTGTCTCGGCGATGCTGGCAACCGGCGTTCTGCCCTATCAGGCGGCATTGCCCGTGCTGTCGAACCCGGCGCCCTGGACCATTGCGGCCATGTTCATCATCATGGGCGCGCTGGTGCGCACCGGCGCGCTGGATGCCTTTACCGCGCAGGCCCGCAAACAGGCCGAGGTCAATCCGAAACTGGCCATTGCGCTCTTGATGGTCTTTGTCGTTGCCGCCTCGGCGGTGGTGTCGAATACGCCGGTAGTGGTGGTGATGATCCCGGTGTTCATCCAGATCGCCCGCACAATGAACGTTTCCGCCTCCAAGATGCTGATCCCGCTCAGCTATGCGGCCATCCTGGGCGGCACGCTGACGCTGATCGGCACCTCTACCAACCTGCTGGTTGACGGTGTCGCGCGGGCGCAGGGGCTGACGCCTTTCACCATCTTCGAAGTGACACCGCTTGGCATCATTCTGGTGATCTGGGGCATGATCTACCTGCGCTTCATCGCGCCGCGCCTGCTGCCGGATCGCAGCAGCATGGCCAGCCTGCTCAGCGACCGGTCCCGCATGAAATTCTTCACCGAGGCGGTGATCCCCCCGGACAGCAACCTGATCGGCCGCGAAGTCACCGGCGTGCAGCTGTTCAAACGGCCCGGCGTCCGTCTGGTCGATGTCATTCGCGGCGATATCTCGCTGCGCAACGCGCTGAAAGGGGTTGAGCTTCAGGTCGGCGACCGCGTGGTGCTGCGCACCCAGATGACCGAACTCCTCAGCCTGCAACGCAACAAGGAGCTGAAGCGCGTCGATCAGGTCTCCACCGTGGAAACCACAACCGTGGAGGTGCTGATCACCCCCGGATGCCGCATGGTGGGACGGTCGCTCGGCGCGATGCGCCTGCGGCGGCGCTATGGCGTTTATGTGCTGGCGGTGCATCGGCGCAATCAGAACATCGGTGTGCAGCTTGAGGATCTGGTGGTGCGCGTGGGCGATACCCTGCTGCTGGAAGGCAATGTCGAGGATATCCAGCGACTGGCCGCCGATATGGATATGGCGGCCGTCTCGCAACCCTCGGTGCGCGCCTATCGCCGGCGCCACGCCCCCATCGCCATTGCCGCGCTGATCGGGATCGTGCTGCTCGCCGCGCTCAATGTGGCGCCAATCCTGCTGCTGTCGGTGCTGGCCGTCTCCACCGTGCTGATCACCCGCTGCATCGACGCGGATGAGGCTTTCTCATTTGTCGATGGGCGCCTACTGACGCTGATCTTTGCCATGCTCGCGATCGGGGCCGCCCTGGAAAGCTCGGGTGCGGTGCGTCTGATCGTGGATGCCGTGGCCCCCTCGCTGTCGCTGCTGCCGCCGTTCCTACTGGTCTGGGCGGTCTATCTGTTGACCTCGATCCTGACCGAGCTGGTCTCCAACAATGCCGTGGCGGTGGTGGTCACGCCGATTGCGGTCGGGCTGGCACAGGCCATGGGCATTGATCCGCGCCCGCTGGTGGTTGCGGTCATGGTTGCGGCCTCGGCCTCTTTTGCGACGCCAATCGGCTATCAGACCAATATGCTGGTCTACGGTCCGGGCGGTTACAAATTCACCGACTTCCTGCGCGTTGGCATTCCGCTGAACTTCAGCGTCGGCCTTCTGGCCTCCATCCTCATCCCCTTCTTCTGGCCGCTTTAACAACGGCCGGTAAGGATTTGTTAACCATGAGTTACCGCAGGTTTTGGCCGCTCATGCGATGGCGCGGGACCGGCCTGCCTGACGACCGGTAAACAGGCAGCCGCCCAGAAAGCTGCCCTCCAGCGCGTTGTAGCCGTGATAGCCGCCACCGCCAAAGCCTGCGACCTCTCCGGCGGCAAACAGTCCCTGCACCGGCGTGCCATCGGCGCCAATCAGCTGCCCGTCAAGATCGGTCTGCAAACCGCCCAGTGACTTGCGGGTCAGGATATTCAGCCGCACCGCGATCAGCGGCCCATTGGCGCGGTCCAGAATCCGATGCGGCTTGGCGGTGCGGATCAGCCGGTCGCCCCGGTAGTTGCGCGCGGCATTGATGGCGATGATCTGCGCATCCTTGGCAAAGGGATTGTCGGCCTGGGCATCGCGCGCTTCGATCTGACGCCGCAGGTGGGTTTCCTCCAGTGCGACATCGCCGATCTCATTCATGCCCGCCACCAGCTCGCTCAGCGTGTCGGCCACCACAAAATCCGCACCATGTTTCTTGAAGGCCTCAACCGGGGCAGGGGCCTTGCCCCGCGACAACAGCCGGGCGCGCAGCACCTCGCCCCATTTGCCGGAGGTGAGATCGGGGTTCTGTTCGGACCCCGACAGGGCGAATTCCTTCTGGATGATCTTCTGGCTCAGGATGAACCAGCTGTAATCATGGCCCGTCTTCAGGATCTCGCGCAGCGTGCCCAGCGTGTCGAACCCCGGCAGATAAGGCGCAGGCAGCCGGTCGCCTCTGGCGTCAAACCACATCGACGATGGCCCGGGCAGAATGCGGATGCCGTGGTTGGGCCAGATCGGATCCCAGTTGCGCAGCCCTTCGGTGTAATGCCACATCCGGTCGGCATTGATGACATGGCCGCCCGCCGCCTGCGCAATCGGGATCATCCGCCCATCGACGTGAAAGGGCACGCCCGCCACCATGCGGCGCGGTGCAGGTCCCAGCCGCTCCACCGGCCAGTTCTGGCGCACCGCATCCAGATTGCCGCCAATCCCGCCCGAGGCGACCAGCACCGAGGGCGCATAGACCTCGAATTCGCCGATTTCCTGACGGTTGGTGCGGGCCCCCTGCGGCGCGTCATCTGCCGCCAAGACCTCGCCGGAGACACCTTTGACAGTGCCGCCCTGAGTGATGATATGGCTCACCTGATGGCGAAAGCGCGGCTGGATCAGACCAGCCTCGATATGGGCTTCGACCCGCGCGGCAAAGGGGGCGACCACCCCCGGTCCGGTGCCCCAGGTCAGGTGAAAACGCGGCACCGAATTGCCATGCCCCTCGGCGTCGCCACCGCCCCGTTCAGCCCAGCCGACCACCGGAAACCAGCGCATTCCCAGACCATGCAGCCAGGCCCGCATCTCGCCGCTGGCAAAGTCCAGATAAGCGCGCGCCCAGTGTTGCGGCCAATGGTCTTCGGGGCGGTCAAACTGGGCGCTGCCGAACCAGTCGCGCCGCGCCAGATCGGGACAGTCGCGAATGCCCATGCGGCGCTGCTCGGGCGTGTCGATCATGAACAGCCCGCCCAGGCTCCAATGCGCCTGACCGCCCAGGAAATGTGCAGGCTCCTGATCCAGCAGGATCACCCGCTTGCCCCGGTCGCCCAGTTCGGCTGCCGCCACCAGCCCGGCCAGCCCGGCCCCGACGATGATCACATCTGCGCTGTTGTCCGTCGGCTGTCCCATGGCGTGCCTCTGCTGTTGGTCCCGGTTGTGGGATCAGCCTAAGCGTGCAGAGGGGCGCGGCGCAAACCCTGCGGTCCCTGCCGTTGGGTCACAGCAGCGCCACAGCGCCGATCACAGCGGCCAGAACAGCAGGATTGCGGGGATGGAGACGGCGATGATCAGCACCTCCAGCGGCAGGCCAATGCGCCAGTAATCGCCAAAGTGGTAGCCGCCCGGACCCAGCACCAGCGTGTTGTTCTTATGCCCGATGGGGGTCAGGAACGCCGCCGAGGCCGCCACCGCCACCGCCATCAGGAACGGATCCGGCGACACGCCCAGACCATTGGCCATCTGGATCCCGACCGGGGCCGCGACAATGGCCGTGGCGGTGTTGTTCAACACATCCGACAGCGTCATGGTGACCACCATCAGCACGGTCAGAATGGCCCAGGCGGGCATGCCCGCGGTCAGCGTCAGCAGGCTCTCGGCGATCAGCGCAGTGCCGCCGGCACTGTCCAGCGCCGCCCCCAAGGGGATCATCGAGCCGAGCAGAACCACCACCGGCCATTCGATATGGTCGTATAATTCCGCCAGCGGCAGGATCTTGGTCAGAACATAGGCCACCACCACCAGCCCCAGCGCAATCGGCAGGTAGATGATACCCAGCGAGGCCGACAGCACCGCGCCTGCAAACAGCGCGATGGCAAGCCAGGTCTTGTCATTGGCAGTGACCGACAGGCCGCGTTCCGCCAGCGGCAGGCAGCCCAGCCATTCGGTGACATCCGTGCCGCGATCAGGCGGGCAGAGCAGCAGCAGGATATCCCCCGCCTCGATCTGTTCCTGCCGGATATGCCGGGTCAGGCGGCGGCCCTGCCGCGCCAACCCCATCAGCACGGTGTTCTGCCGCCAGGCCAGACCCAGCGCCTGCGCGCTGCGCCCCTTGATACGGGCGGTTTCCGGCACCACCACCTCAACCAGCTCCAGCCCATCACCGGCGGCGCCCAGCTTCTCCTGCCGGGCGGCATCGGCAAAATCGAGCGAGGCGGCGGTGCGGAATTCATCCAGCGCTTCGGGCGTGGCCTCCAGCACCAGCGCATCACCGGCCCGCAGCAGCTGACCCGCCGCGCGCCCATAGAGCCGCTTGCCGTCGCGGATCAACCCGAGGATCGCCACATCGGCCTTGTCGGCTTCCGCGTCCAGCTCGCCCAGACGCTGACCGATCAGGCCTGATCCTTCGGGCACCGTCAGCTCGGCGATATACTGCGACAGCTGTGCCTCCGAGTCGCCGGCCGCATTCTGGCGCAGCGGGATCAGCCGCCAGCCGATCAGCGCCACAAACAGCAGCCCCGCCAGCGCCGCGATGCCGCCGACCGGGGCAAAGTCGAACATTCCGAAGGGTTCGCCCAGAGTTTCGGCCCGGATCGACGCGATAATGATATTGGGCGGCGTGCCGATCAGCGTCACCATACCGCCCAGAATGGTGGCAAAGGACAGCGGCATCAGGCTCAACCCCGGCGCCCGCCCGGCCTTGCGCGCGGTCTGGATGTCCACCGGCATCAGCAGCGCCAGCGCCGCCACATTGTTCATAAAGGCCGACAGCACCGCGCCAATACCGCCCATCAGCGCGATATGTGCGCCCAGATTGCGGCTGCTGTCGACCAGCGTGCGGGTGATCAGAAACACCGCACCCGAGCGCACCAGCCCGGCCGAAACCACCAGCACCAGTGCCACCACCAATGTTGCCGGATGGCCAAATCCGGCAAAGGCGTCATTGGCAGGCACCACCCCCAGCAGGACCGCCACCATCAATGCGGAAAAAGCCACGATATCATAGCGATACTTGCCCCACAGCAGCAGGCCAAAGACAGCAGCGAAGAGGGCGAACAATACAATCTGGTCAAATGTCATGGCGCCACTCTAGCGGTTGCGCGCTGCGGGACAAGCGCCTCCCTGCACGCCGGATGCAGTGCGGCTCACGGCTGTCACCGTCCGCATGGTGCGCCGGGCCGGATATGGGGCGCTTGAAAGCCCCCCGGTGTCGGGGCTATATGGGCGCCAGATCCGAAATTGAATTAGCAAGGATGCACCATGGCAGGCCATTCCAAATGGGCGAACATCCAGCACCGCAAGGGCCGTCAGGACGCCGCGCGGTCGAAACTGTTCTCGAAACTCTCCAAGGAAATCACCGTCGCCGCAAAGATGGGCGACCCCGACCCGGACAAGAACCCGCGTCTGCGTCTGGCCGTCAAGGAAGCCAAGAGCCAGTCCGTCCCCAAGGATGTGATTGACCGCGCGATCAAGAAAGCCACCGGCGGCGACGCCGAGAACTACGACGAAATCCGCTATGAGGGCTATGGCCCCAACGGTGTCGCCGTGATCGTCGAAACCATGACCGACAACAAGAACCGCACCGCTTCCAACGTGCGCTCCACCTTCTCCAAGAACGGTGGCAACCTCGGCGAAACCGGTTCCGTGGGTTTCATGTTCGAACGCAAGGGCGAGGTGACATATCCCGCCGCTGTCGGCGATGCCGATACCGTCATGATGGCCGCCATCGAAGCCGGTGCCGAGGATGTCGAAAGCGCCGAGGACGGGCATCTGATCTACTGCGCCGACACCGACCTCAACGAGGTCTCCACTGCGCTTGAGGCTGAACTGGGCGAGTCGGAATCGACCAAGCTGGTCTGGAAACCCACCACCACAACCGAGCTGGATCTCGAAGGCATGCAGAAGCTGATGAAGCTGGTGGATGCGCTGGAAGATGACGACGACGTGCAGCGGGTCACCACCAATTTTGAAGCCTCCGACGAGGTGATGGCGCAGCTCTGAGCCAGCGTCCGATGCGATTTTAAAGGCCCGCCAGCCCGGCGGGCCTTTTTCTTTGAACCCCTTGGGAATGCTGTAGAAAGGCCGCCCGATGCAGATCAGAGAGTTCCGCGCCGAAGATGCCGCCGCAGTGGCGCAGATCTTTCATGCCGCCGTGCATGGTGTTGCGCGGCAGGACTACACCGCCGCTCAATGCGCCGCATGGAGCCCGGAAGCCGCCCCCGGCACGGTCTGGCAAAGCCGGGCTCTGGACGGGCGGGTCATCTTCGTTGCGGCTGACGGCCGCGATCAGCCGCAGGGCTTTATCGAGCTGGAGCAGGACGGCCATATTGATTGCTTCTACTGCCACCCGGATGTGGCGGGCACAGGCGTCGGCTTGGCGCTCTATCGTCAGCTGGAGATCCGGGCGCGCGATCTGGGGCTGAAGATCCTCTATGTCGAGGCCAGCGAGGCCGCAAAGCGCTTCTTCACCCGGCAGGGCTTCAGCGATGAGGGGCGGCGCGATTTCGAACGGCGCGGCGTGATGCTGCACAACTACCGAATGACCAAATCGCTGCAATAAACCGGCGCCTTAGGGCCGGGTCAGCACACCTGCGCGCCGCAGCTCGTCCGCATCCGGTGTCCAGAGCTGGCGATGGTCGGTGGCAAACAGCCGCTCGGCAAAATCGGCGCTGACCCCCTGTGCAATCAGAAAATCGCGGTCGCGGGCCTGTTCGCGGTTCAGATCGACCTGCGGCAACCCACCGGGAAAGGCCAGCGCATAAGAATGGAACCCAAGGCTGCCTCCCTTGGCGAGCCTGCGCTCCTCTCCGGCGGCAAAGACCAAGGTGCAGGCCGAGGCGCAGGCACCCTCGGCCACCGTGTCCAATGCGCGCTCCCGGATCAGCCGGGCCACACCTCGCGCCTCATAGATCAGCCCGCCCGGACCGCTCAGCGCCACCTCGCGCAGGGCCGGGGCCTCGGCCATCATCGCCGCCACCCGGCGCGTCAGCCCATGCGGGATTTCCCCGGCAAAGACCAGCCGACGCCCATCCGGGGTGATCGACAGATCATATAGCGCCTCGCGCGCCAGCCGTTCGGTTTCGGCATAATCCGGCTCCTTCGGGGTGGTGGCGATCAGCACTGCGTCCCACCACAGGGTCACCGTGGCAAAACCGGCGAAGAGAATGGCCAGATAGCCGCCCCAGACCGGCGCCAGATGACCGGTGTCGCGAATATGGGCATCGGCGCTGCGCAGGAAACTGCGCGCCTGCCACAGCAGCAACAGTCCATCAATCAGCACCAGCGTATAAAGCAGCCGAAGCGGCAGCACGACAACCGTGTTCAGCAGCGCCCATGTCAGCAGCACCAGCAGCCGTGGCAACACCAGCTGCCACAGGAAACTGCGGCCCAGCGTCAGCATATGCAGCCGCTCCGGCGAGCTGCGGGCGGGATCTGTCTTCAGGCTGGATAACCTGCCGTCCGTTCTGTTGCCTTTGTGGTCCTCTGGCACTGTATTCGTGCCCCCGGTGGTTAGATCGGCGTCAGATGCCGACGGGCTGATTTGAGCACGGCACGGGTCACATCGGCAAGGGCCGGGGCCAGAACCCGGCTCACCTGCCAGGTCAGCGGTACATCCAGCGGGGTGTCTGGGATCAGCGGGCACAGCTGCTCGGCCGTCAGATAGGGCGCAGCCAGCTGCTCGGGGTTCATCCCCCAGCCGACGCCCGCCAGCGCCGCATCGACGAATCCCTGGCTCGACGGCAGGAAATGCGCAGGTGGCGCAATCCCCGGCCCCACATGTGCGCCAAGCCAGCGCGCCTGAAGCTGATCCTTGGCGTTGAAGATCAGACAGGGCGCACGACGCGCCGTCTCCGGGGTCACGCCGCTGGCAAACCAGCGGTCGCGGAACGCAGGCGAGGTGGTCGCGATATAGCGCAGCGCCCCCAGCGGGTGGGCATCGCAGCCGGTCACCGGCTTGGCGCGGGCCGTCACCGCTGCCGAAACCTCGCCCCGGCGCAGCCAGTCGGCGCTGTGGTCCTGATCGTCGATCACCAGATCAAACAGCAGCCCCTCGCAGGCCGCCATCACCGGAACGAACCAGGTCGCCAGACTGTCGGCATTGATCGCCACCCGCAGCCGCGAGGCACCGGGCGCGCGCTCCAGCCGCAGATCATCGGACACTGCCGCCTCCAGCAGGGCGACATCCTCGGCATGTTTGGCGATCCGCAGACCGGCCTCGGTGCCCAGACAGGGGCTGCCGCGCTGCACGAGGCTGCTGCCAATGCGATCCTCCAGCGCCCGGATCCGCTGCGAGATCGCCGACGGCGTCACCCGCAAGGCCTGCGCGGCCGCCTCAAACGAGCCGAGCCGCAAGACAGCCGATAGCGCGGCGAGGTGATTGGGATCGAATTGCATTAGCAGATCTTAATTTGGGTAAGTCAGATTAATTTGCTTACACCCGCTCAGCACCTTAGTCAAAGCACAGGCCACGACCACCACCAGGTCAGCTGTTGGACCAGGCCGCCTGCACCAAGATAACAAAGGACAGATCCCATGCCTTCCAGCCTGATTGCCGGTTTCTTTCTCGGCCTGAGCCTGATCATGGCCATTGGCGCGCAGAATGCCTTTGTGCTGCGGCAGGGGCTCAGACGCCAGCATGTGTTCTGGATCTGCCTCACCTGCGCCAGCTCCGATGCGCTGCTGATTACCGCAGGTGTGCTGGGCTTCGGCTCGCTGGCGCTGGCACTGCCGTGGTTCGAGCTGGCGATGCGGCTTGGCGGCGCGGCCTTTCTGCTGTGGTATGGCGCGCGCAGCCTCAGGTCGGCATGGCGCGGCGGCGCGCATCTGGACAGCGCAGACGGGCAGGGCACGCCGGTGACACTCTGGCCGATGCTGGCCACGGTGCTGGCGCTGACCTGGCTCAACCCGCATGTGTATCTCGATACCGTGGTGCTGCTTGGCTCGATCTCGGCGCAATATCCGCAGCCGCTGGTCTTTGGCCTTGGTGCGGCGCTGTCGAGCTTTGCCTTCTTCTTTACGCTTGGCTACGGGGCCAGCCTGCTGGCACCGGTCTTTGCCCGACCCCGAGCCTGGCAGCTGCTGGACGTGCTGGTGGGGCTGACCATGTGGGCCATCGCCATCAAGCTGCTGATGATGTGACAGTGCGGGGTGTCATACAGGTTCTGATGCGCCTCTGTGCGCGTCACGCACAAACCCGGTCGTGCCGCCCGGGACAAGAACATATTTCATATGTGAAGGGTTGTTCTGCGACCGCCCCGGTGCTCTCATGTGCGCTATGACTGCTCCATCCGACGACCACCCCGCATCCGACCGCGCCGCCATCGCCGCCGCCGCAAGGCCGCCGGCGCCCGCCGTCGGCAACCCGGTAAAAGGGGTGTTCTGGATGCTGGTGACGGGGCTGTGTTTTGTCGCGGTGACCGCCCTTGTCAAATACCTCGGCAATCGCATCCCGCCTGCGGAATCGGCCTTTCTGCGCTACCTGATGGGGCTGGTGTTTCTGGTGCCGATGGTCGCGACGCTGCGCCGGTCGCGGCTCACCGCCCGGCTCTGGGGGCTGTTTGCCATGCGCGGCTTTGTGCATACGCTGGGGGTGATCCTGTGGTTCTTTGCCATGACGCAGATCCCATTGGCCGAGGTCACGGCGATGAACTACCTGTCGCCGATCTATGTCTCCATCGGTGCCGCCCTCTTTCTGGGCGAACGGATGGCCCTGCGGCGTGTGGGCGCCATTCTTGTGGCGCTGCTGGGCGCGCTGATCATCCTGCGCCCCGGATTTCGCGAGGTAGAGGCAGGCCATCTTGCCATGCTCTTTACCGCGCTGGCCTTTGGCGCGTCCTACCTTCTGGCCAAGACAACGGTTGATGGCACCAACCCGGTGGTTGTCGTGGCGATGCTGTCGATCTGGGTCACGGTGTTTCTGGCTCCCTTTGCCGCCGCGGTCTGGGTGACCCCGAACATCTGGGAGCTGGCTGTCCTCTTTGCGGTCGCCTGTTTTGCGACAGCGGGGCATTTCACCATGACGCTTGCCTTTGCGTCAGCGCCGGTGACGGTGACCCAGCCGGTAACCTTTCTACAATTGCTTTGGGCGACACTGCTCGGCGCCCTCGTCTTCGAAGAGGCGGTGGATATCTGGGTTGTCGCCGGTGGCTGCCTGATCCTGGCCGCTGTCAGCTTCATCACCTGGCGGGAGGCGGTGCTGAAACGCCGGGCGCTGACACCTGCCAGCCTCGCCACAAAGGTCTGATTTCGCAAAACCGTCACAGAGCACTGATAGGGACACCGGAATAATTCGAGAATAGAGGTGAACGACATGCGCGTCCGATGGATCTTGGCTCTTCTGATTGCACCGGCGGCGCTGGTGCAATCGGCTCGGGCCGACACCGGTCATGTCGGGCTGGAGATCTGCAATGACACCGCAGTGCCGCAGTCGCTCAGCCTGGCGTTCCGCGATGACGGGCGCTGGATCTCCCGTGGCTGGTGGCAGTTGCCACCCGCCACCTGCGAGCGGGTGATCGACGCCCCGCTGCGCAACCGCTTCTACTACTTCCGAAGCGAGGCACAGGACTGGCAGTTTCTGGATGAGCGGATTTCCTTCTGCACCGCGCCGGATGAGTTCACCATCTATGGCGACCATGATTGCGCCATACGTGGCTATGACAGCGCATTTTTTGCCAAGATCGACACCCAGGCGCCCGCCACCACCACCGATGCCCCCGGCGCCAAAATCGCCTATGTGGCGCAGCTCAGCGAACATTCCCGCCCGCGTCACGCCCCGCCTGAAAGCGCGGCGTCAGGTGCCACCGCGCCGCCGGACAGCGGGTTTGATCGGGATGTCACCTTTCAGGGCTGCGAAGTCCGGCAGAGCGACGGGCGGGTGATCTGCAAGCTGGTGATGGAGGAGGGGCAGATCTGCGTCATCAATGACGGCGCGACAGAGCCTGCCATCATCGAGCGTCTGCTGACGCTGGATGCAGGCGCTCCGGTGCGGGTGGCCGGCAATCGTCTGGCGATCGGGGATCGCGTCATCCAGGCCAGCATCAGCGCGCTGACAGAGCGGGACGAAACCCGATATGACACCCTGCTTACTCAGCTGGCGGGCAGGTGGGTCTCACAGTCGGATGCCTACGATCTTTTTGTGGTCGAAGGGGCGGCGCGGCGCAATTTCTACGGCTCGGTCGAAACCATGACCGAACTGCTCTCGGTGCAGACCGCCTGCGCTGATGCTGAGGGTGCGGGCCCGTTCCTCGTCGCCCAGGCCGAGGATGGCGGCCCGACCCATTGTTACCGCATCCTCTCCCTGACGGAGACCGATCTGGTGCTGGGATACATGCCGCGTGACAGCCGATTGCACTATCGCCGTCAGGACCTGCCGCTGAACTGAACTGCCATCCGGTCGACGGGCCAGATCGTCGGGCAACGGCCCGGCTCAGTGGCTGTCAGCCGATCGCCAGATCCACAACCCGATGTGCGGCCCGGCGCGCCTGTTCGGGATCCAGCGGCGTTTCGGACTGGGCCGCCTGAAGCCAGACACCATCCATATAACATTGCAGCGCCTGACGGGCGGTTTCGACCCGGTCCTGCGGCAACAGGCATTTCAGCTCGGCCCGGAAATGGCTGCGCACGCGGCTGCGGTTGATTCTGTGCAGCCGCGACAGACGACTCGAATAAGGCGCGCTGGCCCAGAACTGCATCCACAGGCTACAGGGCGCGACACGAAACAAATCATCGTCAAAATTGGCGTCCATCACCGCATAAAGCCGCTCTTTTGGCGTCTGCGCCGTGGCATATCCACGAATCATCGCCAGGCGCAGCTTGTTCAGCAGATGGCGCATCGTGGCCTCCATCAGCCCTTCCTTGGAGCCGAAATAATAGTTGATCGAGGCTGCCGAGGCCCCCGCTTCCTTCGCGATTTCCGCCATGGTAACAACACCATAGCCGCGGCGGTGGACCGCAACGATGGTTGCTTCGATCAGCTCTTCGTTCCGGATGTCGCGAATTCTTTTTCTAGCCATATAGAAGTCTTGCGCCAGCTCGGTCTGCGTTTCAACTCCTGTTATGACTATTCCGGATCTTGAATGGTCATTTAAAAACTATTTGGGGACCTCCCGTTTTCTGCTATGTCTGTCGCACACGTCAAAAGGGCGACCAACGCCCATCCAAGGGAGGGACGTATGACAACAATCATCTCAGCCGGGATCTTGCTGGCCTTTGCGCTGGTGATTTTCTGCGTGATCAAATGGTGGAACATGCGCATCGTCGGGGTCACCCCGGTGCCGCTGTTCACCTTCATCGCTATTCTTTTCACCTCGGGTCTGGATGTGGGGCTGATCATGTTCCCACTCGCCTTCGACTTCCCGCTTTACGCGGATACGGCGACAGAGCCCGCCTATGCCTTCACCAATCCGCTGGCGCTCGAATTTGGCTTCTGGGGCTTCCTGATCTGGGCGTTCTACTTCCTGACCGCCTTCTATTTCTGCGCCATCGAGCCGCGGGTGAAGTTCTTTGAAATCGGCATCGTGAAGCTGCTGAACAATCTGGTGATCATCACCACCTGCGCCTTCACCGGCGCGCTGTTCCTGATCTACATGCCATATTACATCGCCGAAGTCGGCGACGGCGAGACGGTCATCCCGGCCTTCTATGTGATCTGCTTCCTGGTAATCCTGGCGGCGGCCTATTCCTCGACCGATATCAAATACGTCCGTATCCTGTCGGTGGCCTCCACCTTCCTGTTCTTCGCGCTGATCCTCGGCATGTGGGCCTATGCAGGTATGGGGCTGGGTGAGTTTGTCACCACGGCCGGCAATATCGGCGGCTACTTCGGCAATATCCACAAATTCATCCTGCCGCTGACCGAATACCATGAATTCTACCTGTTCTGGTGGTTTGCATGGTCGATCATGATCGGCCAGTTCACCTCGCGCTTTGTCGGTGGCCTGACCACATGGCAGCTGCTGGCCTCACTGCTGGTGTTCCCGTCGATCCCGCTCGCGGTCTGGTTCTCGGTGCTGTATTTCTACCACCTCAACACCATTCCCACCGCTGGTCTGATCAACTGGTCCATGACGGTTGTTGGCATCCTCTTCGTGATCAACTCGTTTGACTCGCTGATCCGCCTTTACACCGACAACATGAACCTCAGCGCCGAACGTCTGGGCAAGCTGCCTTACGTGCTTGGCAACGCCGTGGCGCTCTTTGCCCTGACCCTGGCCTTCCAGAGCCAGTGGCTGCAGATCCAGTGGGTCGGCACCGTGGTGATCGGCATCTACATCGCCTGCCTGATCTACATCTTCGTGAAGAAGCGCAGCGAAGTTGCGGCCATCACTGCCTCGCCTGAGGAAAACACCCTCGATTTCGATCGTATCAAGACAGCCCACTAAAAACCGGGCGCCCCGGCCCGCCAGATGGCAGGGCCGGGGCCTTTCGCGGCATCGCCGCACCGAGACATCCGACAGGTTTGGTCTTTTGCGCCATGGGCCTCGCGCCTTGGCTCTCTCCAATCTGTCGCCCCAGATCACCCGGCCACAGGCCGCATCGCAGACCATAAGGAGCGCTTCGACATATGACTGCCCCGAACATCCTGATCGTGATGGTTGACCAGTTGAACGGCACGCTGTTCCCCGATGGTCCCGCCGAGTTCCTGCATGCGCCGAACCTGAAAAAACTGGCCGCCCGCTCCACCCGTTTTGCCAATGCCTATACCGCCTCGCCCCTCTGCGCGCCGGGACGGGCGTCTTTCATGTCCGGCCAGCTGCCCTCGCGCACCGGCGTCTATGACAACGCGGCCGAATTTCGCAGCGACATCCCCACCTACGCCCATCATCTGCGCCGTGCGGGCTATTACACCTGCCTTTCCGGCAAGATGCACTTTGTCGGCCCCGACCAGCTGCACGGGTTCGAGGACCGGCTGACCACCGACATCTACCCGGCCGATTTCGGCTGGACGCCGGATTACCGCAAACCGGGAGAGCGGATCGACTGGTGGTATCACAATATGGGATCGGTCACCGGCGCAGGCATCGCCGAGATTTCCAACCAGATGGAATATGACGATGAGGTCGCCCATCACGCCAAGGCCAAGCTCTACGATCTGGCCCGTGGCAAGGACGATCGCCCCTGGGCGCTGACCGTCAGCTTTACCCATCCTCATGACCCCTATGTGGCGCGCCGCAAGTACTGGGACCTTTACGAGGACTGCGAGCACCTGCTGCCCGAAATCCCGGCAATGGCCTACGCCGACCACGACAACCACGCCAAACGGATTTTCGACGCTAACGACTGGCGCAGCTTTGATATCTCGCAAGAGGACATCAAACGTTCCCGCCGTGCTTATTTCGCCAATATCTCCTATCTTGATGACAAGATCGGCGAGATCCTTGAGGTGCTGGAAACCACTCGGCAAGAGGCGATCATCCTCTTTGTCTCCGATCATGGCGACATGCTGGGCGAGCGTGGATTGTGGTTCAAGATGACCTTCTACGAAGGCTCCGCGCGGGTGCCGCTGATGATCTCCGCGCCGGACCTGCCCGCGGGCCGGATCGACACCCCGGTCTCCACCCTCGATGTGACGCCAACGCTGGGCGCGCTGGCCGGTGTGGATATGGCAGAGATCGAACCCTGGACGGATGGGCAGAACCTGCTGCCTTTGGCCCTTGGGGAGGAGCGCAGCGCACCCGTCGCCCTGGAATACGCAGCCGAGGCCTCTTATGCGCCGCTGGTCTGCCTGCGCTATGGCAAATGGAAATACACCCGCTGCGCGCTCGATCCCGACCAGCTGTTTGATCTGGAGGCCGACCCGCACGAGCTGACCAATCTGGCAGCGGACCCGGCCCATGCCGGCACGCTGAACTCCCTGCGTGCCAAATCCGAGGCCCGCTGGAACCTTGAGACCTTCGACGCAGAGGTGCGCGCCAGTCAGGCCCGCCGCTGGGTCGTCTACGAAGCCCTGCGCCAGGGCGGCTATTTCCCCTGGGACTACCAGCCGCTGCAAAAAGCATCCGAACGCTACATGCGCAACCATATGGATCTGAACGACGTTGAGGACGGCAACCGCTTTCCTCGCGGCGAATAGACCACTCACACATACTCCTACGCCAGTTCTTCTGGCCCTAAATATCCCCGCCGGAGGCAGAAAATCATGACACACCCCGCACAGCCCAAAGCCAGCCATTTCATCAATGGCGCATATGTCGAAGACACCAGCGGCACCCCGATCCCGGTGATCTATGCCGCCACCGGCGAGCAGATCGCCACGGTCTACGCGGCCACGCCCGCAATTGTCGAACAGGCGCTCTCCACTGCAAAGGCCGCCCAGAAAGAATGGGCCAAGATGACCGGCACCGAGCGCGGCCGCATCCTGCGCCGCGCCGCCGACATCATGCGCGAACGCAACCACGAGCTCAGCGTGCTGGAAACCTACGACACCGGCAAGCCGCTACAGGAGACGCTGGTGGCCGACGCCACCTCCGGCGCCGACGCGCTGGAGTATTTCGGCGGCCTCGCAGGCTCCCTCACCGGCGAGCACATCCCGATGGGCGAAGACTGGGTCTATACCATGCGCGAGGCACTGGGCCTGTGTGTGGGCATCGGCGCGTGGAACTACCCGACCCAGATCGCCTGCTGGAAAGGCGCGCCTGCGCTGGCCTGCGGCAACTCGATGGTGTTCAAACCCTCCGAGACCACGCCGCTCTGCGCCCTCAAGGTGGCCGAGATCCTGCATGAGGCGGGCGCTCCTGCCGGTATCTACAATGTCATTCAGGGCATGGGCGAGGTCGGGGCTGCGCTGGTCACCGACCCGCGCGTCGACAAGGTCTCGCTGACCGGCTCGGTGCCGACCGGCAAGAAGGTCTATGCCGCCGCCGCTGCTGGCATGAAGCACGTCACCATGGAACTGGGCGGCAAGTCGCCGCTGATCATCTTTGACGACGCCGATGTGGAAAACGCCGTCGGCGGCGCCATCAATGGCAACTTCTATTCCTCCGGTCAGGTCTGCTCCAACGGCACCCGCGTGTTCGTGCAGAAGGGCATCAAGGAGAAATTCCTCGCCCGTCTCGCTGAACGCACCGGCAACGCAATCCTCGGCGACCCGATGGATGAGGCCACCAGCTTTGGCCCTATGGTCACCGAAAACCAGATGAACATCGTACTTGGCTACATCGAAAAGGGCAAAGAAGAGGGCGCCCGCCTGATCTGCGGCGGCAAGCGCGCAGACATGGATGGTTTCTTTGTCGAACCGACCGTCTTTGCCGATGTGACCGACGACATGACCATCGCGCGCGAGGAGATCTTTGGCCCGGTGATGTCGGTCCTCGACTTCGACACCGAGGAAGAGGTGATCGCGCGCGCCAATGACACCGAATTCGGCCTGTCGGCGGGCGTCTTCACCAATGACTTCAGCCGCGCTCACCGGGTGATCGGCCAGCTGGAGGCGGGCAGCTGCTTCATCAACTCCTACAACGACGCGCCGGTCGAGGCGCCGTTTGGCGGGGTGAAAGCCTCCGGCGTGGGGCGAGAGAACTCGAAAGAGGCGATCAAGCACTTCAGCCAGGTGAAATCGGTCTACGTCCGCATGGGCGACGTCGAAGCGGCGTTCTGATTGCCCTTTTGGGCAACGCCCACCCACCCGCCCCGTTGCCCAAAAGGGCAAGAGGGAAGGGGATGCTGAGAGGCCTGCTGAGGGCGCTTCGCGTCCTCGGCGGACCACAACAATGATGAGGCAGATTCGGGGTGCCTCAAGGACAGGCCGCGCCATGGCGCGGTGCCACAGGCATCCTTGACCCAACCCGCATCCGCAATGGAGAGACGCAATGAACGCGGATTATGTGATTGTCGGTGCCGGCTCTGCCGGCTGTGCCATGGCTTACCGCCTGTCCGAGGCAGGAAAATCGGTTTTGGTGATCGAACATGGCGGCAGTGATGCCGGACCGTTCATCCAGATGCCGGGGGCGCTGAGCTACCCGATGAATATGTCGATGTACGACTGGGGCTACAAATCGCAGCCGGAACCGCATCTGGGCGGTCGCGAACTGGTCTGCCCGCGCGGCAAGGTGATCGGCGGTTCCTCCTCGATCAACGGCATGGTCTATGTGCGCGGCCACGCAGGCGATTACAACCACTGGGCCGAGACCGGGGCGACAGGCTGGTCCTATGCCGACGTGCTGCCCTATTTCAAACGTATGGAAACCTGGGACGATCGCGGCCATGGCGGCGATGCGGACTGGCGCGGCACCGACGGCCCGCTGCATGTGACCCGCGGCCCCCGCGACAACCCGCTGCACGCGGCTTTTGTAAAGGCGGGCGAACAGGCCGGCTATCCGGTGACCGAGGATTACAACGGCGAGCAGCAGGAAGGCTTCGGCCCGATGGAAATGACCGTCTACAAGGGTCAGCGCTGGTCCGCCGCCAATGCCTATCTGAAGCCCGCGCTGAAGCGTGACAATTGCGATCTGATCCGCGCTTTTGCGCGCAAGGTGGTCATTGAAGAAGGGCGCGCCGTCGGCGTCGAGGTCGAGCGGGGCGGCAAGATCGAGGTGATCCGCGCCAACGCCGAGGTCATTCTTGCGGCTTCCTCGCTGAACTCGCCCAAACTGCTGATGCTCTCCGGCATCGGTCCGGCCAAACATCTGGCCGAGCATGGCATCGACGTTGTCGTCGACCGTCCCGGCGTGGGCCAGAACCTGCAGGACCATCTGGAATTCTATTTCCAGTTCGCCTCCAAACAGCCGATTACCCTGTTCAAATACTGGAACCTGCTTGGCAAGGCGATGGTGGGGGCGCAGTGGCTGTTCACCAAAACCGGTCTTGGCGCTTCCAACCAGTTCGAAAGCGCCGCCTTCATCCGCTCGGACAAGGGCGTCGATTACCCGGATATCCAGTACCACTTCCTGCCCATCGCGGTGCGCTATGATGGTCAGGCCGCAGCCGAGGGCCACGGTTTTCAGGCCCATGTCGGCCCGATGCGCTCGGACTCGCGCGGTGAGGTCACGCTGGCTTCCAGCAATCCCAAGGATGCGCCGAACATCCTGTTCAACTACATGTCGACCGAGAAGGACTGGGAGGATTTCCGCAAATGTATCCGCCTGACCCGCGAGGTATTTGCACAGGATGCGATGAAGCCGTTCGTGAAATATGAGATCCAGCCCGGCGATGGGCTGCAATCGGATGACGAGCTGAACGGCTTTATCCGCGAACATGTCGAAAGCGCCTATCACCCCTGCGGCACCTGCAAGATGGGCGCGGTGGAGGATCCGATGGCGGTGGTTGATCCCGAATGCCGCGTCATCGGCGTCGAGGGGCTGCGCGTCGCCGACAGTTCGATCTTCCCGCGCATCACCAATGGCAATCTCAACGGTCCCTCGATCATGACCGGCGAGAAAGCCTCCGACCACATCCTCGGCCGCCGCCTGCCGTCGTCAAACGCGCAGGCCTGGTTCAACCCGAATTGGCAAACCTCCCAGCGCTGAACAGCCGGGGGATAGCCCTGAAACGCCCGCTGCACCCCGTTGCGCGGGCGTTTTTTAGTCGGCCGAAGCTGCCGGTTTGATCCGCGTCAAAGTGGGCAGGGGCAGGGCTGGCTAAGGTCCGTCTGACGCTGAAAAATCAAGGAGCGAGCAGATGTCCAATACCCCCCACGAACTGGCCGAAGAATTTCCCGACAAGCAGTCGCAGATCCATGCGCTGAAGCAATCGGACGCCCATTTTGCCAAGCTTGCGGACAGCTATCACGCGGTGAACCGCGCGGTGCATCGCGCCGAAACCAATGTCGAGCCGATGTCCGAAACTGCCGAAGCCGACCTGCGCAAACAGCGCGCCGCCCTCAAGGATGAGATCTGGGGCATGTTGTCAAAGGCGTAAGAAACCCAGCCAACAACAGCAAAGAGGGGCGCCGCCGGTGCCCCTCTTTTCCTGTCACCCGCGCGATTATTCCTGCGATATCATGCCGAAGACCGGGGCCGAGATATCGCTCAGCCCATTTCTTCCTGACATTCGATTGCCGCTTCAAGCGCCTTGTAGCTCCCGGTGAGGTCTATCGACATGACTTCGCCCTCGGTCGTGTAGAGCGTCATCGTCTGTTTGATCGCGAGGTCGAACAGGAAATCGGGGTTGTCAAAGGCGATATCCGCCCCGGGCACATCCTCAAGATAGATGCCCGTCGCATCGGCATCATAATCCTGACCGTCAAGCGAGAAGAGAACCGGATAGGAGGCCCCTTCCTCGATGTCGCCCCAGCCCATGTTGAAGGCAGTGACATAGCCCGTGCCTTCGGTGCGGTCAAAACCGATGCGGACAACGGATCCATCGGTGAATTCCGACTGGATCAGGCAGCCGTCGCCCAGTGAGGGATCAATCAGAACATCCCAGTAATCAGAGGCCCCCCATTGCTCCAGTGTCTGGGCACCGACCGCGTTGGTATGGACCGCACCGATCAACAAGAAACTGGCGGCAATAGCTGGGATTTTCATGTGGTTACTCTCTTTTCCGGGGGACACTCGTATCTGGCTGCCGAGCTTGGAGGCTTGCCCCTGTTTCTGCAAGAAACTTTTCTGGCGGGGCGCTCAGGTCCTGCTGGGCACCGTGGCTGGGTGTTCCGCATCCTTTCAGCTCACCTCATAAGGCAGCACGCCGCGCTGGTCGGTGTTGATGCTCAGCCGCCGTTCCAGCGGTGGCACCGATCGCTGATGGCAATCGCGTCGTTCGCAGATCCGGCAGGAGATGCCAATCGGCTCATAGGCGCTGTCCTGACTCACATCCAGCGTATCGGCATAGACCAGAGCGTCGGCATGGCGCACCTCGCAGCCCAGGGCAATCGCGTAGCGCCGGACAGGAGAGCCAAAGGAACCGCCCGGTTTCGACACATCCCGCGCCAATGAGATATAGCGCACCCCGTCCGGCGTCTCCGCCAGCTGCCGCAGGAACCGGCCCGGCGTCTCAAAGGCGCGGTGCACATTCCACAGCGGGCAGGCGCCGCCAAACCGTGCAAATTGCAGCCGCGTGGCCGAGTGCCGCTTGGTGATGGTGCCCGCCTGATCAACCCGGACAAAGAAGAACGGCACCCCCTTGGCGCCGGGGCGCTGCAATGTGGACAGGCGATGCGCCACCTGTTCGATCGAGGCGCCAAAGCGGGTGGCGAGCAGCTCCAGATCGTGGCGGCAGTCCACGGCGGCATCCAGAAACTGCCGGTAGGGCATCATCGCGGCCCCGGCGAAATAGTTGGCGAGGCCGATCTTGGCGATGGAGCGGGCCGCCTCGCTGTGAAACTTGGCAAAGTCCAGCGTGGCCTCCAGCAGGTCGTTCTGATGCAGCAGCGCCACCTGCAACAGCAGCTGGAACAGCTGCGTCTGCGGTGAGGCACGGTTGGACAACCGCAGCACCTTGCCTGCCGGATCAAACTTTCGCAGCCCGTCGATATCGCCGAAAACCACGCTGATCCCGGCCTGATCCAATGCGGCGATGGCGGCGCTGCGGGCGTCTAGCCTGCCACTGAAATTCTCTGCCGCGCGATCCACCGCATCAATGTAGTTGTCACAATAATGGAAGAAATCGCGCACCTCTTCCCAGGGCGAAGCCTGAATGCGCGCATCCTCGCGCCCCAGCGCCTCATCCAGCGAGGCCAGTCGCTCATGGGTCTGACGGTAGGCGCGATGCAGCGTCAGCAGCGCGCGCGCCAGCGCCGGCGCGTTGGAAGCCGTCAGCCGCAGATCCGCCATTGGTACTGCCGCATCGGCAAAAACCGGGTCGGCCATCACCTCACGCATGTCGCTGACCAGTCGTTCGCTGTCACCGGTGGACAGCTCGGTGACATCCAGCCCGAATTCCTGCGCCAGCGCCAGAACCACGGTCGTGGAAACCGGGCGGTTGTTGTTTTCCATCTGGTTGAGATAGGGCAGGGAGACCCCCAGCTTGGCGGCGAACTCCTTTTGCGTCAGCGACAGGCGCAGCCGCATTTCCCGCAGCTTGGCTCCGGCATAGAGTTTCTGTTGCGCCATGGGTGTCCCCTTTGCAAATATTGGATATTGCAACTGTAGAATTGCAAATCATGCGGTGCAAGAGCGGCACGCCCATCGGACGCGCTGGCGGGGAAAGTGCAAGGTGATGATGGGAGGGCGTTATGCGAACACCCGAACCGGGCAGGGCGGCGCTGCTGCCGCTCAGATCCCGAGGTTTTTCTCGCGGCGGATCACCACCTGGATCGACACAAAGCCCAGAACGGCGGTGGCCAGCATGATGGTCAGCAGCGGCACTGGCGTCGATCCCGGAACCAGCAGGTAGCCCGCATAGGCGCTAAGCCCGGCGCCAACGCCAATCATGATCGCACCGGCAAGCCCTGAGGCGGTGCCCGCAAGATGGGGCCGCACCGAAATCGCACCGGCGGTGGCATTGGGGATCGCCATGCCGTTGCCCAGCCCGACAAAGGTCATGAAGCCAAAGAAGGAATAGACGCTGTCGGCACCCGCCAGCGCCAGTGTGAGCGACAGCGCCACGCCGATGCCGTTGATCAGACAGCCCCAGAGCACCATCCGATTGAGCCCGATCCGGGTCGAATAGCGCCCGGACAGGAAATTGCCGATGAAATACCCCACGGCCGGCGAGGCAAAATAGACCCCAAGCTCGGCAGCAGACAGACCATAGACCTGTGTGCCGACAAAAGGCGCGCCGCCCAGATAGGCAAAAAACGCGCCCGACGACAGGCCCGAGGCCAGCGAATAGCCCCAGAACCGCGGCGACCGCAGCAGCTCGGGATATTCGCGGAACTGCGCCATCAGGGTCTTGCCGCTCTTGCGGGCGGTTTCGCCAAGGTCGAGATAGGCAATCGCGAATGTTGCCGCCCCCAGCACCATCAGCAGCCAGAAATTGGCTTTCCAGCCGAGGGTCTCTTCCAGCGCGCCACCGATCACCGGGCCGATCATCGGCACCACCGCCATGCCCATGGTGACATAGCCGATCATGCTGGCGGCGGCATCATTGTCGTAGATGTCGCGCACGGCGGCACGGCTCAGCACCATGGCAGAGGCGACAATCGCCTGACACATCCGAAACAGCAGAAAGATCTCCGCCGTCGGCGCATAAAGACAGCCCAGCGTCGCCAGCAAGAACAGCGCCACACCCCACAGGATGACCGGGCGGCGCCCCAGCTTGTCGGAAATCGGCCCGACAAAAATCTGCACCGCCGCGCTGACGGCAAGGTACAGCGCGACCGACAGCTGCATCAGGCTGTAATCGGCATCAAAATATCGGGCCATCCCGGGAAGGGAGGGCAGAAAGATATTCATCGCCAGCGCCGACAGCCCAGAGAGCAGGATCAGCGTGCCGATATTGGGGTTGGACCGACGGTCCAGAAATCGCCGCGGAATGGTTCGCATGTGAACGAATTAGGTCACACCGCGGCGATTGTCCATAATGCGCAGCCTCAGACCAGCAGATCGTCGCTGATCTGATCCAGGGTCATATTGCGCAGCGTGACGCTGTTGTTGCCATCAAGGTCGAAGTATAGATCGTCGCCCACCTCGCTGGCGCGGGCGAGCACCTCGGCTCTGCTGCCGTGGCCGACGATGCGCAGCGTGTCGATGTCGTCCTGAAAGTCGCGGATGGTGTCATTGCCGCCATTGCGGGCAAAGATGAAGATATCGGCGCCGCTGTTGCCCACCAGACGATCATTGCCGCCGGCGCCGTTCAGGCGGTCATTGCCGCCGCCACCGATGAGCAGGTCAATCCCGCTGTTGCCGTTCAAGGCATCATTGCCGCCATCGCCGCGCAGGGTGTCCCGTCCGCCGCCGCCGACCAGCCGGTTGTTGGCGTCATTACCGATGATCAAATCCCGGCCTCGCCCGCCGATGGCGTTCTCGATGGTGACGCCATGGGCTATTGTCACATCGCTTTCGGTGTCAAAGCTTGAGAAATGCATCTCGCGCAGATCCAGTGTCACCGCCGTGCTGCGGTCGCTGGCGTTGAAGGTGTCGCGGCCACCGGTGTCCCAGATCACATCCACGGTGTCGGTGCGCGATCCGCGATAGGTAGAGTTGTCGGTGTTGTAATCGACGGCACCCCAGATGTCCTGCAGCGCCAGCACGTCGAACAGCATCATCGCATCGCTGTCCTGACCGTTCAGCGGGTTCTCGCGGTAGGACATCACCGAATAGAGGTTGCTGTCATAGCCTTCGGGCAGGCTTGAATCATGGGTGTGCTGAAGACCAAGAGCATGTCCCAGTTCATGCAGGATCAGGCTTTCACGGTTGTCCTGTGACATATCCAGGGTGTTGTCAAAAACCGCATAGCCGTCCCAGCTGCTGATATCACTGCCGCGAAAGCTCATGCTGTAGCCGCCGATCCCGACCGTGCTGCCGGGGATGGTGACGGAGCCGAGGTTCAGGTCGGGATCAGCCGCGCCCCGCACCTCGACAAAATCGACGTTCAGGAAGGTTTCGATATGGTCGAACGCCTCGGCAAAGGCAGCCCGTTCCGCGGCGCTGAAACTCTGCCAGCCGGAATATGTGCTGCCGGTCGGCAGATCGCCGGGCGCGGAGCTGCCCGCGAATTGATAGGTGATGGTCAGCCGGGGGGCGTTATCCGTGTTGATCGGATTGCGGGTGTAGAACCCGTCGAACTGCATGGCCTGTATGATCTGGGAAGGGTGTAACATGGGGGGTGTTCCGTCTCCGTTGCTCGGCCCCGGTGATACGAGCACATCGGTCAGCACATCAAGAACACCCGCCGCTTCGGCGGTTTCTGCGCGGTTCTGTGCCTGTTTGCAAATTAGCGCATCTGTTACGCAAATGCTTTGCAAATTTGCCATTATTGACTTTGGCTTCTCCTGTGCAGCGTCTATGGTCGCCTGAAATTCAACAGGGGGCATGGCCATGAAAGATATCCTTTCCGAGCTGGAAGACCGTCGCAACGCAGCGCGACTGGGGGGCGGACAAAAGCGGATCGACGCTCAGCATGGGCGCGGTAAACTGACCGCGCGCGAGCGGATCGAGCTGCTGTTGGACGAGGGCAGTTTCGAAGAATTCGACATGTTCGTGGCGCATCGCTGCACCGATTTCGGCATGGAAAAACAGCGCCCGGCGGGCGATGGCGTGGTTACCGGCTGGGGCACCATCAATGGCCGGATGGTCTATGTCTTCAGCCAGGATTTCACGGTGTTCGGCGGCTCTCTGTCGGAAACCCACGCGCAAAAGATCTGCAAGATCATGGATATGGCGGTGCAGAATGGCGCGCCGGTCATTGGCATCAACGATTCCGGTGGCGCCCGTATTCAGGAAGGTGTCGCCTCGCTTGCGGGCTACGCCGAGGTGTTCCAGCGCAACATTATGGCTTCGGGCGTGGTGCCGCAGATTTCCGTCATCATGGGCCCCTGTGCCGGCGGCGCGGTCTACTCGCCCGCGATGACCGATTTCATCTTCATGGTGAAGGACACATCCTACATGTTCGTGACCGGCCCCGACGTGGTGAAGACCGTCACCAACGAGGTCGTCACCGCCGAGGAGCTGGGCGGCGCCTCGACCCACACAAAGAAGTCCTCGGTGGCTGATGGCGCCTTTGAAAACGACGTCGAAGCCTTGGCGGAGGTCCGCCGGCTGGTCGACTTCCTGCCACTGAACAATCGCGAAAAACCGCCGGTTCGCCCCTTCTTTGATGAGCCGGGCCGCGTCGAAGCCTCGCTCGATACGCTGATTCCAGAGAATCCCAACACGCCCTACGACATGAAGGAGCTGATTCACAAAGTCGCGGACGAGGGGGATTTCTACGAAATTCAGGAAGATTTCGCCAAGAACATCATCACCGGCTTTATCCGCCTTGAAGGGCAGACCGTGGGTGTTGTTGCCAACCAGCCGATGGTTCTGGCGGGCTGTCTCGATATCGATTCCAGCCGCAAGGCGGCGCGGTTCGTGCGCTTCTGCGACTGTTTCGAGATCCCGATCCTGACGCTGGTTGATGTGCCGGGCTTCCTGCCTGGGACCAGCCAGGAATATGGCGGCGTCATCAAACATGGGGCAAAGCTGCTGTTTGCCTATGGCGAGGCGACGGTGCCGAAGGTTACCGTGATCACCCGCAAGGCCTATGGCGGCGCCTATGACGTGATGGCCTCCAAACATCTGCGTGGCGATTTCAACTACGCCTGGCCGACGGCGGAGATCGCCGTGATGGGGGCCAAGGGCGCGACCGAAATCATCCACCGCGCTGATCTGGCGAATGCCGACAAGATTGCCGAGCACACGAAGGATTACGAAGAACGCTTTGCCAATCCCTTTGTGGCGGCGGAACGCGGCTTCATCGACGAGGTGATCATGCCGCAATCCACCCGCAAACGCGTCAGCCGTGCCTTTGCGTCGCTGCGGGGCAAGCAGCTCAAAAACCCGTGGAAGAAACACGACAATATCCCGCTGTAACACCCGGACCCGTTCCGGATTTCCTGACCCAGACCCTTGCGGCCAAAGGTAAATATCGCCTTGGTTGCGAGGGGCGATGAGGATACAACTCAGATGTCAGCGCCTGCCTATGCCGCGATCTGCCGCCACCCCGATGGCAAAAGCCTGTTGGAAATCAGCGGGCTGGAACCAATCGCCGGCATATCGGGTGGATTGTTCGCAAAATGCGATCAATTTGAACAATCTCAGATGTTTGCGCCCACATTTGTATCTTTGTTTGACACCGGAACCGAATCTGACACATGATCCGCGCCAGCTCATATCGGACAGCGCGCACCGCGTGTGCAGCGCCTGCAGCCCCGACAGGAGGAGCCCATCGTTTTTGGGGTCGGGGCTGCGGTATTGGGCCTGCCATCAAATCTGCCGTGACGGCCTCCGGGGTCTCGGTTCTGCTTGCCCTTGGCGCGGCTGCGCAGGCCGGATCGCTGCCGATTGATCTGCCATCGGGGCAGGAGGTCGATCTGCATGAGGTTCTTCTGGACGACAGCACCGGCGAGCTTTGGGTGCGCTTTCGCTTTCTTGCGCCGCAGATTGCCCGCGACGCGGCGCTGATCAGCTATGAACAGGCCGCCCCGGATATGGATCACCTGTGCCAGACCCTGGTTCTGGCCTATCTGCACCAGCATGGGCTGGAGCCGGTCCGGGTGGTGATCTCGCTGTCGGACCGCGAAGTGCCCTTTGGGGCGGCGGATGCGGCGGCGACACAGTTCTTTGAAAGCTACCGCCCCGAGGGTGACAGCTGCATCTGGGAGGCATTCTGATGATCTGTTGTCTGCCCCGCGGGCTGCGGGCCGCTACAGCCCGGCAGCTGCCGCCGGTTCTGGTGTCCCCCGGTGTCACAAAGACGCCGATGCAGGCTGAAAACTGGCGCTTTTTTGCAGCTTTGCCCGCCGAAGTGTCGTCGGATCCGGCTTTGGGATGTGAAACCCCGCGCATCTCCGCTACTCTCTCGTCAGATCACATGAGCGTGATCTGTTATTTGAGGATGAGGCAGGCGCCGGCCGTGGCCCGCGCAGGTTTCAAAGACACAATTGGGAGACAGAAATGTCCAAGAGCATCAAACTCGTTGCCCTGGCGGGCCTGCTTGCAGCCGCCGCAGCCTGCGCACAGCAGGAAGAAGAATACGTTGTTGTCGAGCCCGAGCCGATTTCGGCTGAGCCCGTTTACACCGGCAAATACAAGTAATCACGACAGGGGTCCGGCCCTGCGGCCGGACTCTACCGTCCCGCGGGGTGCCGGATCGGAGGCACCATCATGCTAAAACACCGCGGTTTCCCCGGCCGTCTGCCGGGCACCGATTTTCAATTCGTCATCCGCCGTCCCAACCCCAAGGGGGTTACGCCGATCACCCGTCGCGAACGGTTCCGCGACCGTCGCCCGGCAGACCGGCGCGCCGATGCGGGCTTCATGCAGGCGCTGTGGGACTGCTTTGGCGATCAGCCCTTTGAACGTGGTAATCTGGATGCAGGTCGTCTGAGCTGGCTGTTCGGCCGCGAGGTGATCCCGGCCGAAGACCCGTTTGATCCCGAAAGCTATGAGGCGCTGCTGGTCATCAGTGTCGATGTTGCCCAGCTGTCCTTTCCCGAAGTCTTCGACGGGAGCGCGCGCTGAGATGTTTGCCGGGCCTGACCATATCCCTGTGCAGAGCTGTCGTCGCCTCGCGCGACCGCCGCGCAGTGGCTGTGATCGGGCCCCGGCGAATCTCTTGCCCCTGCGCGATGTGGCGAGCCCCGCGGCAAACCCGGCCGCAGGGAGGGTCAGATCGCGGGGCGGTGACACTATATGCGGCGCGAGCCGGGCATTCCGGGCCGATTTCGGCGTAATCCTGCAGGGCAGATCCCGGTTTGCGCAACTTCTCGCCAAATTGGCGTGTTTTGCAACTCAGGGGATGTTTCTGTGGCGCGGGCTGTGCACTCTGGTCGTGACAGGTCAGCCTGTCGTGCATCTGATCCAGCCCCTTCGCCTGGAAGGGCAGGTTTGCCCCCCCAATCGCGGCCTGCCCATTTTTTCCTTGGATGCAAAGGCGGAAGCTTGCCAATTGCCCCCCAGTGTTTGGCAGGCTTCTGCGCATTCCCCTGATCCGCAACAGAAATCCTTGTTTGCTCTGGACCGTGCTGCGAACAGTTGCGCAGAGCTTGGATCACAAAACGAAGGATCATTCCAATGCAGGCAAAACTCATTCTTGCGGCTTTTGGCCTCTGCACCGCGCTTGCGGCCTGTGGCGACACCACCGGCGAACAGGTTGTTTACGGGGCCGGTGCCGGTGCCGTCGGCTCGGCGCTGCTCAACGGCAACCTGGTCACAGGTGCCGCTGTTGGTGCTGCGGCCAACGTCATCTACTGCAAGGAAAATCCGCGCAAGTGCTAGGCCTGCCGGTGGCGCCGCAGGCACGCGCCTGTATCGCCGCAGCCATGCCCTGACAGCAACGCCGTCTGACCGCCTCGTCGCAGGGGCGGTGGCCGCGCGCCACATATATATCACCGCACAAAGGCCGCACCCGGAGACCCCTCCGGCGCGGCCTTTTTTGTGTTCTGACGAAGCCAAGACCGTGACGGGGCAGGGCTCCGTCACCCACCGAAGACAAGGGACAGCCAATGTTTGAAAAGATCCTGATTGCCAACCGGGGCGAAATCGCCTGCCGGGTCATCAAGACCGCCCGCAAGATGGGCATCAAGACCGTTGCCATCTACTCGGACGCCGACAAGCAGGCCCTGCATGTCGAAATGGCTGATGAAGCTGTCCACATCGGCCCGCCGCCCGCCAACCAGTCCTATATCGTCATCGACAAGGTGATGGAGGCGATCCGTGCAACCGGTGCGCAGGCGGTGCATCCGGGCTATGGCTTCCTGTCGGAAAACGCCAAATTCGCCGAGGCGCTGGCCGCCGAAGGCGTCGCCTTTGTCGGCCCGCCGGTGGGCGCCATCGAAAGCATGGGTGACAAGATCACCTCGAAGAAGATCGCGCAGGAGGCTGGCGTCTCCACCGTGCCCGGCTACATGGGCCTGATTGCCGACGCTGACGAGGCGGTGAAAATCTCCAACGAGATCGGCTATCCGGTGATGATCAAGGCCTCTGCCGGTGGTGGTGGCAAGGGGATGCGGATCGCCTGGTCCGATGAGGAGGCCCGCGAAGGGTTCCAATCCTCCAAGAACGAGGCGGCAAACTCCTTTGGCGACGACCGGATCTTCATCGAGAAATTCGTCACCCAGCCGCGCCATATCGAAATTCAGGTGCTCTGCGACGGCCATGGCAATGGCATTTATCTGGGCGAGCGCGAATGCTCGATCCAGCGTCGCAACCAGAAAGTCGTCGAAGAGGCGCCGTCGCCCTTCCTCGATGAGGATACCCGCCGCGCCATGGGCGAACAGGCCGTCGCCCTGGCCAAGGCGGTGGGCTACGCCTCTGCTGGCACGGTGGAATTCATCGTCGATGGCGACAAGAATTTCTACTTCCTGGAAATGAACACCCGCCTTCAGGTCGAACACCCGGTCACCGAACTGATCACCGGTGTTGATCTGGTCGAACAGATGATCCGCATTGCCGGCGGCGAGCCGCTGTCGATCACCCAGAACGACGTCAAACTGAATGGCTGGGCCATCGAAAACCGCCTCTATGCCGAAGATCCCTATCGGGGTTTCCTGCCCTCCATCGGCCGCCTGACCCGCTATCGTCCGCCCGCCGAAGTCGCCGCAGGCCCGCTGCATGACAGCGGCAAATGGCAGGGCGACGCCCCTGCGGGCGAACTCGCCGTGCGCAATGACACCGGCGTCTTCGAGGGTGGCGAGATCTCGATGTATTATGACCCGATGATCGCCAAGCTCTGCACCTGGGGGCCGACACGCGAGGCGGCGATTGCCGCCATGCGCGATGCGCTTGACGGCTTCGAGGTTGAAGGCATCGGTCACAACCTGCCGTTCCTCAGCGCGGTGATGGATCACCCGATCTTTATCGCGGGCACCATGACCACCGCCTTTATCGAGGAGCAATATCCCGAAGGGTTCGTCGGGGTAGAGCTGCCGGAGCAGGATCTGCGCAAGATTGCCGCCGCCTCTGCCGCCATGCACCGGGTTGCCGAAATCCGCCGCACCCGCGTGTCGGGCCGGATGGACAACCACGAACGCAAGGTCGGCAGCGACTGGGTGGTCTCGCTTCAGGGTATGGATTTCAACGTCATCATCGACGCTGACCGCGACGGCTCCACCGTGCGGTTTGACGATGGCAGCACCCTGCGCGTCACCTCGGACTGGACCCCCGGCGATCAGCTCGCCCGGCTGACGGTTGGCGGTGATGCTCTGGTGGTGAAGGTCGGCAAGATCTCCGGCGGGTTCCGCATCCGCTCGCGCGGGGCCGATCTGAAGGTTCATGTGCGCACGCCACGACAGGCGGAACTGGCCAAGCTGATGCCCGAGAAAGTCGCCCCCGACACCTCCAAACTGCTGCTCTGCCCGATGCCGGGTCTGGTGGTGAAACTGGAGGTCGAAGTCGGCGACGAGGTTCAAGAAGGTCAGGCGCTCTGCACCATCGAGGCGATGAAGATGGAGAACATCCTGCGCGCCGAGCGGAAAGGCGTCGTCAGCATGATCAACGCCGCCGCCGGTGACAGCCTCGCCGTTGACGAAGTGATCATGGAATTCGAATAACACCAGATGATGTTGGTGCAGCCATATCGCAAACTGGCGCGTGTCGCCTGTCTGGCGCTGGTCCTTTCGGGGCTGGCGGGCTGTGCCATGCAAGATGAGGCGGCGGCCCGTGCCGCCGTCGGCGACTGGGTGCAGCTGGGGGAGACACAGTATTACTTCTCCCGCCGCAACTGCGCCGCAGGCGTGTTCGAAATCAAGGCCACCCGGATTTCATCGCTGCTGACCAAGGCACGGTCGGTCCGGGCGGGGCTGCGTCATCTCGATGACGACAAACCCGTCGCCTTTGAGGTGCCCGGACTGTCGCCCAATATGGTTTCGGTTCAGGTGATGACGATGGATCAGGGGCGCGGCAATGGCATCTTTGCCGCCGGGATCGTCGGCAAGGACTGCATGTTGGAGGAGGTGAGCCGCGCCTATCTGATCGCGCTGCTCGATCCGACATCGGTGTTGATCTATGAGCCACGCGCCCGGTTCATGGCGGTGGTGGACCGCACCAACAGGCGTCTGTTCTACGCGCAGGGCGGGGCGGTGTGATGGGCCTGCGATCTGCCATCCAGCCGCTGCGGGACGCGGCCCCGGATCACGGCGCGTTTCATCGCGCGGGTGCGGGGCACGGTGCATCGGCGGCGGCTCAGCTGCCGCGCCGTTCCTTCACCTCGCGCAGCCGGTCGGGGAATTTGTCGATCGTCCGGCTCAGCTCGCGCACGGTCCAGGGCTGCGGCTTGCGCAGTTTGACGCCGCCGTCCTTGCCGATCAGAACCAGCATGAACCCGCGCGGCCGCAGCGTCTTGCGCAGCGCAGACGTCACGCTTGGATCGGTATCGGTCAGCACGATGACATCGCGATCCAGCAGCGCCTCGGCGCCGTCGGTCAGCCGCTCCATCTGCTCGTGGAACCGCGGATCGGCAGGGCTGTCGGCAAAGACCACGATGGGGCGGTATACCCACAGGAGACTGTCCAGATCGACGCTGTCACCGGCGCGGATCAGCTGGGTGATCGGATCCTGCGCCAGGTTTTCTGCGGTCTGCGGCAGCTCCTGCGCGGCGCTGGCGGGGTCGGTGCCTTCGACCATCATCGTTGCGGTCTCACCGCGCGCGCCATCTGCGGCCTCGGTTGTTGCAGGCTCCTGCGCCATGGCCGGGCCGGGCAGCGCCAGCAGCAGCGCCAACGCGGCGCCCGCAGCTGGGACTGCGGGCCAAAATCGGGTTTTTCCAAAGACAAACAACTGTTTCATCGGCTCTCCTGTAGCGATGAATATATGCTCCGCCCCGCCAATTGCGATGGGCAATCCGGCTTGCCGGGCAAAAAAATCCACCCCGCACTTCGGGGCCAAAGCCGCCGTTAACCCTATTGTCAGCCTGCCCATGTCATCCTCCCGGCCTCTGCAAACCGGGCTGTCCGCCTCGCGCGGCGCCACCAACGGGACGGGACCGGCTATGGATATCATGCTGCACATCGGCGCACATCGCTGCGCTACGGGATATTTTCAGGGCTTTCTTGCCCATCATGAAACGGCGCTGCGCCGTGACGGGCTGGCGGTCTGGGGACCGGCCCAGACCCGCGACGGGCTGTTCCACGGCATCCATCCCGGCCCGGCCCCGGTAACAGGCCGTGACCTGGCAACCCGCGCCCGTGGTCGTCTGCGCCTGCGCCTCGCGACCGAGGCCGCCAGCGGCAGCACGCGGCTGCTGATCAGCGACGCCAATATGATGGGCAGTCCCAATGACCTGCTGCAACAGAGCCAGCTATATGGCAGCATCGGCGTGCGTATGGCGCGGTTCGATGCCGCCTTTGACGGGCAGGTGCGCGATGTGATGCTGAACCTGCGCAGCCCGGAGCGGTTCTGGACCTCGCTGCTGACCCGGATGGTGACCAATGGCCACCCGTTGCCCTCGGCCGCGCTGCTGGGGCGGATCGCCACCCATCCGCGCAGCTGGCGCGATGTGATCACCGATATTGCCTGCGCCATGCCCAATACCCGCATCCGGGTGCTGCCCTATGAAACCTATGGCGACCGGCCAGAGGTGCAGATGGCGCTCCTGACCGGGACGCGGCTGGCGCGGTTCACCTGTTCGGATCGGCTCAACCGCTCAGACGGGCTGCCGACCCTGCGGCATCGCCTGTCGGCAGCCGTCGCCCGCGACCTGCCGCGCGGCGAGGGCCGCTGGACCCCGTTTTCCGACATTCAATCCGCAGCGCTGCGCGAGCGCTACGCCGATGATCTGATGTGGCTGCAAGGCGGCGCGGACGGTCTGGCAGAGCTGATGCGTGACCCTGACAAACATGCGGTGGGCTCGAACCCGCCCTCATACGACCTGACAAGAGGAACTTCCGATGACGACCAAAACCGACGATTGGCGGGCTCTGGCTGAAAAAGAGCTGCGCGGACGCACGCTGGACGCGCTGACCTGGAATACGCTGGAAGGCATTGATGTAAAACCGCTTTATACTGAGGCCGACAGCAAGGATCTGCCTCATATGGGCACGCTGCCCGGCTTTGGACCCTTTACCCGGGGCGTGAAGGCCACGATGTACGCAGGCCGCCCCTGGACCATCCGCCAATATGCGGGCTTCTCCACGGCTGAGGAATCCAACGCTTTCTACCGCCGCAACCTCGCGGCCGGGCAGCAGGGCGTTTCGGTGGCCTTCGACCTTGCCACCCACCGCGGCTATGACAGCGACCACCCCCGCGTGATGGGCGATGTCGGCAAGGCCGGTGTGGCCATCGACAGCGTTGAGGATATGAAAATCCTGTTTGATGGCATCCCGCTGGATCAGGTCTCGGTCTCGATGACGATGAACGGCGCGGTGATCCCGATCCTGGCCAGCTTTATCGTCGCGGGCGAAGAGCAGGGCCATGACAAGGCGCTGCTGGCAGGCACCATTCAGAACGACATCCTGAAGGAGTTCATGGTCCGCAACACCTATATCTATCCGCCGGAACCCTCGATGCGGATCATCTCGGACATTATTGAGTACACCTCGAACGAGATGCCGAAATTCAATTCCATCTCCATTTCCGGCTATCACATGCAGGAAGCCGGCGCCAATCTGGTGCAGGAGCTGGCCTATACCCTCGCAGACGGTCGCGAATATGTCCGCGCCGCGATTGAGGCAGGCATGGATGTTGACAAATTCGCAGGCCGCCTGAGCTTCTTCTTTGCGATTGGCATGAATTTCTTCATGGAAATCGCCAAACTGCGCGCCGCCCGCACGCTCTGGCACCGGGTGATGACCGACTTTGGCGCCAAATCCGACCGCTCCAAGATGCTGCGCACCCATTGCCAGACCTCGGGCGTGTCCTTGCAGGAGCAGGATCCCTACAACAACGTGATCCGCACCGCCTATGAGGCGATGTCGGCGGTGCTGGGCGGCACGCAGTCGCTGCACACCAACGCGCTGGACGAAGCCATCGCGCTGCCCACCGATTTCTCTGCCCGCATCGCCCGCAACACCCAGCTGGTGCTGCAGGAGGAAACCGGCGTCACCAATGTGGTCGATCCGCTGGCTGGCTCCTACTATGTCGAAAGCCTCACCAATGAGCTGATCGAGAAAGCCTGGGCGCTGATGGAAGAGGTCGAGGAGATGGGCGGCATGACCAAGGCCGTGGCCTCCGGCATGCCGAAACTGCGCATCGAGGAAAGCGCGGCCCGTCGTCAGGCGATGATCGACCGGGGCGAAGAGGTGATCGTCGGGGTCAACAAATACCGCAAGGAAAAGGAAGATCCGATCGACATTCTGGATGTCGACAACGTCAAGGTGCGCGACAGCCAGATCGCCCGGCTGGAACAGATCCGCGCCAGCCGCGACAGCGCCGCCTGCGAGGCCGCGCTGGACAATCTGACCCGCGTCGCAAAGGAAGGTGGCAACCTTCTGGCCGCCGCCGTCGAAGCCGCCCGCGCGCGGGCCTCAGTCGGAGAGATCTCCATGGCAATGGAAAAGGAATTCGGCCGTCACAGCGCCGAGGTCAAGACCCTGGCCGGTGTCTATGGCGCCGCCTATGAGGGCGACGAAGGCTTTGCCGCCATTCAGAAATCCATCGAAGACTTTGCCGAGGCAGAGGGCCGTCGCCCGCGTCTTCTGGTGGTCAAGATGGGGCAGGACGGTCACGACCGGGGAGCCAAGGTGATCGCCACCGCCTTTGCCGATATCGGCTTTGACGTTGACGTCGGCCCGCTGTTCCAGACCCCGGAAGAGGCCGCACAGGACGCCATCGACAATGACGTCCATGTGGTCGGGATTTCGTCGCAGGCCGCAGGGCACAAGACGCTGGCCCCGCAGCTGGTGCAGGAGCTGAAGGCGCAGGGCGCCGAGGATATCATCGTGATTTGTGGCGGGGTGATCCCGCAGCAGGATTACCAGTTCCTCTATGACAATGGCGTCAAGGCGATCTTTGGCCCCGGCACCAATATTCCCGAAGCGGCGCAGGACATCCTGAAGCTGATCCGCCAGGGTGGGTAACCGGCGCGGCTGATCAGGACCGCCGGCATTTGCGGCCCGGCAAGGGCGGCGCTGCGGCCTGACCGCCTTGCCCATGCTCATAAGCGCTCCCGCGCCCGCGGGGGCCTTTGCCCGATGGGCAAATCCCCCCTTGCGGCCTTGGGCGCGGCAGCCAGCCTGTCCGGCTGGCTGCCGACATCGCGCGATGCCATGCCCAACGGGCGCGGGGGCGTCTGTGACGCCGACGACGACGGGCGGGAGAGCTGCTGCCTCCCATCTGTGCCCGGATGTTGGGCAGCCACCTGCCGTGACATCGCCAGTGTTGGGGGCGCCCGCACGTGGTTCCAACATTGCCGCTTGCACCCCGGCGGCGGGTGGCTAGTCTCGCCGCCATCAGCGGGGAGCATGTCATGGAACTCGATCATCTGGCCGTTTCGGCCGCGACACTGGAAGAGGCGGTTGCCCATGTGGAGGAAAGCCTCGGCGTGCCGATGCAGCCGGGCGGCAGCCATGCGGTCTTTGGCACCCACAACCGGCTTCTTGGGCTTGCTGATGGCCTCTATCTCGAGGCCATTGCCATCGACCCCGCCGCCACACCGCAGCGCAGCCCGCGCTGGTTCGATCTGGACCGCCGCCACGGCCCGGCACGGATCACCAACTGGATCTGCCGCTGCGCCGATCTCACGGCCGCGCTGACCGCAGCCCCGGAGGGCGCGGGCGAGATCGTCGATCTGCAACGGGGTGATCTCAGCTGGCAGATGGCGGTGCCGGCTGATGGCATTCTGCCGTTCGACAATATGTTCCCGGCCCTGATGCAATGGCACAGCCCCCATCCCGCCGCCGCGCTGGTCCCGCAGGGCTGCACCCTACGCCGTCTGCATCTGTCGCACCCGGACAGCACAGCACTGGCGCAGGCGCTGCCGTTTGATGATCCGCGGGTCGAGATCCACAGCGGCCCTGCCGCCTTCGAGGCCGAGTTCGACACGCCCCATGGGCGCCGGGTGCTGCGATGATCGTCCGGGCGGCCACCGCAGCGGATGCAGAGGCAATCGCCGCGATCACCAACCAGATCATCCGCGACACGCTGATCACCTTCACCACGGCGGAAAAGACCGGCGCGCAGGTCAGCGATGAGATCGCCGAGAAAGGCACCTATGTGCAGGTGGCCGAGGAGGCGGGCCAGATCCTTGGCTACATCAGCCTTGGCGGGTTTCGCAGCGGCCCCGGCTATGCCCGCACCGCTGAACATGCGATTTACCTCACCGAAGCGGCCCGTGGCAGGGGCACCGGCCGGGCGTTGATCGCCGCCATCGAGGAGGTCGCGCGCCGGGACGGCATCCACGTGCTGGTCGCAGGCATCAGCGCGCTCAATGCAGGCGGGCTTGGCTTTCACGCGGCCATGGGATTTGTCGAGGTCGGACGGATGCCGGAGGTCGGCTACAAATGGGGCCAGTGGCTGGATCTGGTGCTGATGCAGAAAATTCTCTCTCCCAAAGGGGTTGGCCCCGCTGACAGTCCGGCCAAAGCAGGCTAGGCTGGCCATATGTCACTTTGGACCCGCATCACCGAAGCGCTCGCTGCGCTGGCCTCTGGCCAGAGCCTCAGCGATGTCTTCGACAGCCTGCGCGCGCCACCGGAACGCACCGTTGCCTTTGCCATCGCGGTGATTGCGCTTGGTGCCAAAATGGCCAAGGCGGACGGGCAGGTCACCCGCGACGAGGTCACCGCCTTTCGCGAGGTGTTCCAGATCGCGGCGGAGGATGAGGCAGGTGCTGCGCGGGTGTTTGATCTCGCCCGGACCGATGTTGCGGGCTATCAGGACTATGCCGCGCGGATCCAGAAGATGTTTGCCAATGACCCGCAGACGCTGTGCGATCTGATGGAAGGACTGTTTCACATCGCCATGGCGGACGGGTTTTATCATCCCGGCGAAAACGAATTCCTGTCCGAGGTCAGCCGCATCTTCGGTCAGAGCGAGCAGCAGTTCATGGCGCTGAGGGCGCGGTTTGTTGCCGATGCGCCGCGCGATCCCTACACGGTGCTGGGGGTGACCCCAGAGATGCCGCGCGAGGAGATCCGCAAACATTGGCGCAAGCTGGTGCGAGAGACCCACCCGGATGCGATGATGGCCCGTGGCGTCCCCGAAGAGGCGGTGCGGCTGGCGGAAAAGCGGATGATCGACATCAACCGCGCCTGGGATGAAATCAACGGATGTGCGGCCCATGCGGCTCGTCACGTATAACGTCGAATGGTTCTCCTCGCTGTTTGACGCCGGGGACCGCCTGCTGATGGACGCTGGCAGTTCGGGCCGCTACGGGGTGGATCGCAGCAGTCAGACACGCGCGCTGGCGCGGGTGTTTCAACGCCTCGATGCCGATGGCATCATGGTGATCGAGGCCCCGGATACCAATGGTCGCCGCCAGACCGTGCGCGCGCTGGAACATTTCGCGCGAGAGGCCGGGCTGCGCAGCACCGAAGCGCTGATCGGTTTTGCCAATGACACCCAGCAGGAAATTGCCTTTCTCTACGATCCGCAGGTGCTGCGGGTGGCCCATACACCGGCGCAAACCACCGAGGCACCGCGTTTCGACGGTGTCTTTCACATTGATCTGGATATTGATGCCAAAAAGGATGCGGTGCGGTTTTCCAAACCGCCGCTGGAGCTGACCCTGACCACAAACGGCGGGCGCGAGGTGGCGCTGATTGGCGCGCATCTGAAATCGAAAGCGCCCCATGGCGCGCGCTCCGAAGGGCACGCGGTCAGCCTGTCGATTGCCAACCGGCGCAAACAGCTGGCACAGGCGATCTGGCTGCGCCGCCGGGTTGAGCAGCTTCTGGCCGAAGGGCGGGATGTCATCGTGATGGGCGATCTCAACGACGGGCCGGGGCTTGACGACTATGAGCAGCTGTTCAATCGCTCCTCGGTCGAGATTGTGATGGAGAGCGATCTCTATGATCCGAACGCCCAGAGCCTGCTGCAACCCCGGCTGCGGGTAATGCCCAGTACGGCACGCTTTTATGACAAGGCAAACAAACGCTATTTCAGTGCCTTGCTGGATTATGTCATGGTCTCCTCCGGGCTGCGCCAATCGGCGCAGAGCTGGCGGATCTGGCACCCTTTCGAGGATGCCGCCTGTTATGAGGACGTCGATCTGCGCGAGGCGCTGCTGGCGGCCTCCGATCACTTTCCGGTCAGCCTTGATCTCGATCTTGGGTGAAGGCCCTCAAAGGTTCACCGGCGGCACCGGGGGCTGCGCGACGCCGCCGGTGGTGGTCGCCACTTCAATCCTGACGTGTTTCGCCTATATTGACGGCAAGCAATCCCGTCCAACCCTAAAGGGGGCAATGACATGATGCCTAGGTTCCGAATGACGCCTCAGTCGATGCGCGGCCTTGCGCTTGCGGGGCTGCTGGTGCTGCCGCTGACAGCGCCGGTGGCTGCCGAAACCGCACCCGCGCCAGAGGACGAAGGCAGCAGCCTGATGCAGCGCGGGGCAGAGCTGTTCTGGGAGGGGCTGCGTCAGGAAATGGCGCCCGCGCTTGACGATCTTCAGGCGCTGGCGGATGAATTCGGGCCAAGCCTGCAAGGGTTCCTGTCGGAGATGGGGCCTGCACTGGCCGAGATTGCGGGCAAGGTCGAGGACTGGAGCGTTTATGAACGTCCCGAAATCCTGCCCAATGGCGATATCATCATTCGCCGCAAGCCGCAGCACGCTCCAGACGTGCCGCCGGGTGGATCCCCAGAGGCCAGCCCGGACACCGATCTGCCCGAAGGCACAACCGACCTGTGACGCGCTGAAGATCGGCCCAGAGCGGCAAGGGACGGTCTGACCCGATGCGGGGCAGGCGCTGCGGTTACTTGCGGATCTTCACCCGTACCTCTGCCTCCAGCGACCGGGCAAGGGAACTCAGCCGTGCCTCTGCCACCTCGCCAAACAGCGGCTCCGCCTCGGCCGGCAGTTCCAGCAGCAGGTGTTTCTTGCGCGGTTGCCAGACCAGCTTGCCGATGTTGCCATCCTTGCTGACCATCAGCATGGCGCCGAACCGCATCGCCTTGCCCAGGATCTCGGCCTCTTTCTTGCCGCGCTCGTCCAGAAGATCATAGAGATATTCAAACGCCGTCCCCTGCCGCTTGTTGCGATAGCGGTGCAGCAGCGCAAGGCCGAGAAAGATCCGTTCGGAGTGTTTCAGCCCGCCCAGATTGGCCCGTGTGGCGTTGTCGAAACAGACCTCGGCGCGATAGTCGGGATGGGCGCGCCAGCTGACGTCATGCAGCAGGCAGGCGGCTTTCACCAGCCGGGTCTTGGCATGGTCGGAGGATCTGAACAGCGGCGAGACGAATTCATACAGCGTGCGGCCGAAACCGGGGATGCGGGCATCCTTCTGCTCGGCAAAGCGGCTGGCTTCGATCAGCGGATCGCGGTCGCGCAGGCGCTGGGGCATCTGCTCATAGAGCAGCCCCTCGCGGATGCCATAGCTGGAGACGGCGATATCCTTGGGCCGAAAGGTCTTGACCAGCCGCGACAGCACATCGGCGGCATAGGGCACCAGCGACATCCGGGCGCTGGAAACACCGCAGTCGGCGCGCAGCTCTTCCAGGTCCTGGGTCTCGATATAGCGCAGGGTCTCGCGCACGGATTGGGCGCTCATGCGGTATTCATGCAGGACCCGCAGCGGGTAGCCGCGCCGCGCCATGTCGATCCGGGCAATCGCCCGCCAGCTGCCGCCGACCAGAAACAGCCGGTCGTTCTGCTGACCCATCTCGCTGCGCAGGCCCTCCATCACCTCGGTGATATGCGCCTTGCGGCCACGCCGGCCTCCCGCAACGTCGCGCAGTTTCAGCGGGCCGAGTGAGGAGGTCACCCGTTTGCCAACCTCACCGTCATGGATTTCTGCCAGCTCCATGGAGGAGCCACCGATATCGCAGACCAGACCATAGGATCCGGGCCAGCCCAGCAGCACGCCCTGCGCAGACAGGCGCGCCTCTTCCTGACCGTCGATGACCCATATCTTCAGCCCGGTTTCGCGCAGCACCTCGTCGCAGAAATCCTGCCCGTCGCTGGCATCGCGCACCGCCGCAGTGGCCACCACCGACAGCGGCGGCATGTCCATGCCTGCGGCCAGATGCTGGAACCGGCGCAGCGCCGACAGGGCGCGGATGCGCCCCTCCGGGTTCAGCCGCCCGGTCTCCGACAGGCCAGCGCCCAGGGCACACATGATTTTTTCGTTATAGAAATAGGCGGGGCTACGGGCGGCCCCGTCAAAGATCACCATCCGCACCGAGTTGGAGCCGACGTCCACCACGCCCACCCGTGACAGGGCGCGGGCGCCCGGATCGTCAAACAAGGGTCGGCCAAAAGGCCCCCAATCGGCGGTGGCAGGCTCCGGTGTCACGTGCATGTTGGCTCCGTTACGTGTCGTCAGGATGGGGGATCGGCAAAGCCGGGTCAATCGCAGGCTGCGGCAGCGCCGGACCTGTCTGCGGCATCGGCTGATGCGGTGGCGGCTGGTTTCTCCGCAGGCCGCGACGGGCTGCGCGCGGTTCGGGCAGGGCGGTCCGACATCAGCTCGACCGCCAGCACCCGCGACACCATCCGCCCTTCGGCGAGGGACAGGCGGTCCAGCTCCTCGACGATCTGCGAGGCCGCGGCAAAGGAGCGGTCCATATGCGCCACCAGATAGGGGATCACATCGGGTTTCGGGGTGATCTGCCGGTCGTTGAACAGTTTTGCCAGCACCACCGACAGCAGCGCGTCATCCGGCGGTTGCAGCTGGGCATGGGTCGCGCCTTCGACCCTGCTTTGCAGATCGGGCAGCGACATCGCCCACAGATGCGGTGCGGCCCGCCCGGTCAGCATCAGCGCATGGCCATTGGCCAGAACCAGATTGTGCAGGTGAAACAGGGCATCCTGCGCCTCGGCGTTATCGGCAATATCCGGCACGTCCTCGATGGCGATCGGGCCGTCAGCCAGATGCGGCACATCCGCCTTGGTCAGCTGCCAGGCGGGCAGGATGCGCGCGCCGGAGTTGCTGGCCCAGACATGCACCAGATGGGTCTTGCCGGAGCGTTTCGGCCCGCTCAGCACCAGCTTGCCGCCGGGCCAGGCAAAGGCGGGATCCAGCATCGCCACCGCCATCGCATTGGAGGGCGCGACAAAGAAATCGTCCCGTCCAAGCGCCGGTTTCGCCGGGAGGTCAAAGCTCAGCTGTTGTGCCATGGGTCAGGTTCAGTCCGCGTCGTGAAAGGCTTTGCCCTGGTAGAGGCGACTGTCCAGATAGCGCTCAACCAGGAACCGCGCAATCACCCCGAGTGCGGCGGCAACCGGCACCGCGATCAACATGCCGACAAAGCCGAACAGCGCGCCAAAGACCGACAGCGCCAGCAGCAGCCAGACCGGATGCAGCCCAACCGAATTGCCGACCAGCTTGGGGGTGAGCAGATTGCCCTCAACCACCTGACCGATCACGAAAATGCCTGCGACCATGCCGATCGACCACCAGTCGCCCCAGAACTGGAACAGCGCCAGCCCGATGGCCAGCGCGCCGCCGATCAGGGCGCCGAGATAGGGGATGAATGTGACCAGACCGGCGATGAACCCCACCGCAAGACCGAAGTTCAGCCCCACCAGCATCAGCGCCACTGCGTAATAGGTGCCGAGAATCAGGCAGACCGTCCCCATGCCGCGGATAAAGGAGGCCAGCACCTTGTCGATGCGCGCGGCCAGCTCGCGGATGGTGGGGGCGTGATCGCGCGGCAGCAGCTCGTCGATCCGCGCAACCATGCGATCCCAATCGACCAGAAAATAGACCGCGACCACCGGAACAATCACAAACAGCACCATGACGTTGACCAGCGAAACCGCGGAGCCGACAACGCCCTCCAGCACGCTGATCGCCTTGCTTTGCAGGGTCTGGGCGATGGACACGATGGTCTGCTGGGCACGGCTGCCCTCGTCAAACAGGGACGGGGCCTGTTTCTGGGCAAAGTCGCGCAGGTTCTTGAAGGCCTCCGGCAGCACCTGCGCGAGGTCGATCATCTGGTAGATCAGCGTCGGCACCACCACCAGCAGCAGCACCACAAACAGCAGCACCGCCGCAACGGTGATGGTTGCGGTGGCCGCCGTGCGGCTGAGCCCCGCCGCTTCCAGCCGGTCGGCAATCGGATCAAGGAGATAGGCAATCGCGGCGCCCAGGACAAACGGCAGCAGGACATCGCCCAGTGCCCACATGGTCACCGCAAAGACGACAGCGGCAATGCCCCAGTATTTCAATTGCTTCTGTGCCGGAAGTGCCATGTGTTGCGTCCTGCTCTCAGCCTGATCCTAGGGGCCTGTTTGGGCAGAAGTCTTCGCCCATGCGCCCCGTCGATGCAACCCCAATGACCCGCCGCCGGTTCCCGCAGGGGGGCGGTCAGGTCATCCGCCCGGTCAGCCACGTGCCGAAACGCAAAGCACGATTGCCTGAGGCGCGTCGATGGCTTAGACCGCTTGCGAACCCAGATTGATAAATGAGACCGCCATGCGCCTGTCCCGCTATTTTCTTCCCGTGCTGAAGGAGACCCCCTCCGAAGCCCAGATCGTCAGCCACCGCTACATGCTGCGCGCCGGCATGATCAAACAGTCCTCTGCCGGGATCTATTCCTGGCTGCCCTTGGGCTTCAAGGTGCTGAAAAAGATCGAAACCATCGTCCATGAAGAGCAGATGCGCGCGGGTCATATCCCGATGCTGATGCCGACGCTGCAATCGGCGGATCTGTGGAAGGAATCGGGGCGCTATGATGACTATGGTCAGGAAATGCTGCGGATCTCCGATCGCCATGGCCGCGACATGCTCTATGGTCCCACCAACGAAGAGCTGATCACCGATATCTTCCGCAGCCATGTCGGCAGCTACAAGGATCTGCCGCTGACGCTCTACCACATCCAGTGGAAATTCCGCGACGAGATCCGCCCGCGGTTCGGTGTCATGCGGGGCCGCGAATTCTACATGAAGGACGGCTATAACTTCGACCTGACCAAAGAGGACGCGCTGCACGCCTATAACCGTCATCTGGTCAGCTATCTGCGCAGCTACGAGCGTATGGGGCTTCAGGCGATCCCGATGCGCGCCGATGGCGGGCCGATTGGCGGCGATTATACCCATGAATTCCTGGTTCTGGCCGAGACCGGCGAGAGCGAGGTGTTCTATGACAGCGCAGTCACCGATCTGACCTTTGGCGATCGCGAAATTGATTACGACAGCGTCGAGCAGTGTCAGGGCGTGCTGGAGGAGTTTACCTCGAAATATGCCCGCACCGATGAAACCCATGACGAGGCGCTGTTCAACGAGGTGCCGGAAGACCGTCGCCGGGTTGCGCGAGGGATCGAGGTTGGCCAGATCTTCTACTTTGGTACCAAATATTCCGAAGCGATGGGTGCCAATGTGCAAGGCCCCGATGGCAAGCAGTCGCCGGTCCATATGGGCTCGCACGGGATCGGCGTTTCGCGTCTCCTTGGCGCCATCATCGAGGCCAGCCACGACGAAAAGGGCATCATCTGGCCCGAAGGTGTGACGCCGTTCCACTGCGGGATCGTGAACCTCAAACAGGGCGACGAAGAAGCCGACGCCGCCTGCGAGAGCCTTTATGACGCGCTGACAGCTGTCGGGCTGGAGCCGCTATATGATGATCGCAAGGAACGGGCAGGCGGTAAATTCGCCACCATGGACCTGATCGGTCTGCCCTGGCGCATCACCGTCGGCCCGCGTGGTCTGAAGAACGGCGTGGTCGAACTCACCTCGCGCCGCAGCGGCGAAAGCGAGGAACTCTCGCCCGAGGCGGCAGTGCAGAAGATCGTGGAGATCTATGCCGCCCACCGGACCGGCCGGGGCTTCTGAAGCGGCGCATAACCCGCGACATGCCCTTATGGAACGATCAGCACGGTCCGCGCCCCATTGGTGCGGACCGTTTGCGTCTGGGCCTGGAATTTTGCCAAAAAACCCAGCGCCCGGCCGATGGCGGTGGATTGGTGTCATCGCCGGGGAATGCTGCCGGGGCGGAAACCAGATCTTGACCTTGGGCCGTGGGCAGCACAGGTTGCGCTGAACTTTGCCCGGCAGGATCATTATGGCCACACCACTCCCTTTTTCCCGTTTTGAATGGCTGATCGCCTGGCGTTATCTGCGGGCGCGCCGGGCCGAGGGGGGCGTCAGTGTGATGACCTGGATCAGCCTCATCGGCATTGCGCTGGCGGTGTTTGCACTGATCGCCACATTGGCAGTGCGCACCGGGTTCCGCTCGGAATTTGTCGGCACCATTCTGGGGGCCAATGCGCATGTGACGCTCTATTCACATGGCACGGTGACCGAACAGGGCCAGCTGGACCGCAGGCTGACAGAGTATGACGCCCTGGCCGAGGCCGCCGCCGCGGTGCCCGGCGTGATCCGCAGCGCGCCGCTGATCAAGGGACAGGTGATGGCAAGCCTGCGCCAGCGCAGCGCCGGGGTTGAGGTCTTTGGCATCTCGGCGGCCAACATCGCCAGCCTGCCGGGGATTGCCCAGAGCGAGGCGGCGATTGGTGACCTGTCGCGGTTTGACGAAGGCGTGGCGCTGGGATCTGGCGTGGCCCGTGAACTGGGCGTGAGCGTCGGCGACCGGATCAAGCTGATTTCCCCCGATGGGGTCAAGACCGCCTTTGGCACCAGCCCGCGCGTCAATGCCTATGAGGTGGTCTATATCTTCACCGCCGGGCGCTATGACATCGACCGCACCCGGCTTTACATGCCTTTTGCCGAGGCGCAGAGCTATTTCAACCGCGAAGGCTTTGCCGATGAAATCGAGGTGATGGTGGAGGATCCCGAAACCGTCGACCGTCTGGTGCTGCCGCTGTTGCAGGCCGGGGATGAGGTTGCCCCGGGCATCGGCGTCTGGACCTGGCGCGATGCCTCGGGTGGCTTCCTGCGTGCGCTGGAGGTCGAGGACAATGTGATGTTCATCATCCTGTCGATCCTGGTGCTGATTGCCACGATGAATATCGTCTCCGGGCTGATCATGCTGGTCAAGAACAAGGGCCGCGATATCGGCATCCTGCGCACCATTGGCCTCAGCGAAGGGTCGGTGATGCGGGTGTTTTTCCTCTGTGGGGCCTGCACCGGCGTGATCGGCACTGTGCTTGGGGTCATTCTGGGCTGTCTATTCGCGATCTACATTGATCCGATTTTCTCCTTTGTGAACTATGTGATGGGGGGCGGGGTCTGGGATCCGGCGATCCGGGGCATCTATGCGCTGCCCGCCGAGCTGCGGCTGGCGGATGTGCTGTCGGCGGTGGCGCTGTCGCTGACCTTGTCCTTTGTCATCACCATTTTCCCGGCACGGCGCGCGGCGCGGATGAACCCGGTGGAGGCGCTGCGCTATGAATAACCCCGAAACGCAGACAGGCGCGCAATCTGCCGTATTGCAGCTGAGCCAGGTCGGCAAATCCTACAACCACGGCCTGCCAACGCAGGTGGATGTGCTGACTGGCATTGATCTGACGGTGAAGCCCGGAGAGATCGTGGCGCTGGTGGCGCCCTCTGGCGCCGGCAAATCCACGCTGCTGCATACGGCCGGCCTGCTGGACACGCCCGATCGCGGCACGGTGCGGATTGGCGGGCAGGATCTGACCGGCAAATCCGAGCGGCGGCGTACGGCGGTGCGGCGGCAGGATGTGGGGTTTGTCTACCAGTTCCATCATCTGCTGGCGGAGTTCACCGCGCTGGAAAACATCGTGTTGCCGCAGCTGGCCAATGGCATCAGCCAGGCCAAGGCAGAGGCGCGGGCGCAGGATCTGCTGGCGCGGGTCGGGTTGAGCGACCGCGCCGGGCACCGCCCTGCGGCGATGTCGGGCGGCGAGCAGCAGCGGGTGGCGTTTTGCCGGGCGCTGGCCAACGGGCCGCGTCTGCTTCTGGCGGATGAGCCGACAGGCAACCTCGATCCCGCTACCGCCGATCAGGTCTTTGCGGTGCTGATGGAGCTGGTGGCCGAGACCGGCATGGCGGCGCTGATTGCCACCCATAATCTGGAGCTGGCAGAGCGCATGGACCGGGTGGTGCGGTTGGACGGCGGGCAGCTCCATCCGGGGCTCTGAGCCGCATCGGTCAGGCGCAGATACCGCCCAGCTCGGCGCCTTTCCACGGCAGGTAGACATCGCTTTCGCGGCTTTGCGGCAGGTCTGAGACGGGCATCGCCGCCTTCAGCATTCCATGCAGCCGCTTGGTGCGCGCGCCGGTTGGGTCCAGCGCGCGGCAGCAGACGTATTCTTCGACAATCGCGCCCTGCTGTTCATAGGCAAAGTCGATGAAGCGGTCGTCGCCTTTCAGATCAAACAGATAGGGATCATCCGTCGCCCGGTGTTCGGCAGCGGCGCGCAGCGGGTGATAGCCGGTCTTGGCGCGTTGCTGCCATTGCCAGACATGGGTCGCTTCATGGGCCAGCAGCATCGCCTCCACCAGATAAAGCCGCTCGGGGTAGGCGGGCATGTAGTCGTCGATATACCAGTCGCGCACGAAGAAGATGCGGTTGAACAGCGCCAGTGCGGCGGGGGAAGAGGTGACGATCTCATCTTTTACGGGCGGCAGGATGCGTTCGCGGCAGGTCACGCGGGGGCGTGGCTTGCGGCGAAATGTGACCTGCGAGAGTGGCGCGCCCTTGACGATGCGCAGGCGGCTCATATCCAGTTCGGGCCCGTGAATACGGCTGAGGAACTGCTGTTCGCCTTCGGACAGCGGACGCCCGCAGGACAGCAGGGCAAGACACCCCAGGACAAGACAGAACCGCGCGATCATGGACCCACCCTAGGACAAGTTGCGCCGGGGTGGGAACTGGTTTTGCGAGCTTTGTTGCGTGGTCAGCTGGCAGCGCGGCGCAGGTCCACGAAGGTCTCGTTATAGCAGGCGCCATCTTCGGTATCGGTGCGGATATCGGCGGGAATCAGCGCATTCACGGTCAGACCCGTGGCGCTGCTGGCGCGCCAGGTGCCCTTGGGGCTGTAGAGCACGCCGGGACGGGTGGCATCGCTGATTTTCAGCCGCAGGGTGACGGTGGCCCGATCGTTGAAGACCTCCAGCAGATCGCCATCGGTCAGCTCACGGCTGGCGGCATCCTTTGGGTGCATTTCGAGCATTTCGGCCCCATCTGAGGGTGGCTGATCGCCAAAGGTGGCATTGGTGCGTTTCGCCGAGGACGGCGTGATCAGCACAAAGGGGGCGCTGCGCGGCACCGGATCATAACGCGGTACGCCAAAGCCGTAGCGGCTCTCGTAGTCCTCGCTGAACAGCTCGATCTTGCCCGAGGCGGTGGCCGGCGCAACCGTATCACAAAGGATCGGTGCGGCGCCCTCGGCAGCGGTGATTTCCAGCGCCCGGTCGAGGGGGATTTCACTGGGGCGGTGGCCCTGAAGCTGCGGATGATTGCCGTCCAGCGCCTGATCCATCAGCTCGGCATCGCTGGCCTGAAACAGCGGGTCGTTATAGCCGAACCGCGCGGCCAGACGGCGGAAAATCTCGGTATTGGGCAGGCTGTCGCCCACCAGTGGGATCACCGGGGCGGCACGCTGGATGAAGTTCTGGCCATAAGCACCATAGACATCGTCATATTCAAAATGGCTGGCGGCAGGCAGGATCACATCGCACATCCGCATGGAATCGGTCATCGCCACATCGCAGCCCGCGATAAAGATATCCTCCTGACTGAGCGCTTCGATCAGGCGGGCCTGATCGGGGTGGGTGGCGACCGGGTTGTGATTGTAGATCATCACCGCCTTGACCGGGATGCGCATATCGCGATCCAGCAGTTTGCGCGCCACATCGACGATGTTGAAAACCCGTGTGTCCGGGTCGATCAGGTGGCTGGCCTGCAAGCGGTCCTGTGTTTTGGGGGCGGCGAGGCCGGGTTTGGCCAGCACCCCGGCACCCAGCCGCCCGTGATGGCCGGTCAGCGCCTGGAGCGCCATGGCCGCCCGCAGGCCGGAGCCGCCGGAGCGTCCGCGCTCGATCCCGTTGCCGAGCGAGGTGGACATGCAGCGGGCCTGTGCGATCCAATCCGCCAGCTGGTGGAACTGCGCCAGCGGGATGCCGCAGACCTCGGCCGCCTGATCGGGGGTATAGCTGCGGGCAGCCTTCAGGTATGGTTCTGATCCGGTGGTCCATTGGGCGATGAAGTCATGATCCAGCGCGCCGCGCCGCTCCAGCTCAGCCGCCAGCGCCATTGCCAGCACCACATCGGTGCCCGGCACCGGTTGCAGATGCAGGTCGCAGTGTTCGGCAATCTTGGTGCGTTTGGGGTCGATCACCACCAGCCGTGCGCCCTTGGTGCGGGCCTGTTTCAGCAGCGGCGCCATATGCAGGTTGGAAACCGTAATGTTATTGCCCCAGACCAGCACCAGATCCGAATGCAGCAGCTGCTGTGGCGGCATGCCGGGAGCGGGGCCGAACAGGCTCTCATAGGCGCCACCGCGCACCCCGCCGCAGAGCGGCCCCCGGTTCAGCCGGGTTGCGCCCATGTGGTAGAAAAATCGCCGGTCCATCGACCCGCCGGCCAGCTCGCCGTGGGGGCCTGCGTAGTTGAAGGGCAGCACCGATTGCGCGCCGTGGGCGGTGATTGCGCGCATGAACCCGGCGTGGATCAGGTCCAGCGCCTGCTCCCAGCTGATCGGCTCATAGCTGCCGCTGCCGCGCGGGCCGCTGCGGCGCAGCGGCTGGGTCAGCCGGTTGGGACCATGCACGAAGCCTGCAAAACTGCGCGCCACCTTGTTGCAGATCACCGCGTCGGTCAGCGGATTGGCGTGTGATCCGCGCACCGCCGTGATCTCGCCATCCGTGACACTGACGCTGAGGCTGCAGGTGTCGGGGCAATCCAGCGGGCAGACGCTGGGCAACTGGGTGGTCGGGCTATCGGCAGGGGCGTTGTCGCGCATGGCTGGGCTCGCAAATCTGAAAGGGTCTGTCGCGGTCAGCCTAGCCTGGAATGTGACCTTGTCGAAATGGCCAGTTCGGTGAGTTTTGATAAGGCCAGGACCTAGCGCAGATCCACCACAGATTTGCCCAGCCGGAACGGCGCGGCAAAGGCCACCATGCAGAGCGCGAGGATCTGCAACACCAGAATATGTGCGTTGTCCTGAAGATATTCCCATTCGCTCTTGAGCTGGGTGATCTGCCCGATCAGCGCGTCATAGGCGCGGGCCAGGATGAGAAAATCGCCCGCAATGGTCGGCACCTTGCGGCGCAGGGTGTCGACGGCGGCTTCGGTCGGGGCATCCAGCGCGGTAAAAACGGTGAAGGCCGCGGGATCGAATGCATCCGCCTTGGCGGCCATTTCCATCATCTCAGGCGTGTGCTCGGCGCGGCCAAAGATCAGCCGCAGCCCCTGCAGCGGGGTGACCTGATCGGTGACGGCGATGAACAGCGGCAGCTCGGCATTGCCCGCGGTGGAGGCGGAGAGAAACTCGATCTTGTCGCAGAGCGTGGCGATATCGCTGTCATAGGCTGGATCGCAGAAGCGCAGGCGAAAGCGCGCGGCGTCGCGGTCAAAAGAGGCGGTGGCGGCATAGGCGATGTCGATCTGCCGTTCCAGCCGCCCGGTGTCGGCCTTGTAGATGCCCGCCAGCACAGCGACCAGCGCGCCGATACCGCCGAGCACCACCCAGCCCAGATCCGCCAGCCGCCAGACCCGGTGTCCTGCTGGATGGCGAAACAGCAGCGCGGTGCCGAGGCTGCCCGCGCCGAAACACAGGAGGATCAGCAGCAGCTGATTGTCGGCGATGGTCATCATGGCGGCGGCTCCTGCGGGTGGGTCCGGGGTGGGCTGGCTCAGGGGAAGTGTAGAAAGACCAGCGCCTTGCAGGCAAGCGCTATCACCGCGCGGCCGGTGATGCCCAGTGGCGCGGTGGGGGATGTCCTGATTGTGATGTCACCCGCGTGGTGGGGAACGGGTCGGTGCTGCGGGCAGCAAAGAGCAGGCGGCGCCGCCAAGGGCCCAATGTCTCCACTGGGGCCAGAGGCGGAGGGTGGGATGGGGATTGCCCATCTTCGCGAGATATCTGCGAACCGCCCCGGTTGCTGGCCGTGGCGTCCGATCTCCAGGTGGTGAGGCGGGGTGTCAGTCCGCCCCGGATGTCGCGACGGGATCAGTCTGGCAGATCGGGTTTAAGCGAAGGTGGAAGGGGCGTGCGGTGGTCCGGGGGCTGGCGCAACGGGGGTACGAGCCACCTTGACCGGGCCGCGTGCCAGCCCCCGGCAGGCGCAGACCTATAGGCGGGATGCCTCCCGCCTCTCGGCGGCAAAGCCGCCTGCCGGGCAGGGGGCGGGAGTATTTGGGGAAGGTGAAGGAGCTGACGGTGTGCCCCTTTGGGACGTGGGGCGCCAGCCGCACGGCCCGCGCCTGACCTTCCCCCCGGGAAGGCGCTTCACGCCTCCCCAAGGTCAAGCGCGGGCCTTGTGGTGCGGGGAGGGCGTTAGTAGATACATTGTTTTGGAAGGCTTAGGTAAACTAACTGAAGTTGGGCGACGTTAAAGGCCCAAAATAGCTTTCAAAAGCAACAGTCAGCAGATTTTCGTATTGAAATGATTTTTCGTAGCTTATTGTAGTAACAGTAATATTTTCACTTTCCCCGAGGAAGAGGCCATGTTCATTCGTTCCTTCGAAACTCTCTGGCTCTAGGTGCAAGTGAGCGATTAGTCCATCCAAATATATTCTTGCGATTGGTATCGTTTTCTCAGGCAAGTCGCCAAATGTCGGGGTCACCTTTTCGTCCAAAATTGGACTGTGGTTATGCGGCTCACCTTTTGTTGAAAGCTGAATAAGCGATACAGGCATTTCTGCGCAGTCAATACGCCTTTTTAGTATGGCGGATTTTGCCTTCTCTTCTATTTGGCTAGGAAGAGAGAAATTTTGCATATCCGGAATTTTTGATACACTCGCACGCCAAGCGATACTCCAGAAAAACAGACAAACAGCTTCTTGATTGAAATTCTGTACAATTCTGATTCCATGGTCTGCAGACATCGGCCCGAATACCATTTCTCTCGGCAGGTGAAAGTTCCAACCAGACCAGACCAATTTCGCGCGTCGTAGTTCCTTGACTGCAAGGTCGTCTATCTCGCTTAGCAAGTCTTCTCCATCTCGTGTTACTAAGGATGAATCATACCAGCTAGTCCAACGCCTTAAGTGTCCGCGCCCCTTTGTCGATTGCAGCAACGGTGCGCCAGATATAGTTGGCCGTGTAAAGGCCTGGGGGATAATATGCGATTTTACAAGTTTGCCTTCATTTTCTGTTAGCCGACAAACGCCAATTTTCTTTCTGGCCATTAAACATCCAGCTCCTCCACGAACTTCGCGTTTTCCTGGATGTACTGGAAGCGGAGCTCGGGTTTCTTGCCCATCAGGCGCTCGACCAAATCGCCGGTTTCGCCCGGCTCGTCCTCGTCGATGGTGACGCGGATCAGCTTGCGAGTCTTGGGGTCCATCGTGGTCTCTTTCAAATCCTTGGCGTCCATTTCGCCAAGACCCTTGAAGCGGGAGACGTCGATCTTGCCCTTGCCGCCGAGGCCCTTCTCCAGCCATTTGTCGCGCTCGGCCTCATCGAGGCAGTAGACGCGGCGCGCACCCTGGGTCAGGCGGAACAGCGGCGGGCAGGCGAGGTAGAGGTGGCCGCCGTCAATGAGCGGGCGCATCTGCGTGAAGAAGAAGGTCATCAGCAACGAGGCGATATGGGCGCCGTCGACGTCCGCATCGGTCATGATGATGATCTTGTCATAGCGCAGATCGTCGAGGTTGAATTTGGTGCCAAGGCCGACGCCAAGCGCCTCGCAGAGGTCGTTGATCTCCTGATTGGAGCCGAGTTTGTTGGAGGCCGCGCCCAGCACGTTCAGGATCTTGCCCTTCAGGGGCAGGAGCGCCTGATTGACCCGGTTGCGCGCGCCCTTGCCGGAACCGCCCGCGGAGTCGCCCTCGACGATGAACAGTTCGGTGCCGGCGCGGTCCTTGGAGGTGCAGTCGGTCAGCTTGCCGGGCAGGCGCAGTTTCTTGGTGGCGGATTTGCGCTGGGTCTCTTTTTCCTGCTTGCGGCGCAGGCGTTCCTCGGCGCGCAGCACGAGAAAGTCGAGGATGGCGCCGGCCGATTTGGTATCGGCGGCCAGCCAGTTGTCGAAATGATCGCGGACCGAGTTTTCCACCATCTTGGCGGCAGCCTCGGTCGAGAGGCGGTCCTTGGTCTGGCCGACAAAGGCGGGATCGGCGATGAAACAAGAGACCAGCGCGCAGCCGCCCGCCATCAGGTCGTCGCGGGTGATGTTGCCAGCCTTCTTGTTGCTGACCAGCTCGCCGTAGGCCTTGATCCCTTTTAGGATTGCGGCCCAGAAGCCCGCCACATGGGTGCCGCCCTCGGGTGTGGGGACGGTGTTACAGTAGGACTGGGTGAAGCCGTCGCGGGACGGGGTCCAGTTGATCGCCCATTCCACGTATCCCGGCGCGTTGAATTTCTCGCGGAACTCAACCTTACCGGCAAAGGGCTGGTCGGCGTAGACGGAGGATTTGCCGAGCACCTCTGTCAGGTAGTCCTTGAGGCCGCCGGGGAAGTGGAAGGTGGCCTCGGTCGGGGTCTCATTGTCGTCGATTTCCGATTTCCAGCGGATTTCGACGCCGGAGAACAGATAGGCCTTGGAGCGCACCAGGGTAAACAGGCGCTTGGGCTTGAACCGGTGGGAGCCGAAGATCTGCTCATCGGCGTGGAAGGTGACAAAGGTGCCGCGCTTGTTGGGGGCGGCGCCGATTTTTTCCACCGGACCCTGCGGCAACCCGCGGGAGAAACGCTGTTCGAACAGTTCCTTGTTCTTGGCCACTTGCACGACCATGGAATCCGACAGCGCGTTCACCACGGAGGAGCCGACGCCGTGCAGACCGCCAGAGGTCTGATAGGCCTTGCCGGAGAATTTGCCGCCTGCGTGCAGGGTGCAGAGGATCACCTCAAGTGCCGATTTGTCCGGGAACTTCGGGTGCGGATCAATCGGGATGCCACGGCCATTGTCGGAGATGGTGACGGAAAAATCCGCGTGCAGCGTCACCTCGATCCGGTTGGCGTGGCCCGCGACGGCCTCGTCCATGGAGTTGTCGAGGATCTCGGCGACCATATGGTGCAGCGCGCGCTCATCGGTGCCGCCAATATACATGCCGGGGCGCTGGCGGACCGGTTCGAGGCCTTCCAGAACCTCGATCGAGGAAGCGTCATAGGTCTCAGAAGCGGGCGTGCTGAGGAGGTCGTCGGCCATATGCGGGGCTGCTCTTGGTTGGTTTTGATTGGCCGCCATTATGGCAGGTGTTGGGGCCGGGTGGAAGAGGCACGCAAGGGGCTGTGGATAAGGCAGGGCAGGGCGCGCGGCGATCAGTTTATCGGTGGTAAGGCCGGGCAACTGGGTGCGGCGATATTCTTCGTGCGGCGCCTGGGCTTGCGGGCTACACCTGTGGGCAGCGGCAGGCAGGAGGAGGGCGCGCGGGTGGCTGAGACTGGGATCAAGACGCAGGATTGGGCGGTGTTCCGCGCTGAGGCGCAGCGGATGCTGGAGGCGGCGCTGGACCAGATGCAAGAGGCAGCGGAGCGCCCCTGGCAGCCGATGCCGGAGGATATTGACGCGCGCTATGCGGTGACGGCGGAGGCGCTGGGGCCGCAAGAGACGGTCGACCGGATCATCCGGGACGTGCTGCCCTATCACGGTGGCAACACCCATCCGCGGTTCTGGGGCTGGGTGCAGGGATCGGGTCTGGCGACGGATCTGATCGCCTCGGTTGCGGCGGCGGCGGTCAATGCCAATATGGGCGGGCGCGACCATGGCGCGAACTACATGGAGCGCGCGGTTGTCGACTGGACGCGCCGCAAAATGGGGATGCCGGAGGGGGCCAGCGGCATTCTGGTGACCGGCACCTCGCAGGCGACGGTGATTGCCTTTCAGGCGGCGCGGCTGCGGGTGCTGAAGGATGTCCGCAAGACCGGCCAGGGCGCGGTGCGGCTGACCGCCTATGCGGGCGAGGGCGTGCATAATGCCTCGCTGAAGGCGGTGGAGCTGTTGGGTATCGGTTCGGACAATCTGCGCAAGGTGCCGCTGGTCGATGGCCGGCTGGACTGCGCGGCCTTGGCCCGGATGGTGGCCGAGGATCGGGCCAAGGGCGCGCTGCCCTTTCTGCTGGTGGGCAATGCGGGCACCGTGGATCTGGGGCAGTTTGACGATCTGAATGCCTTGGCCGATGCGGCAGCGGATTTGGGGCTTTGGCTGCATGTGGACGGGGCCTTTGGCGCCTGGACGCGGATTGCGGCGGAGCCTTACCGGTCGCTGAGCGACGGGATCGGCCGGGCCGATAGCATCGCGCTGGATTTCCACAAATGGATGTATGTGGGCTATGACTGCGGCATGGCGCTGCTGCGCAACGAGGAGGAGCACCGGGCGGCCTTTGCGGCGCGGCCTGCCTATCTGGAAGGCGCCGAGCGCGGGCTGGCGGGCGGTGAGCCGTGGTTCTGCGACTATGGCATCGACCTCAGCCGTGGCAACCGGGCGCTGAAGGTCTGGACGGCGCTTGAGACCTATGGCGAGGCGGCGTTCTGCGAGGCGATCACCGGCAATTGCGAGCTGGCGGCGCTGATGGCGGCTGAGGTTGAGGCGCAGCCGCTGATGGCACTGGGCGCGCGGGTGGTATCGAATATCTGCGTCTTTACCGCGCGCAGCGATCTGGCGCCGGAGGCGCAGTCTGTGATCAACGCGCATATTGCCCAGACCCTGCAGGAAAGCGGCGAGGCGGTGTTCTCGACTACCCGTGCGGAGGGCCGCGTGATGCTGCGCGCGGCGATCACCAACCACCGCAGCCGCGCGGCGGATGTGCGGGCGGCGATTGCCGCGGTGGCGCGGGAGGCGGCGACGTAAAGCGATGAGCCCCGCGCCTGCCTGGGCGGGCGCAGGCGTGACGGCGCGGCTTGGCGTCCGGCGCGATAGATGATTGCCGTTGCGTCTTGTTGCGCCGGTGAACGCGCCTGCCGGGGGGCAGGCAGGCGCGGGGCGGCGGTGCCGCCTTGCGTAACATCTGTGACGTTCGGTTCCGTCTTTCCGCCACGTCAGATCCCGCTACTCTCGGGTCAGACAATTAGGGAGAGTGACATGGCCTGGATCAGGACCGTTCCGTTTGAAGAGGCAACCGGCAAGCTGAAAAAGCTCTACGAGCGGGTGACCGGGCCGGGCAACAATGTCGACAACATCATGATGGTGCACAGTCTGCGGCCGCATTCGATGGAAGGGCATATGGCGCTTTACAAGAATGTGCTGCACCACAGCTGCAACAGCCTGCCGAAATGGTATCTGGAGGTGCTGGGAGTCTGGGTCTCGTCCCTGAATGACTGCGCCTATTGCGTGGAGCACCATTTTGCCGGCCTCCAGCGGCTGCTGGCGGATGAGGCGCGGGGGCAGGAGATCCGCGCCGCGATCGAGGCGCGCAACCCGCAGCTGGCGCCGTTGGATCCGGCGCAGCGGGCCGGGCTGGTCTATGCGCGCAAGCTGACCGAAGCCCCGGCCGCGCTGATCGAGGCGGATATCCATGCGCTGCGGGCCGCCGGTCTGGATGACGGGCAGATTCTGGAGATCAATCAGGTCTGCGCCTATTTCTCCTATGCCAACCGCACCGTGCTGGGGCTGGGCTGTTCGATCCGGGGGGATGTGCTGGGGCTGAGCCCCAACAACAGCGACAATCCGGAGGACTGGGGCCACAGCTGATCCCGGCGATCAGGCAGCGACCGGCTTGGTCAGGATCGGGCGCAACAGGGTGAAGACGGGTGCCAGCACGAGAGCTGCGCTACAGATCGCGGCCTTTGGATCCACCGGCGACGTGAGGTCGAGATCAGACCACAGGGTCAGCGACTTGCGGCGCAGGAGATCGGCGTGGGGATGGGTCTGATCCTGTGGCCCCGGCACCCGTTTCAGCTCAGCCGCGTTGGGTCGAAACCCCTTGAGGGTGAGGATATCCAGCAGCGCCGCCAGCTCATCGGCAAAGCCGCTGTCGGGGGGCTGTCTGCGCCCGTCGATCTGGTCGAGGCCTGCCGTCGGATAGACCCGGACCAGCGGTCGGCCCGCAACCGCAATGCGCCAGCGGCTGAGCGCAGCACCGTCAAGGCTCATGACACCGCCGCCGACGCGCAGCCGGGCCGGGTCGATGCCAAAGAACAGCCCGGCCCCCGGCAGCAGCGGCAGCTTCCACAGCATATGCAGATGGGTGTGATAGGGGGTCTTGTCCCTGGAAAACCGCAGATCGCGCTGGGGCCGGAACAGCTTGCCCTGAATGCCGGGATGATGCGGGCGCAGGTAATCGGCAACCTCAGCCAGCAGCGCCTCTGCCGGGCGGCGCAGCTGGTCGTCATAGCGGGCCTTATGCGTCTGGAACCAGTCGCGGCTGTTGTTCTGCGACAGCTCCGTCAGGAAGGCCTGCGCATCAGGGATCAGCTGGCGTGTGAGATCGGACATGCAGGCGCTCCTTGCTGGCGATGATCGGCACCGCCAGCATATCACATTTGCCGCAGATCGTACCCATAAGACGGCGCGCATAACCGGCACGGCAGAAGTCGGCGGGCAGATTGCAACCGGAGCGGAAATGAGGCTTGCCGTCCTGTCGACCCGTGCCTAAGGCTTGCATATGACACAGAGATTGCCCGCGCCCGCCCCGAACACACTCCTTGCCCATAGTCGCGCCATTGCCGTGCTTGGCCTGCCGTTGATTGGCGGGCATGTGGCGCAGTTTGCCATCGGGTTGACCGATACGGTGATGCTGGGCTGGTATGGGGTCGACGAGCTGGCGGCGGTGACGCTGGGCTCGTCCTATTTCTTCTCGATCTTCCTGTTCGGATCCGGCTTTGCCTTTGCTGTGATGCCGATGGTGGCCGCCGCAGCCGGTGCCGGCGAAGAGCGTCAGATCCGGCGTTCTACCCGCATGGGGCTTTGGCTGTCGCTGGTCTACGGGGTGCTGGCGATGCCGCTGTTGTGGTGGTCAGAGGCGATCCTGCTGTTGCTGGGCCAGGAGGAGAAGGTGGCCCATGACGCAGCGGAATACCTGCGGATTGCAGGCTGGGCGCTGTTTCCGGCGCTGCTCTATATGGTTGCGAAATCCTATCTGGCGGCGCTGGAACGGACCCAGATCGTGCTGTGGCTGTCGGTTTTTGGGGCGGTGGTGAACGGGCTGGTGAACTATGCGCTGATCTTTGGCAACTGGGGCGCACCTGAACTGGGGATTGCCGGGGCGGCGCTGGCCTCGCTGGTGACCAATGGCCTGTCCTTTGTGCTGGTGCTGGTCTACGCGCTGAAGGCCTTGCCGGAGCATGAGCTGCTGAAGAATTTCCAGCGTCCGGACTGGGAGATGCTGGGCCGGGTGCTGCGCATGGGGCTGCCGATTGGGCTGACCACGCTGGCCGAGGCTAGCCTGTTTGCGGCCTCGGCGATGATGATGGGCTGGCTGGGCACGGTGCCGCTGGCGGCCCATGGTATCGCGATTTCGCTGGGCGGGCTGACGTTCATGGTGCATCTGGGGCTGTCGAATGCGGCGACCATCCGGGCGGGCAATGCCTATGGCCGCGGCGACCGCGCGCATCTGGCACGCGGCGGCAAGGTGGTGACGCTGATGTCGCTGCTGGTATCGTCGGTGGCGATTGTCCTGTTCCTGACCGTGCCCGGCCCGCTGATGTCGCTGTTTCTGGACAGCGCCGACCCGCAGAAGGCCGAGATCCTGCTGATCGGCGGCGTGCTGCTGGCGGCGGCGGCGCTGTTTCAGCTGATGGATGGTATGCAGGTCATCGCGCTGGGCCTGTTGCGCGGTGTGCAGGACACCGGCGTGCCGATGGTGATTGCGGGGCTCAGCTATTGGGCGGTGGGGATACCGGCCTCTTATCTGCTGGGCTTTACCTTCGGCATGGGCGGGCTTGGCGTCTGGCTGGGGCTGGTGATCGGCCTGTCGGCGGCGGGGCTGTTCCTGATGATCCGGTTCTGGCGCCGCTCGATCAAGCGGGTGGGCGCCCCCTCCGCAACGCTGACCACCGGATAACGGCGCGAGGCACCTGTCAGCCGCGCACCGGAAAGGGGGCGGTATCGCCCCCTTTGGTCCTCTTGCCGGGTCATCACCGCGACCCCGGTAGCCGTCGCGGCGCGGGCTAGTTGCTGATCGGTGCCAGCAGATCGGGGTTGGTCACCAGATTGCGGACGCCATGGGCGTGGGTCTCGTTGAAATAATTATGCTCGAGCCAGGTGCCGACGCTGTGGATATTGACGCGGATCACCTTGGGTCGGACGCTCCAGGTGACCTGAAACGGGGAGCCTGTGGTATTGTACCCCGGACCGGTGGTGGAGCCGGCATAGCTGATCGGGGTGCCGGAATTGGCCGGGATGTTCTGCGCCTGATAGAGGTTGTTTCGAACGGTGAGACGGGTCAGCTCGGTGAAATCGGCGGCGTATTCGTCATTGACCAGCACATAAACCTGCGCCTCAACCCGCAGCTGCGGGTTCTTGATCGCATCGCTGAGGCAGGCGCCCAGCGTTGGCCCCGGGGTCACCTGCGCGGTGGTGTGGACGTAATGCACCTCGATGGTGTCGCCCGGTTGCAGATCGCCGTGGCCGCCCTCGGCGCCGATGGGGCTGTCCAGCGGCGCCAGTTCCGCCTCGCTCAGCGTGCCGTCGTATTGATAGCCGGTGCCATAGCCCTTGCCATCGCCATTGCCCGCGTAGCTGGTGAATTCACCGCCGCGATGTTCTGCGTTTTCATGGAAATGGATATTGCAGAGGTTCATCTCGGTGGCGGGCGGTGCCGCGCTGAAGACGCGCAGGTTCTGCCCCTCGACCATGTCGATGTCGCGCGGCGATTGCGGACCAAATCCGGCCCCGAAGGTGCTCATGGCCAGTGCCGCACGTTGCCGGTCGATTTCGCTGTCCTTGACGGTCTGCGCACTGTCTGCGGCCAGTGCGACACCGCTGGCGAGGGTCAGGGCGGCAAAAGCGGGCATGATCGAAATATATGACGTCATCGGGAATCCTGTTGTGACTGAATGATACTGGTAACAGTGGCGGCAGTGGCGGATCTGCGCAGGACCAGAACAGGGGGCCGGGGTGATCGCGCTACAGTCCGAAACTGCCGCCAATGGTTCCTATAATGATTGTGTGATGAAAATATTAATCGCCTTATGGTTGCCATTGCAACCCACCCCTCACCGAAGGGCTGGCGGTGGCGTCCAGCGACAGAGGACGTAAGGAGCGGCGGCGCGACACGCATGATGTGCAAGCCGCCAAAGATCCGCGCGTACGCATCGGGTGATGTTCAGATCCGGCGCCACCGATGGCCGGTCATGCCCACGCTAATCAGGAGGGGGCGCTGTCCTTGGCGCCACGGGCCAGATGATCGGCCTTCTTGCGCACCAGCACCGAGCGCAGGTCGTGCATGGCGAGCAGCAGCTGGTCGGTGATCTCCTCCAGCTGCGCGGCGCTGGCCTTGCTTTGTGCCCAATGGGCGGTGCTGTTCAGATGCTCGATGGTGCGGTGAATGTCATCCATCTCGCGCGTGGCCAGCGTCTCGCGGCGCTGATCCATCCAGCTGCGGATCGCGTTCAGATCCTCGGCACTGAGGTCACGGTCGCCATGGGCGCGGATCTCGCCGCTGCGCAGCTTCACCACGGCGATCTGATCCATATCCAGCCGCCGCTGCCGGTTCTCACTATCGACGCGGAACACAAAGGCTCCGTTGTCGCGCACGCGAAAGTAATAGTCCGGCAGGGAGGCAGCCATGCGAAACGCTCCGTTCAGCGCAGCGCGGCGCAGAAGGCCTGAATGCGGCGGCAGGCCTCGGTCAGGACGTCATCGGCCGCAGCGTAGCTGATGCGGAAGTTCGGCGACAACCCATAGGCGGCGCCATGGACCACGGCCACATTGGCCTCCGCCAGCAGCGCCTTGGCAAAGGCCTCGTCGTCGGTGATCTTGACGCCCCCGGCAGAGGTCCGCCCGATCAGCGCATGGATGGAGGGGTAGACATAGAAGGCCCCATCCGGCACCGGGCAGGCTACGCCTTCGATCTGGCTGAGCATCGAAATCACCAGATCGCGGCGACGGCGGAACACAGCGGTATTGGGCAGGATGTAATCCTGGGTGCCATTCAGCGCCTCAACCGCAGCCCATTGGCTGATGGTGCAGGGGTTCGATGTGGATTGCGACTGGATCTTGCGCATCGCGTCGATCAGATGCTTGGGACCGGCGGCATAGCCGATCCGCCAGCCGGTCATCGCATAGGCTTTGGAGACACCATTGCAGGTCAGCGTGCGGTCATAGAGCCGCGGTTCGATCTGCGCCGGTGTGCAGAAGGTGAAATCATCGAACACCAGATGCTCATACATGTCATCGGTCATCACCCAGACATGCGGGTGGCGCAGCAGCACCTCGGTCAGCGCCTTCAGCTCCTCCGGGTGGTAGCCGGCCCCGGTCGGGTTCGAGGGTGAGTTGAAGATGAACCATTTGGTCTGCGGCGTGATTGCCTCCTCCAGCTGGGCCGGGGTGATCTTGAACCCGGTCTCCAGCGAGGAGTCGACACAGACCGGCGTGCCACCGGCCAGCCGCACCATATCCGGGTAGGACACCCAATAGGGGGTCGGGATCACCACCTCATCGCCGGGATTGAGCGTTGCCATCAGCGCATTGTAGAGGATCTGCTTGCCGCCGGTGCCAACCGAAACCTGCGCGGGGGTATACTCCAACCCGTTGTCGCGGGCGAATTTATCGCAGACCGCCTGCTTCAGCTCGGGGATGCCGTCGGGGGCGGTGTATTTGGTCTTGCCTGCCTGAATGGCACGGATCGCGGCGTCCTTGATATTGTCGGGCGTGTCAAAGTCAGGCTCACCGGCGCTCAGGCCGATCACGTCACGGCCCGCCGCACGCAGTTCAGCGGCCAGCGTGGTGACGGCGATCGAGGGTGACGGTTTGACGCGGGAGAGGCTATCGGACAGAAATTGCATGGAAAGACCTCTGTTTGAATGTCATCTAGAACTGTCATAGGGTGCCGCTAACTCCCGATCAAGCGGGATCAGGAGACAGACAAACCGATAGGCCAACAGGAGCGGGCAAATGAGCAACGACGACATGAATTGGTATGGCCCCGACGCGGCAACCTTTGGTGACCGGGTGGCCGCTGCACGCGATGCAGCAGGCATGACCCAGGCGCAGCTGGCCCGTCGGCTGGGCATCAAGAAATCGACCCTGACCGGCTGGGAACAGGATCGGTCGGAACCGCGCGCCAACAAGCTGTCGATGATGGCGGGGCTGCTGAATGTGTCGATGCGCTGGCTGCTGACCGGCGAAGGCGAAGGCATGGAAGCCCCGGCTGGCGAACAGATGCCGCAGGACCTGGCGGCGGTGATGACCGAGCTGCGCCAGCTGCGCGAGGATCTGCGCAGCAATGCTGACCGGGCGGCGCGGCTGGAAAAACGCCTGCGCCTGGTGATGGAAGGCAGCGCACAATGAGCGAACTGCCTGCCCACCGGCTGAAGCGGTTGCAGATGCGCTCGATGCGGCGCGGAATCAAGGAGATGGATATTCTTCTTTCCGCCTATGCCGAGCGGACACTGGCCACGATGGGCCCGGCGGATCTTGATCTCTACGACCTGCTTTTGCAGGAGAATGATCAGGATCTGTACCAGTGGGTGACTGGGCAGGTGGCGGCGCCGGATCGGTTCTCGGCGCTGATTGACGACATAGCGCAAACTCATCAAAAAGAATAAAATTTCAGCTTAACGGATTTTTCGGGAATTTTCCGCATTGTTGCTCTCAGACACCATCGAGTCGGAGATGCGGATGAGTATGGAAATGCCAATCGGCCAGCAGGACACCAAAGGGTTCATGACTGGCTACCTTGAGGCGCTCGCAATGGTTGAGCGTCTTCACCGTCTGCTGCTGGACGTCATCAAGGACGAGTTTGAGCGTGTCGGCGTGCTGGAGATCAATGCGGTTCAGGCACTGCTGCTGTTCAATATCGGCAACAATGAGGTCACGGCGGGCGAATTGAAATCACGCGGCTACTATCAGGGCAGCAATGTCAGCTACAACCTGAAGAAACTGGTCGAGATGGGCTATATGCACCACCAGCGTTGCGAGATTGATCGCCGTTCGGTCCGGGTGCGCCTGACCGAGCGCGGTCGCGAGATTCGTGATATTGTTGCGGCGCTGTTTGCGCGCCACGCAGAAGGCCTGGAAGGCAAAGCTGTGATCAGCAGCGAGGGCATCGCGGATATCACAGCCTCGCTGAAGCGGGTGGAGCGTTACTGGTCAGACCAGATCCGCTACATCTATTGAGCCAGGTTTTGCACGCCTGAAACGGGGCGTGTTCCATCGGTCGCAACGCATATCCCTCTCGGCAGAACGCCGACTATCACCGATATGCCTGACCCTTTTGATTTGCTGCGCGGCAGCTGATCTGACCAAGCCATACCGACGCTGACGGGGCAGAAGGCCGGGAGCGGAGCGGATCCGGGGACCAGAAGGCCCATCAGGCTTGGACCATCTTTTCGGACAGCAGCATGGCGGACACACCACCGGGGCAACCGGCTGGTGCAATTTTGCGTGCCCTGCGGGTTGGCATGCCCTGATGGTGCGGCTGGGGCGTGCGGTGCGGCTGGGGCGTGCGCGCAGGGCGGCACAGATATGCCGCAGAGGTCAAGCGCCGCGCTGTCAGGCGCCGGGAGGACAGGGCGCGCGATGATGGTGCTGCCCTCCTGGCGGTTGCGGCTTACCAGCTGCCGGTGTTTTCCATGCTGGCCCAGGGTTCTGCCGGGTCCAGCGCGTCGCCGTTTTGCAGCAGTTCGATCGAGATATTATCGGGCGAGCGGACAAAGGCCATGTGGCCGTCGCGCGGCGGGCGGTTGATGGTGACACCATTGTCCATCAGATGCTGGCAGGTGGCGTAAATATCATCCACACCATAGGCCAGATGGCCGAAATGGCGGCTGTCGCTGGGCAGGCCATCATCGCCGTCCCAGTTATAGGTCAGCTCGATCGGGGTTTCTTCCTGCCCTTCGGCGGCCATGAAGATCAGCGAGAAGCGGCCTTTTTCGCTGTCGTAGCGTCGGGTCTCCTTGAGACCCAGCAGCTGGTAGAAGGCCATGGATGTCTCCAGGTCTTTGACGCGAACCATAGTGTGCAGATATTTCAGTGGCATCGGTGTGTTCCTCATGTCAGGATGGCTGGCCCAGGGGCGCGGCCTCGTGTCAGATATCTCAGGCCCCTGACCATAATGCGTCCGGAGCCGGTGACCAGAGCGATTGCGGGATCCGCTTAGAATTTGGACTGAACACCCAGCGAGAGCGATAGCTCGCGCGACTGGAAACGGCTGTGATTGCTGTCTTTTTTGCCCGCGCGCAGGCGCAGCGTCGGGGCAAATCCGGCATAGTCGTAGTCCTCGAAGAAGAGGTTTACATCGGCATAATAGGACCGGTCTTCGCGGCCATCGGCCAGGTAGCGGGCGGGAAAGCCTGCGATGAACTGCGGGTAGTCGGATTGGCCAAGGATCAGTCCGGTGCTGATTTTGGCCGGCCCCAGCGGTTTGGCGAAGTGATAGCCGAGCCGCAGCGTGGCGCTGCGGCTGGAGGTGTTCACATGGCCCGATCTGCTGTCGCGCAGCGCAAGGCTGACGTCGATCTGATCGCCATTTTGCAGCGCGCGATTGACACGGAGGCCCATGCCGAACACCTCGCCATCCTGCGAGGGGCCGCGCGGGTCGAGCCGCTGTTCTGCCATGCCATCCAGTGTCAGTCCGGTGCGCGCCGACAGCTGCCAGCTGCGCCGGGCGGTCAGTTTGACCAGATCATAGCTTTTGTCGCCGCCATACCAGGCGGTCCCAAAGCTGAGCCCGAGGGCGGCGGAGCCTTTGCGTTCGGGCGGGCCAGCGGCAAAGGCATGGGTCAGGGTGATCTCGCCGTAGGTCGATCCGAATTCGCTGTTGCGCGGCACCGTGGTGCCGGACTGCTGGGCGAGGGGGGCGGCCTTGGCCTTGGCGGCTGACGACAGTGCCACCCGCTGGACATAGCCGCGCGCGCTCAGCGTGGTGAGGCTGCTGCGGCTTTCCCGCAGGCGGTAGCCGATCGCGGCATCGAGCACGGCAACGGTCCCCTCCAGTGCCACCGACCGGGGACCAAACCGGCCCAGTGTCGGCACGCCGTCGATCACTTCCAGCGTGTTGTCGGCGCCGTTGTTGACGTTGTTTGAGGGCTTCAGCTCACCGCGCAGTTGGAAGGACCAGGGGTTGATCCGCCGCAGGACCTTATAGTCGGCGGCGATGCGTGTTTCGCTGATCTCATCGGGGGCGTGAATGGCGGTGCGGCGCAGCCAGACCTGCGCCAGCGTCGGCCGGGCGTCCTGCACCGCCAGCCGTGCGGCCAGCTGGGCTGCGCGGAATTTGCCTGCGCTGTCGGGGGCAAAGCGATAGGCGCGCGCCGCAGAGCGGCGCCCGGCGCCGGGCGATTTCAGCTGCGCCTGCGCGGCGGCCCGCAGGTACCAGGCCAGGTGATCGCGCCGGTCGGCCCGCAAGAGGGCGCGGGTCAGGTCCAGCGTCAGCTCCGGTTTGCCGGTGCCAAGGGAATGCGCCGCCAGCAGGCGGCCCTGTTCCAGGCTGAGATGTTGTTCGGGGGTCGGCTCGGTCGCCGTTGCCGGCGCTGCGTGCAGCAGCGCCAGCGTCAGGGCTGCGGCCAGACAGCGCCGCATGAGATCAGGGTACCGGCTGATCGCAGACGGCCGAACTTTCTGCGGTGCCACATTGGCCCAGAACAAAGATCCCGTATTCCTCGATGCCGTCGATATTCTCGACGTGGTTCTGGGCAAAGACGGACCCGGCAACCGATGTGGCATCGGTCCCGGCGAAGATGCCGCCATAGGTGCCGACATTGGTGCGGGTGCCGTTGACCACCTGCGAGGCGGTGCCGGTAAAGGTGCCATTGTCGGCAATATCGGTGGGCGCGAGGTCAAGTGTCACCAGCGTCTGCGGGGTGCCGCCCGCTGTGGTCGGCTCAATCTGGCGGTTGTAGATGGTGCCATTGACGACATTGTCGCGGAAATCGGCATTGACGAAGGCATCGCCGGTGACCTCGGCCGACTGGGCTGGGCGAATGTCAGCCGGAGTGCCGGGGGCGACGGGCAGCAGATCGCCGCCATCGCCTGCGATGTTCATCAGGCCCACGTAGGTGCCAGCATAGCTCACCACACCTCCGGAGGCGACGTCTTCGGTCGGGGCGGAATAGCCGCCGCGACGGCCAAAGCTGGTGCCGGCAAAATAATAGGAGAACTGACCGCCGGTGGCGACGGCCACTGCAAAGCCGCCGTTTTCGATTTCACGGACATAGGCGGTGACATGACGGTCAAGCGAGCTGTCCTGCGCGGTATAGGCCTGATAGCCCTCGCGGTCGAGCGCCGGGCGGCGGCGGTAGTTGGCGGAAAACGGTGTGTCGTCAAGGCTGAGACCGCTGATCACCAATGTGCCCGCAGCGGCGTCATAGGCGACGCTATCAACGTCAGATGCCAGCACTTCGGGGACAATCGGATCGGTGGTGCCACCATCGGTATCATCCCCCGTGTCAAAGGGGTTGGTGCCCCCGCCACATGCCGACAGCAGCGTTGCTGCCGCAAGTCCAAGCATTGCCCGCTTCATATGAACTGACCTCAAATTTTCTTTGTTTGCGGCAGTGTCTTGTCATGGTTGCGGAAAGTCAATTGAATTGCCGCGCCGCCTGGGCTGTCCGCAGCCGACCGTGGCGCATCGGTGACCTTTTTGTTGCGGGGTGCGCGGGGCAGGGCAAGCCGCTAGGGTGTGGATCAGCTGCGCCACTTTGGGGGCAGATGTCCGAGTGGATATCGGGCAGGTGTCTGGCCGGCTGTCTGGCCGACTGTCTGGGCAGGTGTCTGGGTGCGGGGCGCCCTGCGGCTACGGCTTACACACTCTTGAGATCGGGGGCGGCGGCAGGCTAGACAGAGGAGAAAACCTGCGGGCGCGCTCTGCGCCCCGACGGCAGGCAGATCACGAGGGAGAGATCGCAATGCGCCAGTACCATGAGGCCCTGCAGTATATTCTGGAACACGGCGAGGCCAGCAGTGACCGCACCGGCACCGGGACCATCTCCTGTTTCGGGATGCAGACCCGCTATCCGCTGGCCGATGGATTCCCGCTGGTGACCACCAAGAAGCTGCATCTGCGTTCCATCATCCACGAGCTTTTGTGGTTCCTGTCCGGCGACACCAATATCGGCTACCTGAAGGACAATGGCGTGTCGATCTGGGACGAATGGGCGGATGAGAATGGCGACCTCGGGCCGGTCTATGGCCATCAGTGGCGGCATTTTCCACGGCTTGAGCTGGTCCCCGGCACCAGCGGCGATGAGCCGCTTTATCGGGCGGGCACGGTCGATCAGATTGCGCAGCTGGTGGAGATGATCCGCAAAAGCCCCGACAGCCGCCGCCTGATTGTCACCGCCTGGAACCCCGGCGACGTGCCCGATATGGCGCTGCCGCCCTGCCATACCCTGTGGCAGGTGCGGGTGCAGGGGCGGCGGATGCACCTGCAGCTCTACCAGCGGTCGGCAGACATGTTTCTCGGGGTGCCGTTCAACATCGCCTCTTATGCGCTGCTGCTGAAGATGCTGGCGCATGTGACCGGCTATGAGGCGGGGGATTTCATCCATACCATCGGTGATGCCCATATCTATTCCAACCATATGGATCAGGTGACCCTGCAATTGTCGCGTACGCCGCAGCCGCTGCCGGAGCTGCGCATCACGCGCGACGTGCCCTCCATTTTTGACTTCAAATATGACGATTTCGAAGTGCTGAATTACACCCCCGATCCGGGCATCAAAGCTCCGGTTGCGGTTTGAGAGAGGACTGACATGATCACGCTTATTGTTGCCCGCGACCAGAATGGCGCCATTGGCAAGGACAATACGATCCCCTGGCAGGCGCCGGAGGATTTGAAGTCTTTTCAGCGCGAAACGCTGGGCGGGGCTTTGATCATGGGGCGCAATACCTGGGACAGCCTGCCGGTGAAGCCGTTGAAGAACCGGCTTAATCTGGTGGTGTCCTCAAACCCGGATGCCGCCGATCTGGTCTGCCCCAGCATCGAGGCCGCCCTGGCGGAGGCGCGCGCGCAGGGCTATCACCGGATTTACGGCATTGGCGGCGCGCGGATCTACGAAGGTCTGATGGAGATCGCTGACCGGATGCTGATCACCGAGGTCGAGACCGAGGTCGAGGACGCCGATACCTATTTCCCGCCGTTCCGGGCCGGGCAGTGGGGGATCGCCAGCCAGACCCAGATCCGCAGCGAGGCACCGGCCTGCGTGGTGGTGGAGTACATGCGCCGCTAGGTCTGTGCCGCGCGCCGGTCTGTCACAGCTCAGATCACCGGCAGCTCTGGCGCCGCACGGGTGCTGAGCAGGCGCCCCCCCTGCGGCGTCACCACGATGTTTTCCTCATGGACCATCATCAGCCCGTCGCCATAGGACAGCGATGGCTCCAGCGTCAGGACCATGTTCTCTTGCAGCTCGGTGGTGTCAAAGGCGGCGTGTGAGGGCTGTTCGGTCAGCTGCAAGCCCAGCCCGTGACCCAGACGGCCAATGTCGCCGCCGCTGTCGTCCATCTCTGCAATCACCGCAGACATCGCCTGAAACAGATCGCGGCAGCTGTTGCCGGGGCGGGCGGCGGCCAGTCCGGCTTCGGTTGCGCGCCACAGCACATCATAGGCGCGGCGCGCGGTGTCATCGGCATGGCCAATTGCCCAG